>JAADFA010000002.1 GCA_013153135.1 Chloroflexota bacterium
ACCATAACATCTGGGGCGCGGTCTCCATATCTGGGAATCCCATTTGGACAATCAACGTTTGGGAAAATCGCCAACACCCGTTGAACTTGATTTTGTTTTTGACAAAAGCCTGACCTTCGGGTAAAATCTTGGACACCCTGATATCGTCTTGGCACGTTTCCCGAACGGCGTATCCGCGTCCTGACTCCCGCATTTAAGGAGCCCTCCATGCCGTTACAACCCCGTGGGTTTCGTCATGCCCTGAACCGCAGTACCCTGCGACCCGGGGAACGTCAGCTGGAAGTCCAGAATTTACATCTCGCGTTTGGTAAGGTCGCTGCGTTGGCTGGGGTTTCGTTTACCGTCTATCAAAGCGAAATCCTAGCTATTATTGGCCCCAACGGTGCGGGCAAGACCAGCCTGCTCAACAGCATCAGCGGTTTGTATAAACCTCAACGGGGAAGCATTCGCTTTTATAACGACGGTGAAACCTACGAGTTAACTCGGCTCAAACCTCACCAGATCGCAAAGTTGGGCGTGGCCCGTTCGTTCCAGAATATCGAGCTCTTTCGCCATATGACCGTGCTCGGCAACCTCATGGCTGGCGCGCACGTGCATATGAAAACGGGCTTGCTCCCTAGCCTCTTCTATTGGGGGCCCGCAGAACGTGAACAGATCCACTTCCGGGAGTTTGTTGAGGATATCATTGACTTGCTCGAAATCGAGGCTATTCGTTACAAGCAGGTCGGTACCCTATCCTATGGCTTGCAAAAGCGGGTGGAATTAGGTCGAGCCCTCGCGATGAAGCCGGCCATTTTGCTACTGGATGAGCCCATGGCCGGTATGAACACCGAAGAGAAAGAGGACATGGCCCGTTTCATCCTCGACGTAAACGAGGAGCACGGCGTGACCATTGTGCTCATTGAGCACGATATGGGCGTGGTTATGGATATTAGCGACCGCATCGTCGTGCTCAGCTTCGGGCGCAAAATTGCCGAGGGCACACCTGAAGAGATCCGCGATAATCCCGAAGTGCGGCGGGCTTACCTGGGCGAATAGGCTACCTTACATAACCTCACAACCCGTGACCTGCGTGCCAATCCTAATCTCCCTTTTTGCCGGAGGTACCATGGCCTCCCCATCCTCAAAACCGCAAACGCTGCCCCAGTATCTGCGGTATCACTACTTGGCCCACCCTGACCGGGTGGCCATGCGTGAACGAATCTACGGCATCTGGTCCCCGATTACGTGGCGCGAACTGTATGAATACGTCAAGCACTTTGCCTTGGGTTTGCATAAGCTCGGTCTACGCCCTCAAGATACCGTGGCCATCATCGGCGATAACCGTCCCGAGTGGGTGATCGCGGAGCTGGCCGCGCAGTCGATGGGCTCCAAATCCGTCGGCATCTACCAGGATTCCATCGTCGCCGAAGTCCAGGACATCGTCACCCGTTCCGATGCTACCTTCATCGTGGCCGAGGACCAGGAGCAGGTCGACAAGATCATTGAAATGTGGCCCCAGATCCAGGGCCAGGTGCGCAAAGTCATCTACTACGACCCCAAAGGCCTGCGCAATTACACCGAGCCGTATTTGATGTACTTCCCCGAGGTTCTGGAGATCGGCCGTCACTTTGACGAGACCAATCCGGGTTTCTATGAAGAACGGGTTGCCGAAGGCCGCGCGAATGACTTGGCCATCCTCTCTACTACGTCGGGCACGACTTCGCGGCCCAAATTGGCCATGTTGACCCACCGCAACCTGCTCAGCATGGCCAAGAACCTTATGGCCGTCGACCCCTTGGAGCCTGATGACGAATACGTCTCTTTCTTGCCCCTTGCCTGGATTGGCGAGCAGATGATGACCGTCGCGAGCGGGCTTTATGTGGGGTTCAAGGTCAACTTCCCCGAAGCGCCGAACACCGTGCAGCACGACATCCGCGAGATCGGCCCGCAAGTGATGTTTAGCCCCCCGCGTATTTGGGAGAGCCTGGTCAGCCAGGTGCAAGTCAAGATCGAAGATACAACCCGCCTTAAGCGCTGGTTCTACAACTGGGCCATGCCTATTGGCTATGAGATGGCCGATACTCGCTTCCGGAAAGAGGAGCCCTCCTTGTGGTTGCGAATCAAGTACTTCTTCGCCCGTTGGTTGGTCTTTGAGCCCATCAAGGACCAGCTGGGCCTGCGCCATCTCAAGCGCGCTTACACAGGTGGCGCAGCTTTGGGCCCAGACGTGTTCCGCTTTTTCCACGCGTTGGGCGTCAACCTGAAGCAAATCTACGGACAGACTGAGATCAGCGGCATCGCGGTGGTCCATCGAGATGGCGATATCAAATTCCAGACCGTAGGCCTGCCCATCCCTGAGACCGAGATCCGCATTGACGAAGAAACGGGCGAGATCCTAATGCGCTCGCCCGCGGTCATGGTGGGATACTACGGCAACCCCGAAGCCACGCGCGAGGCCCTGGACGAAGAGGGCTGGCTGCATTCAGGCGACGCGGGCTACCTGGATGAAGACGGCCACCTTATCGTCATCGACCGCGCCAAAGACGTTATGACCCTCGCAGATGGAACCAAGTTCAGCCCCCAGTTTATCGAAAACAAGCTCAAGTTCAGCCCCTACATCCGCGAGGCGGTGGTCTTTGGCGGCGAAGACCGGCCGTTTGTGACCGCGCTTATCAATATTGACTTCGCGAACGTGGGCAAGTGGGCTGAGAATCGGCTCATTCCGTATACTACCTACACGGACCTTTCGCAAAAACCCGAGGTGTACGAACTCATTAAAGCCCATGTGCTCCGCGCAAACGAGGATTTGCCTCCAGCCGCGCGCATTCGCCGCTTCTTGCTGCTGCACAAGGAGCTGGACGCGGACGACGCGGAGCTCACCCGCACCCGCAAGGTGCGGCGGCGCCTGGTCGCGCAGCGTTACGCGGACCTGATCGCGGCCATGTACCAGGGCGAGCCTACGGTCGAAGTGCAAACTACCATTACGTATCAGGACGGCTCCACGGCTACCATTCGCACAAATCTGCGCATCGAAGACGTGAGCACGGAGTGAGGCATGGATACGTTCATTCAACTCACCCTCACTGGTCTGACTAACGGCGCGATCCTCGCGCTCGCTGCCTTGGGTTTCGTGCTGATTTATAAGGCTAGCGACGTGATCAACTTCGCCCAGGGCGAGTTCTTGCTCATCGGCGCGTACTTGATGTACGCAACCATTGTGCAGATTGGCCTGCCGTGGACCTTAGGCGTCTTGGTAACCATGGTAGTCGCCGTGCTGTTGGGCATCTTGATCGAGCGATTTGTGCTGCGCCCCTTGATTGGCGAACCCATTATCTCGGTCATCATGGCCACTATTGGCTTGAGCAGCTTGTTGCAAGCTGTGGTGCGCATCATCTGGGGCAGCCAGCCCAAGGCCTTCCCGGCCTTCATCCCCAGCACGCCTGTCACCATTTTCGGCGCGACGGTGGGAGCGGACCGGTTGTGGGCCATTGGTATCGCCGCGCTCTTGATGCTCTTTTTCAGCCTGTTCTTCCGCTTCTCTAAAGAAGGCATCGCTATGCGTGCGGTCGCGGATGATCAACAGGCCGCGATGAGTATGGGCATCAGTGTCAAAAAGGTATTCGCGTGGGCCTGGTCCATCGCCGCGGTCACCGCGGCCATCGCGGGGGCCATTGTGGCCAATATCGTGGGCGTGGGCCCACATCTGAGCCATTTCGGCCTGCGGGTCTTCCCCGTGGTCATTCTGGGGGGGCTGGATTCCATCCCTGGCGCGATTGTGGGGGGTGTAATCATCGGCCTCCTAGAGGCCTACGTCGGAGGTTATATCGGCGGTGGCTTAAACCAGGTGATCTCCTTTGTGGTGCTGGTACTCATCCTGATGATCCGACCTTATGGCCTCTTCGGCCGGGAGATTATCGAGCGGGTCTAACGCGTTCGGCCGCCCCCGCGGGTCGGGGGCCCAATCCCCTCAAGCAAGGTGGTGGCATCCATGATTTCGGGGACCTTCCACACATCATACCGTTCGGACATGGCCTTGCGGCGCACGTGGCTCGAGCGCCTGCGCCTGGGGTTGTTCATCGCATTCGTGCTCCTCTTCCCCTTTGTGGTTCGCAAGCCGTATCCGGTGTTCCTGATGAACCAGATCGGCATTGCCACCATCGGCGCCATTGGTCTCAATATCCTGGTGGGCTACACGGGCCAGATTAGCCTGGGCCAGGGCGCGTTTATGGCTGTGGGTGCCTACACCGCGGGCATCCTGACCGCACGGCTGGGCGTGCCGTGGTGGCTCACCATTCCCATCGCAGCTTTGTTCACCGCGCTGGTTGGCGCAGTGTTCGGCATTCCGTCTTTGCGCATGAAGGGGCTCTACCTTGCCATCGCGACCCTGGCTGCGCAGGAGATCATCATCTGGGTCGTCACCCACTGGGAAGCCGTGACCGGCGGCGTGGACGCACTGGTGGTGCCGCCACCCATGTTGTTTGGCCAGCGCGTCAATACCGACTTTCGCTTTTATTGGGTCATCTGGCCCCTGGTCGGATTGACCGCTCTGGTTACGGCCAATTTGTTCCGCACCCATTACGGCCGCGCGTTCATCGCGATTCGCGACCAAGACGTGGCGGCTGAGGTTATGGGCATTAACGTGTTCGCGTACAAGCTCCTGGCCTTTGGCATTTCATCCTTCTTCGTCGGGCTGGCCGGCGCGCTTATCGCCCACTACCGCAGCATCGTCACCTGGGAGCGTTTCACCATCGAAACCTCGGTACTGTACTTGGCCATGATCATTATCGGAGGCCTGGGATCCATTTCAGGCTCGTTGTTCGGCGCGGCCTTCATGACCCTGCTGCCCGCATTCCTCACGAACGTGGGCCGCGCGCTGCAGGGCGTTATTCCGGGCATGGATGAATTTATTCCCTATTTGCAACAGGCCTCCTTCGGCTTAGTAATTATCTTATTCCTGATTTTAGAACCCGAAGGCTTGCGAAAGATTTGGCAAGACATCAAAAATTACTTTGCTCTCTGGCCGTTCAGTTACTGAGCGGCGTGGCCGGGTTTTGGATGGGGCTCCGAGGAGCGTGGGGGCGGTCTTGTCTGAAGCCGCCTGGGTTTCAGCTCCGTGGAGCAGCGACGGTGGTATCGTGATTGGCACACTTTTTGGAGGAGGTGGTTATGCGTTCCAAATGGTTGCTCGTCCTGCTGGTTTTGGCCCTGGCTGGTGCCTTGGCCGCGTGTGGTGGCGGCGGTGAGCAGGCCGGGGGAGAGGCCGCGCCCATCAAGGTGGGAGCCATCTTCGACCTCACGGGCCCGACCTCGGACGTAGGCAAGCCCTATGCGGAAGGCATCAAAGGCTACGTGGAATGGCTCAATGCCAATGGTGGCGTGAACGGCCGGAAAATCGAGCTGATCGCGGCCGACTACGCATACAAAGTTGACCAAGCCGAGCAGCTCTATTCTCAATTCGTGCAAGAGGGGGTGGTCGCGTTCCAGGGCTGGGGCACGGGCGATACTGAAGCCCTGCGCTCCCGCATCGCAGCAGACCAGATCCCCTTCATGAGTGCGTCGTATTCCGCGAACTTGGTGGATCCCAAGGTCGCACCGTACAACTTCGTGATTGGTACGACCTACTCAGACCAAGCCATTATCGCGATCAAATGGGCGATGCAGGATTGGGAGGCCCAGGGGAACTCGGGCAAGCCTAAGGTCGCGCTGGTGCACCACGATAGCCCCTTTGGCCAATCGCCCGTTGAGGATGCGAAGGCCTTTGCCGAGGCCAACGGCGTGGCCTTCATGAGCCTGCCCATGCCCAAGGGCGCGACGGACTACGTCGCGGAGCTGACCAAGATTAAGGATTTCGGCGCCAACTATATCATTATCCACACCGTCTCCAGCCCCGCGGCCGTGTTCGTGAAGGACGCCAAGGCTCAAGGCATGGATGCCAAGATCATCAACCTCAACTGGTGCTCGGATGAGTTCTTCATTGAGCTGGCTGGCGACGCGGCCGAAGGCGTGTATGGCGTGCAACCCTTCACGCCGCCGAGCGTGCCTGTTGAGGGACATAAGACGCCTACCGAATGGGCCAAGGCCAACGGCAAGAAGGTCGACGTCCACTTCATCCAGGGTTGGTACACCATGGACGTTATGACCGCGGGCATCCGCAAGGTGATCGAGCAGGGCAAGGAGGTCACCGGGCCGAACATCAAAGCCGCGTTGGAGACCCTGACCAATTACGAAACCGGTGGTGTGACCTATCCCATCACCTTCACCCCTGAAAGCCACCGAGGCAACTTGGGTTCTCGCATCTATCAGGTGAGCGACGGCAAGTGGATCCAGATCACGGATTACATCACCGTGGAACCGTAATGAGTTCGGCCGGGCGGGAGCATGCTTGGCCCCGCCCGGCCTCCCCTTGTTCCGCAAGGCTCGCGCGAGGAGGCCGTTATGTCCGAAGCCATGCTCCAGGTAAACAACATCGAGGTCATTTACAACAAGGTCATTTTGGTGCTCAAGGGCCTATCGTTGGAAGTGCGTCGTGGGCAAATCGTCGCGCTGTTGGGTGCGAACGGCGCAGGGAAGACCACCACCCTCAAAGCCATCTCGGGCCTGCTCAAGCCAGAAGATGGCGAGGTCACCGATGGCTCCATCGTCTTTGAGGGCGTGGAAATTCACGAAAAAGAGGCCGCGGAGATCGTGCGTTTGGGCATCTTTCAGGTGATGGAAGGGCGACGGGTATTTGAGCACCTGACCGTGGAAGAGAACCTCATGGCTGGCGCGTATACGAGACCGGGGCGCGCGTTCAAAAAAGACCTGGAGGTGGTTTACCACTACTTTCCGCGCTTGAAGGAGCTGCGGCACCAAAAGGCCGGGTACCTATCAGGTGGTGAGCAGCAAATGTTGGCCATTGGCCGTGCACTAATGGCGCGACCGAAATTGATGCTGTTAGATGAGCCGTCGTTAGGGTTGGCACCGTTGCTCGTGCAGGAATTATTTGGTATCATTGTACGCATCAACAAGGAGCAAGGCACCACCATTCTGTTGGTGGAACAAAATGCGAATTTGGCCTTGCAAATTGCTGACTATGCGTATATCATGGAGAATGGGCGTATCGTGCTCGATGGCACGCCCGAGGTCCTGCGGGAGAACGCGGATGTGCGCGAGTTCTACCTGGGCTTGACCGAAGTGGGACAACGCAAGTCGTACCGCGAGGTCAAGCACTACAAACGTCGCAAACGCTGGCTATCGTAGCGAATACGAGGGCCGCCGCGCACAATCAACATATGGGGTGGGGGAGCCGGGACCGCGGGCCGGTGCGGTGTCGGCTCTTTCCTTAGGAGGCCAGCGGGTTCTCACTGAGGAGGGGAGAGCGCATGGCGGTGATGACGGATGAACCCCAAACCGGGCTGGCACAAGCTGCTTCGGCAGGGTTGAGCTGGCAAGCCTTAGCTGAGGCGTGGCGCCGCGCGACCGGTTTTACCGCGTACGCGTGGGAAGGCACGCCGCCGCCCGAGCTCCCCACGTCGCAAGTGTGGGATATGACCACGCGCGCGGTTTGGGCCTGGCCTTCACCCGAGGCCCCGCGCTGGTTCTTCGCGCGGTGGGATGATAAAGGCCTCGCGCTCTCTTGCACCACCACGACCGCGGCATTAGCCCAGGCCTTGGTGCAACTCGCGTTCAACCATGAGCAGATGCGCGCGTTGCAAACCCAGCGTGAACAGGGGCCGGACCGCACCGCCTGGGCCAAACCCCTTTCCTTGAGTCAAAACTTCCTCGCGGTCCTGTGCGATACCCTGCAGACGGTTGACCGGCCCCTCTTGGCTGCCCAGGGCTTGATCAACGAGATCCTGACCTGGATGCGGGATATCTTCTGGGCCCGGGACGTGTTCGTTGCCATCGAGCAGAACAACCAGACGCGGCACATCTTCGCTTTGAGCCCGCACGGCCGAACCTTGGCGCGCTATTACTTGCATAACATGCCCGAACCCGGCCATCTCCTCATCGAGCCCGATCCCTTCAACGAGCCGGGGAGTGCCCCGTCCACCGTGATTGTGCAGACGTTGCCCGTCAACGAACCTTTACGCGGCATCTTTGGGATGCAGGTGGCGGGCGAACATGAACTTTCTGAAGATGAAAAACAGCGCCTGACCATGCTCGGCCGCCAGTGGGCCGCGTTCTGGGAGTCGCTCCATCGCTATCAATCACAAGCACGGACCCATCGTTTGGAACAAGAGCTGCGTGTCGCGCGGCAAATTCAAGACAGCTTGCTCCCCCGTCAACTGCCACGCGGACCGGGTTTTGAGGTCGCCGCGTTCTTGGATCCTGCATCTATAATAGGGGGAGACTTCTACGATGTGCAAAAAGTGGGCTCGCGGCTCTATATGATGTTGGGCGACGTCGCGGGCAAAGGCGTCCCGGCGGCAATGTTGATTGCCATGTTCTTGGTTGCATTCCGCAGCGCCATTCACCACGCCGAGGACGCATTGAGCATCATGCATGAAGTGCACAAGCAGGTCGCCCACGAACTGGATCGCTTGGACACCTTCGTCACCCTGGCCATCGTCGTTGTGGATTTGGATGACCGCACCTTTACATACGTCAATGCCGGGCATACCGAGTCCTATTGGCTGCGTTGGCAACACCGGCAGGTGCGCTCGTTACCCGCGACGGGCTTGCCGCTGGGGTCGTTGCCGCTGGAGGACTATGAACAGCTGGAGGGAACCCTGCGACCCGGGGACATCCTCTGGCTATACAGCGACGGTGTGACCGAAGTGACCAATCGCGAGGGGTACCTGTTGGGGCGGAGTGGCCTGCTGGATATCTTGCTCGCAACCCAGCCTGCGCACCTAGAGCAGCAGATTGACGCGATCCGTCGCGCGGTTGCGCTGCATCGCGATGGCCTGCCTCGCGAGGACGACATGGCCTTGCTCGCGTTTCGCATCCCTAGCCCCGAGGTGCCCCAACTGTCGTGGACCTTCGTCGGCGGCTCGTCCATGTTGGACGTAAGCGCGCTGACGCAACAGTTGGCCCGCCATACGCGCTCGTGGTTGCACACCTTCGCCGCATCCGCGAGCCAAGAAGCGCGGGACAACTTCCTTTTCGCCTGGGAGTTGGCGATTGCCGAACTCCTTACCAACATTGCCCGGCACGCGTATCACGCGTATCCGGGGCGGATCCAGGGCTCGATGCTTGCCTATCCAGACCGCTTGGTGCTGGAGGTGTGGGATTACGGCGAGATCCTGGAGACAGACGTTCTGTATTACGCGCCACCCGACACGCCAAACGGCGACGTCGATGTTGAAAGCCTCTCGGATGAAGGATATGGCTTGATGATCATTCGCCGCGCGGTGGATCGTTGGTCCTATCGGCGACGCCTGCGGCGGAACTGGTGGCGCCTAGAAAAATACTGGCCGCGAGGACGACGATGAACGTAAAGATCGAACACCCCCAACCGAACATTGCGGTGGTCCGCCCCAAGGGGCGGATCGATGCCGCAACATCTTCGCAATTTCGCGATTTGTTGCGGCGGTTGCCGAGTCAGGGCGTGGAACACGTCATCATTGACCTGCGTGACGTGTCGTTTATGGATTCGTCAGGGCTGAGCGCCTTGGTGGCCGGACTCAAACTCATCCGGCGAAAAGGGGGCGCCTTGGTGCTCGTAGGCCCACAACCCCCGGTGCGCATGGCATTGCAGCTCACCATGTTGGATCGCGTTTTCCGCATCTATAACTCGCTGCGCGATGCCGTCGCCGCGGTAAATGGGCGGCATTATTAACCCTCAAGGGCTACCCCAATTGGGGGATTTCAGGTATAATTGGGGAGAGGAGAGGGGACGGCCGTATTAACCCTTGGGGGCAGACCCTGGGGCTTAACCCTGCGCCAACGCTGTACCACAAGGAGGGGTTATGCGGACGTTACGTTTCTTCGCGCGCATCGGGGTTCTCTTTTTCGTCCTGGGGGTGCTGGCGCCAGTGCAAGCCTTGGCCGCACCACCCACGGCCGTCGGGACACCGGTCCAAGTGTCCTTGCGTGATTTCGGTTATCATGACTTGTTCCTGCGGGGCATGTACGGCAACGCGCGCGTCTGGATCCCTTTGCGTTCCGATTGGATGTTCCAGACCGCCGCCACGCTCGAACTTACTTATAAGGCCTCCCCTTTACTTCGGCCCCGCTCCACGTTGACTGTGTACGTGCATGACCAGGAGATCGCAAGCTTCCACCCTCAGGCCGACGGCCAGTGGCATACCGAACGGATTACCATCCCCGTGCGGATGCTCCAGCCCCCGGGCTTCACATTGGCCTTCCAGGCTTACTTGCGCCTCACCGATGACGAATGTGAAGAAACAGGAAACCCGGCGCAATGGCTGAAGATCTCCGCTCAGCAGACTCGCTTGCGGTTTGAGCCTGCATGGCGCCAGGCCGAACCCGACTTGTCGCAAGTTGCAGACCTCATTGTCGTCTCCGCGGCAAGCCAATATAAGAATATGACCCTCCCGCCCGTGGTCTTTGTGCTGCCCGAGAACCCTACCCGGACCGAGCTGCGCGTTGCGTCGCATGTGGCTGCCCGTTTGGGCGCGGAGAGCAGCGCGTTGCCTCCCATCCAGGTAGAATGGGCCGCGACCTTCGACCCCATGACCGCGGGCGATGCTCAGCTTATCCTCATTGGCACGCCGGACCGCCAACCCTGGCTGGCTCAACACGGCGCGGATTTGCCCATGCCTTGGGATGGGCGTCAATTCACGACGCCCGAAGGCTTGGCCGTGCCCAATGACGAAGGCGTGATCCAACTGCTCCCTTCGCCGGCTCGGCCGTACCGTTACATGCTTATCCTCAGCGGCGCTACCACCGACGCGCTGCTCAAGGCCGGCGAAGCCTTCGCCCATCGGCCTACCTTCCGCACGCTGCAAGGCGAAGCCATGACTGTGCGCGGCGCAATGCCTTTGGCCGATCCCTTCCCGCCTCCGCCTTGGACCACCGAGGTCACTACGTTGGCCCAGCTCGGCGCCGATGACCGCCGCGTCCAGGGCGCGGGGTTGCATACCGTTACCTATTACTTCCGCCGTCCACCGGGTTGGGTGTTGGATAAAGGCTCCAAGATGGTGCTGCGCTACGAGGCCAGCCCCGCGCTGACCTCGCGCGAAGCCTACATCGCCGTGTTTATCAACGATGTGCCCGTGGGAACAGTGCGTACCGGCCCTGACTTTGACCAGAACGAGGTCACGTTTGAATTGCCCATTGAGCGCCTCAATCGCACACCTGAAGGCAAGGTTACCCCGCGCTTTATGGTTCGCTTTGAGGTGGGCAATTTCCTCCAAGAGCGCAATTGCGAACAAGTACATCCTGAAGCGGGCTGGACTATCATTCGCTCGGATTCGTATTTCGTCACGCCCCACGTGTACTTCACCCTGCCCGATCTGCAGGTGTATCCTTACCCCTTTGTGAGCATTGAACAGGGTGACCCGACCTGGATTATCGTTCCCGAGAAGCCCGCGCGGCAAGAAGTGGCCTATGGCTTGCGTTTGGCCGCGCAGCTGGGCCACTATGCTGATGAACGCACCTTTAGCCTCGCGGTGCTCACCACGGACCAGGTCACCGAAGACGGCCTCAAAGAGCGCCACCTTATTGTGCTTGGTAGCGAGGCGCGGCAGGCCTTGATCCGCACGCTGCTCGATAAGCTCGGACCGCTGCCTGGCTATCGCGGGGAGCAGGGCATCTACGCGGCGTTGCAAAACGACCGCCAAGGCCTGCTCCGCGAAGGCATGTCGCCTTGGAATCCGGAGCGGGTCGTGCTCATGGCCTTTGGCCTTACCAGCGAGGGGGCCGCGCGCGCAGTCGAAGCCCTGCTCGCGGATGTACCACCCGTCGACCAGCCAGGCGTGTGGGCCGCGTTGGTGGATGAAATGGGTCACACCTGGCCGATCTACCGCGAAAAGCAGGTGCCCAACATCGAGCCGCAGATCGAACGGGAACCCCTGTTGCCGCGCCCTGAGCCGTGGTTGGTGGTGACGGTGGTGCTCCTCCTCGCGGCCGCAGCCATTTGGGGCATCATCATTTACGCACGGCGTCGCATGGCCCGCCAGGCTTGAGGATGGCGTCAACGCGCGCAATAACCCTTGGCGTTGAAGGGGAGAGGAGGCCGCGATGGGCTTATGGGACTATACCTTAGTACTCTGGCTTAATCAGCTCATCGCTTACAACGAACGGACCTTCTTCGCGGCCTTGTTCTTGAGCGACCGGGTCCCCTGGGTCTTGTGCAGCGCGGTGTTCGTGGCCCTGTGGTTCATCCACGGCGAGCGCATGGCCCGCAGCCTGGACGAGACCCAGGACCCGGTCTATCGAAACAGGTTGGTGGTGGTCACCATCCTCCTGGGCGCGGTGTTCGCGTTTATCGTGGCGCGTATTCTTAACGTGCTCTGGGACCGGCCGCGTCCTTTAGCGTGGATGGAGTTGCAGGTGCCCATTGCTCCTGAGATCTGGCAGGAGGTGGTGACTGCAGTCGGCTTGGGCGAAGCCTTTCCCAGTGACCATACCGCGTTTTGGGGCGCGGTAACCGCGGGACTTTTCCTCATCTCGCGGCGAGCAGGCTGGGCCGGGGTTGCATGCACCACATTTTTCGCTGCGCTTCGCGTGGCCTTGGGGTACCATTACCCATCCGATATGGTTGCTGGTTTCGCGTTAGGGTTGATCGGGGTTGCTCTAGCTTATGCCATTCGCCGACGCCTGATTTGGCTTGTTAACCCATTTTTACAACTTTTCGACCATCGGCCCGCCTTGATGTACGCGTTCGCGATGCTCGTCCTTCTGGATATTACGCAACGGTTCGCGTGGCTCTTTGGCCTTTTGGCGATTTTGTTCGGCGTGCACATCCCGGGGTGATGCGCGAGGGGCCCGGAGGAGGTTATGGAGATCCTGACCGCTTGGGCAACGTGGCTGTTACACTGGACATTGGTCGCCGATACCGCGCTGCTCCGCTGGGCGAACGCGTGGGTGGCACGGAGCCCCAAAGCCTTTTACCGTGCCCTGGAGATTTCGCACCGCGCGCCATGGGTACTGGCCGCGGTCGCGTTGGTCTGGATGTGGTTTTGGGGGGATGAAGGAGTGGTGCCCGTTCGCCACCGCCTCACGCGCCTCGAGAGCCGGCGTCGGGTGTTGACCGTAATTATTTCCCTCGTAGGCGGCTTCTTCGGCGCCCGCGCACTGCAGGCCATTATCCCGCGGTTGCGCCCTGTGGCTGTCGCACCGCTTCAGGTTCCGATCCCCCCCCACGTCTGGGACCAGGTGCGCGCTTCCCTGGAACTGCAGGGCGCGTTCCCTAGCGATCACGCGGTGTTGCTCTTTGTCATTGCGGGGGGCCTCTATACCGTATGTCGTCGCCTGGGGTGGTTCGCGGGCTTGGCCGCGGTGTATTTCTCCATCTTGCGGGTCGGCTTGGGCTTCCATTGGCCCACGGATATGGTCGGCGGCGCGTTGGTGGGATGGGGCGCCCTCGCGCTGGTGATTTTCGTAGAGCGGCATGTGAGTCGCTTGTGGGATTGGGTTATCTTGCTCTTTTATCGCTATCCTCGCGTGCTATATCCTCTCGGTTTCGTGTTTTTGTTTGACCTTTCGCAAAAATTCTCAGCCCTGTTTGGGCTGATATCATGGGTGTTGGGCCATGAGGTTTCGCATTAACCCGTCTATCTTCGCGCGTCCTTTCATCTGGGCTATAGAGCGCATTGCCGCGTGGTTCGGGCAGTGGTTGCCCGAAGACCCCGAGGAGCGGTTTTACGTCAAGTTGTGGATTGTACGAGTTATCGCGGTGGCGGATATTATTCTAGGCATTTACTACTTTATCTACCGGTACACGAACTCCATCAATTATGAAGCCCTTTGGTTCGCGCTGCCGCTGCTGATGGCGGAGACGTATTCCTTTATAGGAACGCTGTTATTTATTCACACGATTTGGCGCATGGTCTATCGCAAGGCGCCGCCGCCGCTCGAAGGCCGCACGGTTGACGTTTTCATCACGACGTATCAAGAGCCGCTGGAAGTGCTCCGGCCCACGGTTGAGGCCGCGTTACGCATTCGCTACCCTCATAAAACGTACGTGTTGGATGATGGTAACCGGCCCGAGGTTCGGGCGATGTGCGAAGAGCTGGGCGCGATCTATCTCACCCGCGGCCCAGAATGGGAGGGCCGGCCTCGACACGCGAAGGCAGGGAATGTCAACAACGCGTTGATGCGCACCTCTGGCGAGTTCATTTTGATGCTTGACGCGGATCAAATCCCCACACCCCAAATCCTCGACCGGGTGCTGGGTTATTTCCGCGATCCTAAGGTTGCCTTCGTCCAAACACCGCAATACTTTTACAACGTGCCCCCCGAGGATCCTTTTGCCAGCCAGGCGCCTCTGTTCTACGGGCCCATCCAGCAGGGCAAGGATGGTTGGAACGCGGCCTTCTTCTGTGGCACTAACGCGGTTTTGCGCCGCGAAGCGCTAATGCAGCTGGGCGTTATCCGTTATGTGCAAGACATGGAGCAGCGTGTCCTAAGGGCTTTGTCCAAGCTGCCGTTGGAGGTTGAAACGGGGCGGGTGCGCATCCCCCGGCGATATCGGCGTTTCGCGCGGCGCATTTCACAGGCCGCGAAACAGGCCGCGGCAGATTTGCGCGCACGGCGGCCCTTAGAAGAGGTACTGCGCGATTTCAACCAGGTCGTCCAAGAAATTCAACGAGAGATCGTGCTCGAGGACCTCAAGGCCATCGCGCGTGATTTGGCCGAGCTCGAAGCCCTGGAAGCCCAACGCCGCGGGGAACCGCCGCCGCAAGAGGGTCAGGTCTGGGCCTATAGCCCTGAAGAGGCGGAAGCTTTGCTGCGGGCTATGGCCCCGGCTCACTCCGCTGCCCAGCGGGTGATGGCCTTGGAGGTGGTGCGCGATACCCGCCAAGCCATTGAGCAAGGTCTGAACGTGCTTGCCAATGAGTTGGTGGGTTTGGTCGCACCGCCGCCTGAGGTGTTGGGGTTGGATGAGGAGACGCTGCAAGCTTTGCAACTGGAGACCAACGAGGCGTTAGACCTCTTCCCCATCGACGTGCTTACCGTGACGGAGGATATGGCCACCGCACTGCAGCTGCACGCCTTGGGTTGGAAGTCCGTGTTCCACCCCGAGATCTTGGCCTATGGCCTCGCACCCGAGGATTTGGGCAGTGCGCTGCAACAGCGCTTCCGATGGGCAGTGGGCACCATCCAGGTCTTCTTGCATCACAACCCTCTGACCAAACCTGGTCTGACGTGGGGTCAGCGGTTGCAGTATTTTATGACCATTTACAGCTACTTCTCCGGTTTCGCCAGTCTGGTTTACCTGTTATCGCCCGTGATTTATCTCCTCTTTGAGATTGCGCCCGTTGTGTCTTTCGCGGGCGAGTTCTTATGGCGGATCGGCCCTTATCTGGCCGTGAACCAGCTCATGTTCTTGACCGTCGGCTGGGGGCTCAACACGTGGCGCGGCGAGCAGTATAGTCTGGCTTTGTTCCCGATTTGGATTCGAGCAGTCATTACCGCGTTTAGTGGGCAACGGGTACGGTTCCAGGTGACGCCTAAGAGCCGACGCGAGGGAGTTTATATAACTCTGGTGTGGCCCCAGCTGGCCATTATCGTGCTTTTGATTTTGAGCTTGCTCTATGCCATATTTGGCTTGTTCGTGGGTTGGCGCAATGATTGGACGGGCGTAACTATCAATGCGTTCTGGGCTGTTTACGACCTTATTATGCTGCAAATCATTGTGCGCGCGTCGGTGTGGCGCCCCAAGACAGAGCCGCCTACGCCGCAGGAGATGTTACAGCGCATCCTGCGAGGCGATGTGCCCACGTTTGCCTCTGCACCGGCCAGCAGTGGGGATTGATGGCGTCGCGCGCTCCAACAACGGCGCGTGGGGGATCGGAACGGGGGTGGATGGCACTACGCCATCCACCCATTTGTTTTGGGAGCGGTAGAGGCCTCACACATTTAAGTCGCGGTGATATCGGGACCTAGGGAGCGGATTTGACCACCCATCTCGCGTAGCGCGCGTAAGATGGGATGGTCTGCTTCGGGCGTGTCAGGCGCGACCTCAATGCGCCAACGCAGATCTGGCCCGAAGACTCGCTTTAGGGCCTGGTCGAGCAAGGTGCGGCTTTCTGGATCTTCGAAGCGCCGCGCGAGGATACGATGGGGGATGTGCAGTATTAGGGTTCCCTCGCGCACGGTATACGGCTGCAGGCGTTGGACAAGGGCTGGTATATTCGCATATTCCGCCCGGCCTTGGGCGAGCGCTTGCACGCTCTCGAGCACCTGGGGCCAGCGTTGACGCACCTCTTCAATGCGCAGGGCGACGCGCGAAGAGGGAGCATCTAGCTCGGTTCGTGGAGGCACGGAGGGAGGCGAGGCTTTGGGGGGACGTGGTGAGGTTGGGGTCGTTCCACCCTGCGGTGGGACCGCTGGCGATGTTGGCTTCGTGGCGGCGTTCGAGCTCGTAGGTTGGGGGCTTGTTGCGTTGGGAGCCGGCGCGGTGGGTGGGGGGGCGACGTGGGAACGGGGCGGGGGCGCTGTAGGCGCGTCGTTTGGGCCCTCGAGCAGGGCCTCGGCCAACGCGATTTCCAGCGCGAGTTCGGGCTCGGTAGTGCGAGTTTCGGCCAGCGCGCGCTGGAAAAGGCGAATCCAGCGGACGAGGCGGTCTTGAGGCACAGCCGTGAGTCGTGTGCGCCAACGTTCCCGTTGTTCGTACGTGAGCTCTTCGGCCGCGTCGGGCCCCGCGGCCTGGAGGCGAAGCATCTGCCGCAGCCACGCAACCAAGCGGCGCGCGATCTGACGAGGGTCCACGCCTTGATCTAAAAGGGTTTGATTATGCTGTAGCACAGCAGCCATATCGCCGTTAATAAGCGCGGTCAGAAGAGCCTCGAGCGCGTCTTCGGGCACGGTGCCAAGCAAGCGATGAACGAGGGCCAGGGTGACCGGTTCGCCTGCGGATGCCAGCTGATCGAGCAGCGAGAGCGCGTCTCGCAGGCTCCCGCCCGCTTGCCGCGCGATGTAGCGCAGCGCGTCGTCGTCCACTTCGATGCCCTCTGTGTCTGCAACGCGGCGCAAGTACGCGACGACGTCTGGCACAGGCAAGGGCCGGAAGGGATAGAACTGGCACCGCGAGCGCACCGTCGCGGGGATCTTGTGGGGCTCGGTCGTCGCGAGAATGAAAATCGCGTGTTCTGGTGGTTCTTCCAGGGTTTTGAGCAGGGCGTTGAAGGCTGCTGTGGAGAGCATGTGCACCTCGTCGATGATGTACACTTTGTAACGACCTTCAACGGGGCTGTAGTGGATTTTATCGCGCAAGGCGCGCACATCGTCGACGCTCGTGTGCGAGGCCGCGTCGATTTCAATGAGGTCAACAAACCGTCCTTCATTGATGGCCTGGCACACGTGGCACTGGTCGCAGGGGCGTTGCTCGGGGTCGGGATGCAGGCAATTGAGCGCTTTGGCCATGAGCCGCGCGGTGGTGGTTTTTCCTGTACCTCGCGGGCCTGCGAACAGGTATGCGTGGGCGATACGCCCTGTGCGCACCGCGTGGCGCAAGGTCCGTACCACGGCCTCTTGGCCGACCATATCCTCCCATCGCCGGGGGCGCCACCGGCGGTATAGGGCCTGGCCCATGCTTCCTCCCAAAGACAGGTTTCAACTCATTGTAACATTGGCCTTCATGTCGCGAGGTCAAAGGGCAAATCACTGATATCACGCAAACGTTGACCTTGGATCATGGTGTTTAGTAGGTCAAGGCTTGTAGTGTCTTGTAATTTGACAAGAGTTTGCTGAATCTCGGGCAAAGCAATGTGATATACCATATCTAAGTCGCCTGTTCCTAGAGCGAGCGACGCAATGCGACTTGGCAAGGGCTCGGCGGTTACAACCACAATGTGTGGTGTATGTCCTTTCCGATTACGGATAAGGTTGAGCCCTTCAGTGCGAACGTTTTGTGATCGGTCACTTCGGATGGTCCATTTGCATGAGACGCTTGCATGGAGGATCGGTGTTGTGTTGTTGACCGCCCGCAGGGGTGTGTAACGTGCGATCTCGCGACCTTGAATCAAGGGATGATAGCGATTAATCTCATCATCAGGAATAGGTTCACGGCCAATAAGGATATCAGGTGTAATTAAGTAATCGCCCAGAGCGGCGTGTAAGGAGGGATGTTGCCGCAAAGTTTTGCCAAGTTCAGCCAAATGTTGATATTGCACAAAATCCTCAATTCTGTGTTCTAGGGAAAAGAACCAACGCCCTGGTCGAAGATGATGTAACATTTGAAAAGCTTGTTGAATATACTCACGCGTGGCGAACTCAAAGGCTTTCCCAACTCGTTGAGGAGGCAGGTTTCTTGTATTTGCCGAACAGAGCCCTGCCTGCCTGAGTGGTTCCCATATGCCCTGCGCGATAGCAATACTGAGTCGATGACTTTTATCGGCGTTATTCGGGCGACCTTGCTCATCAAAACGTACTACATACTTACATAAAGCCCTGTGATATTGCAAACGTAGCTCTTGCCAGCGTATCATGTCCATCTTCCTCCCACACCTAAGAAAGAGGACGATGAAATCCAAGAACATACTCAACGTGCATTCGGCGTTCAATGGATGAGGTGATTCTCCCGTGCCGCGTCGGCATCATACGCCGATCTCGGTCAAGCATACGCTTTCCTGTGCCAATGTGTTGTAGCCCTGCATCTTCACCAAGAACCGCTAGTACCTCGGGGGTTCGGGTGGACCGCCCGCGCATGGTGCTATCTCCCACAACGATAATAGCAAATCCTCCTGGACGTATTACACGTGCAATTTCTTGAAAGACATTCCTCATCTCTGTAAAATAACGACGAAGAGAGCTCGCTTTTTTGGTGTCAATCGCAGCAATATCCTCAATAACTTCCTCAGCTTTATTGGGGAGCCGGGATCCCCGTTGACCTTGTATAGCCTCGCCTCCAATATATCCGCGGCGTCGGTTGCGTAATTGATGTACAGAGTAACCCCACCAGACTAGGGTAAATTTGTGGGCACGCATGTAGTCAATCGCGTTTGCGGCGTAAGGTGGCGATGTGACAACCAAATCTATACTGCTACTCTTCCACGGCATTCGTTGGGCATCCGCTTCAATAATTCTGCTGGTCACGTGGCTAGCCTCTTGACGCGAGCGCAACATTCGTTCGGCACGTTGAGCCTTTTGCGCGAAAAGGTCAAACACGGGCTTGGGCGGTCGTTCAACTCGGTGGGGCCGGGTGTGCGAGAGATCGCGAGCTTGGGCTACGCTGCCCGACTTTGCTATAATAAGACTCGAAAATATAACACGTGCAAAGCGCCGCAATTTTAGTTCTGTGATTTGCTCGATAGCTAATGTGAGCGCAAGAAGGGCGCGTTGGGTTTCTGGTAGAAACCAGTAGTTTAAAAATCGCTGTGTTTCCGCGTCAAATCGCTTTTGATGAATACGACGCAAGGCTTGTTCGCGACGCATCCAGTCCTGTCCTTGCGCGATAAGGGTTGGCCAGGTGCGCGCCCATTGAGCGGCCGTTGGAGGCTGGCTTTTCGCTGCCACCAGCGTCAGGGCCAAGGGATCGATGTCATTTCCTAAGGCCTGCCGATGCAAGTGTTGGGCCTCGAGCAAAGTAGTGCCCGAACCCATCATGGGGTCGAGGATGGTCTGACCCGGTTCGGTGAGATGTTGGATAAAAAGCCGCGGCAGTTGAGGTGGGAATTTAGCCGGAAAGGGGTGAAGGCGATGTAAGGGATCGGGCACAGTGTGACCGTGAAAATTCAGATCACGTGTCAATAGCCGACGTAACCGTTCAACCCGATCTGGCAATGTCAAAATATCTGGATGAACCAGATTGGCATCTTCCGGTGTGAAATGAGGCAAGGGTAGTTGCATACTCGTCACCCCTGAGCACGCGCCCATTCTTCTTGCCAGTGGAGCAGGGCGAGGGGTGGGCTGCCGAAGGGACGGCTTAGATTGTAGTCGCGGATGTGGCGATTGATCTCGTTCAATTGGCTGCGCAAGCGTTCGCGAGCCGCCGTTGCATCGGCCGCGTTTGTGGCTTCGAACGCGGCCACTCGATGGAGGTGCGCTCGCCAGGCCGCGATGGCTTTTTCAATCTGCTGGCGACGCCAAATCCAAGTTGGGGTAAAGTTATTAATCTCAAGCAAATGAAACGCGGCCCACCACGCGCGGGGCAAATGGGGGTTCTCAGGTTCTAAACGAACCCGCCGGCCATGATAAGGTGAACGGGTGAAGGCCCCGCGTTGTTGCGCTTGTCGAATGCGTTCCTCGGCTACCTGCTCGACCCAATCCATCGTGCCAACCCCTTTGGTGGACTATGCGTTATTGTACCAAGCGCGGGCGGCGAAACCCACTCACAATCCTCGCCATCGGCCATGCGTTCTCGCGCGCTGGGCTGAATAATTCGCGCGCAGTTTTATGCTAGCCGCGGACTTCCAGCCCGCGGCGGAGCGGCACGCGGACGCGCTTATGGCCCCGTCCCGCGGGCGGCTGAACCCACGTTTGGCCCGCGGGCGACGGAGCCCGTCACGGCCCGCGGGCGGCTGAACCCGCCCGCTAGAAATTCCCCACCGCACGCCCGCGCTAGACCAGCCAGCCCGCGCGCAATCTTATATCAACTAGCCGCGGGCTTCCAGCCCGCGGCGCTGGACTTTGGCTTTTTCGGGGAAACAACGAAGGCCTCCTGGAGGGCCAGGAGGGCAAAAAGGGGGCTCAAAGACGGGCATGTCGGGGGTGCGGAGCCTATAACTGTGCCATTCCCAGGGCCGCACCCTGTAGCGAGGGCGGGAGCGCGGACCAATCCCCCCAAATCAGCCAGCGTTCCAGGCTATCCGACCGAAAGCGATGCCCGCCCCACCAGGTCGCTCGATAGGTGCGCCACAGCGTATTGAAGGACCAG
>JAADFA010000031.1 GCA_013153135.1 Chloroflexota bacterium
GGGCGTAGCGGGCGCGCAGGCCATTGGCCAGGTTGTTGAGGAAACCAGGCAGGTCCGGCGAACCTTCTGGGGTGAGGCGCACGGCCTCCTGCCAGTGGGCAATGGCCTGCTCCAGGTCCGCTAGGTCCCCGGTGCGAGCGTAGCGGTCGCGCAGGCCCAGGGCCAGGTTGTTGAGGATCGAGGGCAGGTCCGGCGAACCTTCTGGGGTGAGGCGCACGGCCTGCTGCCAAAGCGTCAAAGCCCGATCCAGACCCGCCATCTGACCGCGTGCCCAGTAGCGGTACAGGTGGGCAGTCCCTGCGTCGTTCAAGACCGCCAATCGTGCTCGCGCGTCGGCCTGTTGCAGGGCCGGATGGTTCAGGATCTGTTCCCACAGGGCTACAGCCCGGTCCAGGGCCTGGCGGTCCCCCGTGCGTCGGTAGTGGGCTTCGGCCTCCTTGGCCTGCTGTACCAGAGAGCGCAGTTCGGCGGGCAGGTCGGGGTCTGTAAGTTCGGCAAAGGTCTGCTCCACGCCCACCTGGGCCGCGCGGCGGTGGATCTGGAGGAAGAAGGCCAACCCCTGGCGAATCTGCGGGTCGGGGGTGGCCTCCACCAGGCGCTCCAGCAGGGCCAGGCCTTCTTCGGAGAGCAATTCGGGATGGGCTTCTAGGTACGCGCGGTGTTCCTGGGGCGACGTCAGAGCCAGCAGGCCCCTCAGTGTCTTTCCCAGCGCTCCGGCGTCTTCCAGCAGATCCTGAAATGCCATCCATCGGGCCAGCGCCTCTTCTGCTTCGGCAACGGCCTGTTCCACGCCCACCTGGGCCGCGTGGCGCAACAAGCGCAGGTGTTCCTCCAGGTAACGAGCGACTTCCTTCTGGCCCTGGTCGTGGGCCTCGGCCACCAGGCGCTCCAGGAGGCCCAGAGCCTGGTCGGAGAGCATTTCGGGGTGCTCCTCCAGCACCCGAAGGCTTTCGGTCCAGGTTTCAGCCTGGAGGAAAGCGGTTAATGCGCTCTCTAGGTCAGGCCCGCTCTTCCTACGCTGAAATAAACGACGCAACCATTTCATGTTAATCCTCCAAATTATCCATTGTCGACCACCAGGTCGGGCCGTTCGGCCGCGTGCACCACCACCCACACATCGGCCTGGAAGGCATGGCCGCAGTGGGGGCAGATCAGGGCAACGGGTCGGCTGAGGGAAACGCGCATGATTGCCTCGAGTTTGGTATTCTGCGTGTCTATCCCGTACGATTTGGGGTAAGTATACCGTAATGTGGTTGGGGTATCCAGCGAAGTTGGTGGTTGGAAGTTGGTAACCGCGGATGGACGCGGATGGTTAGTGGTTTGAAGTTGGAAGTTGGTGAATAGTCGGTAGTCGACAGTCGGTAGTCGACAGTCGACAGACAAACCAACTACTAACCTCCAACTACCAACCACCAATCACCAACCACCAACCTCTAACCTCTCAAACATCCAACTTCCGTGTCCATTTACGGTGACCTTCCCCGGTGCCACGCGCGGCCGGGTCTGTGCATCTCACCCAATAGCCCACGGTTGGCACGAAGGTTGCACTCTCTTGTGCGACGCGAGGTTGCCTCGCACCTATCTCGAATTCAAACGACGGAGGTTGCATCATGGACGATCTTTTAGTCAACGGCGTCTCCCTAGTGGCTGTGATTATGGGGCTCGTGGAATTTAGCAAAAAGTTCGGCTTAAAGGGCCGCGCGCTGATCGCCTTGAGCATGGGCTTGGGGGTAGTGCTAGGCATCGCACACCACATCGCGCAAAACGGCATGCCCCAAACCTTTGCGGATTGGTTCAACACGGTTATCTTCGGCATCTCCTTGGGCCTCGCGGCCAGCGGGTTGTACGACTTTGCGGATAAGCGCTGGCCGAAGCTCGAAGGCTAACGGGAGGGGATCATGGCCGATCAACGTCGCGTCCTAGGCATAGACGTCAGTAAATGGCAGGGCGAAATGAACTGGGTCCAAGCGGCACGTGCAGGAGCCTGGTTTGCCTTTATTAAAGCCACTCAAGGCACACGTGTTGTGGATCCCATGTTCCAACGCAATTGGAATCAGAGCCGTGGCCTGGTGCTGCGCGGCGCATATCATTTTTATGAACCAGATCAGGACCCCCAAGCCCAGGCTGAACATTTCGTGCACACGTTGCCCGCGGACGATCGCGGAGAGCTCCCCTTGGTCTTGGATTTGGAGCGCGGGCATGTTACCTGGCACGATGTCGCGCGTTTTATGCAGCGGGTACAAGAGCTAGACGGCCGGGAGCCTATCCTCTACACCAGCCCTGGCTATGTGGCGCCCATGGGACCACCCCCTAAGCCCTGGCCCCTTTGGATCGCACATTATCACGTCGATCAACCCGCTTTGCCGCCAGGCTGGTCCAAGTGGACCTTTTGGCAGTACAGCGCAACAGGCCCCGGACCGCAATATGGCGCCCAGTCGAAGCACATTGACCTTAACGTCTTCAATGGTTCGCTGGAGGATTTGATTCAATTTGCAGGGCTCGAATGGGGGAAAGCCGCGTGGTGGCGTTGCGGTCGGTTAGAACGACTCGGCGCCACACCCGCCACGAGCCCAGGGGCGCCCGAACCCAGCGGTGAGCGCCGCGTGGTCACCGCGTACCGGCTGCGGGTTCGCTCGGGGCCAGGTACGGAATATGGCATTGTAGGCGTGCTCCAGCGCGGTGATGTGGTCACCGTGCTGGAGACCAAAGACGGATGGGGGCGCATTGGCCCCGGTCGCTGGATCGCGCTGCGATATACCGCGCCCGCCTAACCCCAACATGGTTACAAGCTGCCCGGGCCGTTGCAATGGCCCGGGCTTTTTCGCGCTCCGGTATACTAAAGACACCCTTATACCGGAGCGCATCCATGGTTCCCATCGGCTGGAAGCCCGCGAGCACAGCGTCAACCCGTCATCGTGCGCGAGGTCCACATCCACCGAAGCAGAGGGCGCGCGCGAAACCCTGGAGGTGAGGGATGAACGCTCGCGTGCGTTACGGGGTAGTCACTGTGCTCTTGGCCGGGCTTGTGTGGGCCACGGGGTTATGGGCTGTGCTGGGCGGCCTGCCGCAGCGCCAGATCGACTCCACGCCTACCGTGGTCCTATACCTACTATTGCGGCCCACAGCCACCCCGACCCTCTCGCCCACGCCGTGGCCCAGCCCCACGGCCACACGAACCGCAACGCCCCTCCCGCGTGACGCGTTCGCAATAGGCCGCTTCGTCCAAGTGCGCGGCACCGGTGGCCTCGGCCTACGCGTACGGGAGCAGCCCAGCCTCACCGCGACTGTTCGCTTCCTCGCGCGTGAAACCGAAGTTTTTCGTATCCTGGAGGGGCCGGTCGAAGCTGATGGTCATGTGTGGTGGTATGTGGCTGCACCCTACGCGAGCTCCCGCCGGGGCTGGGTGGTGCAAGACTTCTTAGATGTGCTTCCGCTGACGCCGACCCCGGTCCAAGATTAGGCCCGCGGCCAAGGCCAAGGGAGCCGCTGAGGGTACACGCAAATGTTATAGAAACGGTCATGTGGCGAGGGTCTGAGGCGCAGGGCGCTGTCGCCGTTGGCGCTGCCGCGGGCTAGAAGTCCGCGTGTCATGGTCGCGCTCGTGTGCCGCCCCGCCGCGGGCTTCCAGCCCGCGGCAGTTGATATAAAATTGCGCGCGGCTGGCCCAGCGCGGGGCGTGCGGTGGGGGATTTCTAGCGGGCAGCTTCAGCCGCCCGCAGCCCGTGGCGGGGTCAGCCGCCCGCGGCAAGGGCTTCTTCTATCTATAAGAAGATTTGTCCGCACCCGATATAGGCCCCAGATGGACATGGCTGTATAATCAAAGGCACCATGGCCTCGCGAACTGACGCGTCTTCGAGCTGGCCGTGGTGGCGCTGGGTGCTGCAGGCCAGCCTGGCTGCGGCTCTGCTTGCCACCGCGTTCTTATGGACTACGCCCCAACGGGTGGCCGCGTGGCAGCCACCATGGCTGCGTCGCGGCCCTACGCCGCCCCCGGTGGCCTTCCCCGCGACGCCTCCACCGTGGGTGCGCATGGGCCCCGCGCCCATTGGCATCGTCTCAGGCCACTGGGGTAGCCAAGACCCCGGCGCGGTCTGCCCCGATGGCACCACCGAGGCCCAGGTCAACCACACCATCGCGCTCCTGGTACAAGAGCGACTGCGGCGCCTGGGTTACGACGCGGTCGTGCTGGACGAGTTTGACCCTCGACTGCAGGGGTTCCGCGGTCAAGCCCTGGTCTCCATCCATGCGGATTCCTGCCTGCCCCGACGGGAAGATCTCACAGGCTTTAAAGTCGCCATTGCCGCGGCCCTGAGCCAAACCGGAACCTCAGCCCAGCTCATCGCGGCCAACACCCTCAAAAGCTGCCTAGTTGAAGCCTACCAACGCGTTACCGGCCTAGCCTTTCACCCTCACACCGTCACCCGGGATATGACCGAATACCACGCGTTTACAGAAATTGATCCTAACACGCCCGCCGTTATCATCGAAGTCGGCTTTTTAGGTCAAGATTATGACCTGCTGGTCAACCAGCCGGAACGAGTTGCGGAGGGCATTGTGCAAGGGTTACTGTGCTTTTTGGAGGGGAGTGAGCCATGAGTCCGGGCCAGGGATCATCTGCCCGGCGAATGCGCGCCCGGCAAGCCTTACAGCGAGCCAAACGTGCGCTGCAGCGTGGCCACCGCGCACGGGCGCGCGTGTGGGCCTGGCGCGCGGCCCGACTCGACCCCAACTGGGACCTCCCCTGGGCCCTGCTTGGCTGGCTCAGCACCGACCCGCGCGCCCGACGGCACTACTATATCCAAGCCTTACGCCGCAATCCCGAGAATAGGTGGGTGCGCCAACAGCTGCGCGCCCTGTTCGCGCGGGAAGATACCTCCCGGGCAGCCTCTCGCCCTGCCGCGCCACCGCGAGCCCGGCCGCAGCCTGCGCGGCGCAAGGCGTGGGCCTGGGCCTTAGCCCTCACCCTGATGCTCAGCGTAGCCCTGGCTGCGCGTGGGCTGCCCTCTCCCTGGGCCACCGCGCGCGCGGCCTGGGTGCGGCTGATAGCCACTGCCACGCCCAC
>JAADFA010000158.1 GCA_013153135.1 Chloroflexota bacterium
AACAGTCGGTAGTCAGCAGTCGACAGAATAAGCCATCTACTAACCACCAACTACCAACTTCTGTGTTTATCCGTGTTCATCCGTGGTTCCCGTGTTTATCCGCGGTCTCTCACCCCGTAATCACGCCGTAGAACAAAGGCAGGCGCGGGGTGGGGGTGACGCTCCAGGTGACCGCGTCGAGCAGCGCGGCGCGCGCCTGGGCCAGCTTGGTCGGGTCGTTCGCGTGGATGGTGAACAGGGGCTGCCCGGCTTCGACCTCGTCCCCCACCTTGACGTGGACCACAATGCCCACCGCGTGGTCCACAGGGTCGCCCTTCTTTTCACGGCCCGCGCCCAGCAACACCGCGGTCTCACCCACCCGACGCGCGTGCACGCCCGCGATGTAGCCCGCGCGCGGCGAGGGCACGGTTTCAATATAGCGCGCGCGGGGCAGGCGCTCGGGCTCATCCACCGCGCGCACGTCGCCGCCCTGGGCGCGCACCATCGCGCGGAAGCGGTCCCACGCGCGGCCCGACGCGATGACCTCCGCGATGCGCGCGCGTCCGGCCTCGATCGAATCGGCCACGCCTCCCAGCACCAGCATGTGCGCGGCCACGGTCAGGCAGTGCTCGTAGAAGTCCGCCGGGCCCTGCCCCTGCAAGGTCGCGATGGCCTCTTTCACCTCCAGCGCGTTGCCGACCGCGTGGCCCAGGGGCTGGTTCATGTCCGCGAGCAGCGCGATGGCCTTGCGCCCCGTTTGCCGCGCGATGTCGACCATGAGCGTGGCCAGCTCGCGGGCCTGGTCCAGGGTACGCATAAACGCGCCCAGGCCCACCTTGACGTCGAACACAATCGCTTGGGCGCCGGCCGCGATCTTTTTGCTCATAATGGACGACGCGATCAAGGGGATGGACGGCACGGTGCCGGTGACGTCGCGCAGTGCGTACAGCTTGCCATCCGCGGGGGCCAAGTCTACAGATTGGCCCGTGAGCACCGCGCCGACCTCGCGCAGCTGGCGTTTGAACTCCTCCACCGTGAGGTCGGTGCGATAGCCGGGGATGGACTCGAGCTTATCCAACGTGCCGCCACTGAAGCCCAGGCCCCGACCGGACATTTTGCCCACGGGCAGCCCCGCGGCCGCGACCGCGGGCACGACCACCAGGGACGTCTTATCGCCCACGCCGCCGGTGGAGTGCTTGTCGACCGCGCGCGGCACCACATCGGACAGGTCGAGCACCTGACCGGAATGGGCCATGACCATCGTGAGGTCAGCCGTCTCGCGCGGGGTCATGCCATTGAGCAGCACGGCCATGGCCCACGCGGCGACTTGATAGTCCGGGATGTCGCCCCGGGTGTAGCCGAGGATGAAGAACTCCAGTTCTTCCCGGGTGTGTTCCCCGCGATCGCGCTTCTTGATAATCACGTCAACGGCCCGCATGGGTTTCCTCCTGGTGATGGGCGACTCCGACATGCCGGTGCAAGGGTAAGGCGTTTAGGGGAATTGCCCGCGCAAGCGGAACCACGGCCCCGCCGGAGCCGATGGCGCGACAGCGGGGTGCGGCGTGGGGTCCGCGGCCATGGCTTTGGCCAGCGCGAGCGCGCTCACCACCGCGCGCGGCAGGGGCTCATCCGCGGGTTGCCAGGGCATCATAACCTCGTCCACCCAACGGGTGTGATACTGCCCCGCGCGGAAATCCGGGTGCGCGAGCACATCGAGCAAAAAGGGCACATTGGTGACCACGCCCAGGTACGTCGTGGCTTCCAGCGCGGCCTGCAAGCGCGCGAGGGCTGCGGCGCGGGTCTCGGCCCACGCGATGACCTTCGCGAGCAAGGGGTCGTAGTACGCGGTGACCTCCTGGCCCGCGCGCACGCCGCTATCGACGCGAACGCCGGGCATGAGGGGCTCGTGCACGGCCAGCAGGCGCCCGGTGCTGGGCAGGAAACCCGTCGCCGGGTCCTCCGCATAGACCCGGGCCTCAATGGCGTGCCCCCGGGGCTGCAGGTCTGTTTGCTGCCAGGGCAGCCGTTCGCCCATGGCCACCCGCAGCTGCCATTGCACCAGGTCCAGGCCCAGCACGGCCTCGGTGATAGGGTGTTCGACCTGCAACCGAGTGTTCATTTCCAAAAAGTAAAAGGAGCCATCTCGCGGGTCGACGATGAACTCCACCGTGCCCGCGTTGACGTATCCCACGGCGCGCGCGGCGACGACCGCGGCCTGGGTGATGCGCGCGCGCAGCGCGTCGTCCAGCAGCGGCGACGGGGTCTCTTCGATGATTTTCTGATAGCGCCGTTGGACCGAGCACTCCCGTTCGTAGAGGTGCAGCACCTGGCCGTGGGCGTCCGCGAGGATTTGTACCTCGATGTGGCGAGCTTGGGGGATGTATTTTTCGAGCACCAGCCGCGCGTCGCCGAACGCGTGGGCGGCCTCGCGACGTGCGGCTGCGGCGGCCTCGGCCAGGTCCTCCGGGCGCTGCACCACGCGCATGCCCTTGCCGCCGCCCCCCGCCGCGGCTTTGATCAGCACGGGGTAACCCAGGGCATCCGCGGCGCGGCGCAAGGAGACGTCATCGTCCGGGCCCTGGTAGCCCGGGACCACGGGTACGCCCGCGGCCTGCATCAGGCGACGAGCTGCAGCCTTATCGCCCATGGCTGCGATGGCTTCCGCGGGCGGCCCGACGAAGATCAGACCGGCTTGGGTCACCTGTCGCGCGAACGCGGCGTTTTCGGCCAAGAAGCCGTACCCGGGATGGATGGCGTCCGCGCCGGTCGCGCGCGCGGCCTCGAGGATCGCGTCGCCGCGCAAATACGATTCGCCTACGGGCGCGGGGCCCAGACGTACGGCTTCGTCGGCTTCGAGGGCGTGGGGCGCGGTCGCGTCCGCGTCCGAATACACCGCGACCGTTCGGATCCCCATCTCGCGCGCGGCGCGCAGGATGCGCCGCGCGATTTCCCCCCGATTCGCAATGAGTAGTTTGTTAATCTTCATACGATGCGCCATTTCCGCTCGATGTAGCGCACAATTGCGGACAGGCTCATGGTCATGGACAGGTACAGGAAGACCACAATGTTGTACGTTTCAATGGGCCGGAAAGTCGAGGCCTTGCGCAGGCGAGCCAGCTGGGTGATATCGCGCACGGCCAGGACAGTCACCAGGGCTGAGTCTTTGATGATGGCCACCAGGTCGTTGCCCAGGGGCGGCAGGATGCGACGCACGGCCTGGGGCAAAATAACCAGGCGCATAGCCTGCCAATAGGTCATGCCCAACGAGAGGGCAGCCTCCATCTGGCCTTTACCGATGGATTCAATGCCCGCGCGGAAGACCTCGGCCTCGAACGCGCCGTAGCCAATAGCCAGGGCGATGATGGCCCGCAGCTCCATAGGCACTTGGCGCAAGGTCATCCCGGCCAGGCTTTGGAATATACCTTCGAGCACCGTGCCCTGGGCCCATGAGAGGCCCCATTGGCCTAGGGCCTTGAGCGCAAACACGCCTTGAGGGATAACCACAAACGCCGTGTACAAAATGAGCACAATCAGGGGCACACCGCGGATAATCTGCACGTATAGGGTAGCCAAATTGTAAATGATGGGGTTCTTGGACGTGCGGGCCAGGCCAACGAACAGGCCGATCACAACGGCCAGAGCATACGCGCTCAGCGCGATTTGGAGCGTAACCTTGACGCCAGGAAGCAGGAAAAAGAAAGTTTCGCGATAGTTCGGCGACGTCAGGATTAAATACAGCATCACCGCGCCCAGCCCAATGACGGTATACGCCCACCATGGCTGGTCGCGCCATCGGGAGAGGGCCGTCGCCGGTGGGGACGGGTTCGCGGTTGACGAGCCAATGTCAGGAGTCAAGGGCCACCTCCCGCGGATGGGATGTTGGGATGATTATAGCGCAAAACGCCCCGCGGGGCTCCCGCGGGGCGTTACGTCGTGGGTCAGGGCTTATTCTTGGGTGTCGACCACCAGCCCCCACTTGCGGTTGAGCTCATCCAGGGTGCCATCTTCCATCATGGACTTGAGGGCTGCGTTCCAGGGCTCGATGAGGTCACTCCCTGGCGGGAAGACGAAAGCCAGCTTTTCATCCGAGGTCAATTGACCCAGGATCTTGAGCTTGTCAGGATGTTCTTTCATGTAGCCCAACGCGGTCACGTTGTCGATAACTACGCCGTCGACATCGCCAGCCAGTAGAGCCAAGATGGCCGCGTCAAAGGTCTCGAAGGATTTGATGCGGTCTTCGGGGAAGTGCTCCTTAGCCACGATCTCGTTGGTGGTGCCGATTTGCGTCCCGACCAGCTTGTTGGCATCTGCTTTGAAGGCTTCAATATCCGGCTTGCCGCAGTCGGATCGGACCAACAGCACCTGGCCGATGGTCACGTAGGGGATGGAGAAGTCGACGACCTTGTCCCGCTCTTCGGTATAGGTCACGCCGTCGGCCAGCACGTCATATTCGCCCGCGGCCATGGCCTCGAAGATGCCATCCCACGCGGCCTCTTTGAACTCGGGCACGCAGTTGATGCGCCGGCAGATCTCGCGGACCGCGTCATAGTCCCAACCTTTGGGCTCGCCGGTTTCCTTGTCAATAAAGTTGAAAGGCGGATACGCGTTCTCGACGGCCACAGTGACGACCCGGCCACCCAGGTCGGGCAAGCCGTTCGACGTGGCCTCGGTAGCCTCCGCTTTCGGCGCCTCGGTAACCTCGGCTTTCGGTTGCTCCGGCGCCTGGGTAGCCTGTTCCGCCTGACCACCGCACCCGGCCACAGCCAAGGCCAACACCAACAGCAGGGCGAACACCCACATCCAACGTCGCGTCATGGTCTTCTCCTCCTTAAAAATTTCCGTCTTGCAGAACCCACATCGCACATCCTGAAGCAGGCCACCACCTGCCTAGGATGTGTTCGTCATAATTCTACCCGACTTGAGCGCGGGCCACAAGGCGACCTGACGGGTGCACGCAAAGGTTGTCGAAACGGTCACGTAACGAGGGAAGGCCCGCCGCGGGCTGGGAGCCCGCGGCTAGTTGTCATAAAATTGCCAGCGCATGGTTCAGCCCAACGCGCGGTGGCGAAGATAGCG
>JAADFA010000100.1 GCA_013153135.1 Chloroflexota bacterium
CGCCGCGCCAGCCGTTGACTTGAGCCCAGCCGGTCATGCCCGGTTTCACATGGTAGCGCTGCATAAACCCTAACACACGCTGGCGAAACTCCTCATCCATGGTAATTGCAAAGGGCCGTGGACCGACCAGGCTCATTTCGCCTTTGAGGACATTGAAAAGCTGGGGCAACTCATCCAAGCTGGAGCGCCTTAGAAAGCGGCCAATGGGCGTAACTCGAGGGTCATCCTTCGTAGCTGGGCGAACTTTATCCCCATCTTCCGTGACATACATGGTGCGAAACTTCCAAATCCAAAACACTTTACCTTTATACCCATAGCGCCGCTGGCGGAAGAAGACAGGTCCAGGCGAGGTTAGTTTGATAGCCAGAGCAATGAGGCCCATCAACGGAGCAAAGAGAAGCAACGCCAAGCCTCCCAAAAGGAGATCTTCGGCCCGCTTGATCCAACGAGCCGCACCTTGTAAAGGGGTATCGAAGAGCGAAAGAATCGGAATGCCCGCCAACTCAGTCGGCCGCAAGGACATCAACGGCCAAAACGGCACGTCCGGCACCAAATAAAGGGCTATCGGATAGCGCTGCAAGAGATGCAAGACCTCTGACAAACCAACTTCCGGAGTAGAGCCTGCGGGCATCGCGAGAAAGGCCATATCGACGTTGTGGGTTTCTAGCAGGTTCTGCAACGACGCGAGGTCATGGATCTGCGGGACGGTCAAAGGCTGTATCCCCCACCACGAGTACCGTCGTAGCCGGTGCTCCAAACGCTCTAAGGGGCGATTGCGCCCCACCAATAGCGCGCGGCGCACGCCAATGCCGAAACGGTGTAGCCCCCGGAGGAGCACCACTTCCAACGTGCGCAATCCGCCTAACAGCAAAAACGCGGCGATGGCCCATACAGCGAAAACGAAGCGCGAGTACTGATGCGTACATTTGCACGCCCATCCCGCGGCCAGTAGGGCGAAGATAACAAAAAACCAAGCTTGCGCCAATCGGGGCCATAGCGATATATGGCGGCGGCGGTAGATGTCGGTGAGGGTAAAGCTAAGCCAGGTAAAAAATACGGCCAGAACCCCAAGTCCAATATATCCAAGGTTCCAAGGTATCTTGCGCAGCGACAGGGCAAACCCGAGCACGAGGAAAAGGACCAACGCATCGAGCAAAGGCCACAGGCGGCGCATAAATGACCCCCTTACTTATTTTCTTTTCGCGCGTTCAACTATTCATGTTCATTGCATCAAACAGGACCAAAACGCAACAAATAAGGGTAGCTCTTTAGGTAACCATCTTGGCAACTTACCGCATCATGGACAAGATCCGCCCAGAACTTCGATGCGCTGTTGACTTTGGGGGTCGTTAGGATGTAAGGCCAAGGCTTGGCAGTAAGCCGCGAGCGCTCGTTCGGGATTTCCGGCCTTCTCCCAATAGATTCCGAGTTCGCGCCATCGCCAAAACGGCGCCTCTGGGTCGAGCTCCAGGCCACGTTGATAGGTTTGCGCCGCGTCCCAAGGTCGATCGGCCCACAAGAGTGCCTTTGCCCAATTATAATAAACATGCGGCCAGGTTGGGAAGCGTTGAGCCGTTTTTTCGTATAAGCTTAAAGCGCGCGCGAGCTGCGCGCTGGTCTGCGGCTCCGCATCGCGCCACATATTGGCCCAGGTCAGCCACCACCATCGGTTTTGGGGCTCACGCGCCAACGCCTTCCGGAACCACGCATCCGCCTCGTCGTAGGCGCCGTCCTTCATCGCGATCCAGGCCATACCCCAGTAACCCCGCCCATCGTCGGGCTGGGCTTCTATCAAGGCTTGCATCTGGGCGATGGCCGCATCCCGCTCGCCGAGCTCGTAGAGGCACTGGCCCCGGGCAACCGCGGCGTCTTTGCGCCACCAAGGCCAGGCGTCATCGGGCGCCGCGGCGATGGCCTGCCCATACGCATGCGCGGCCGCGCGGCAGTCTTTGTGCGCGCGGTAGATATGCCCAATTTCAAACCACCAGCGCCCGACCTCGGAGCTGTCAGGGTAGCGGGCCACCGCCTCCAGCAGCACCTGCAACGCGGTGTCGTCCTCCTTGGCCCAACGCAGGTACTGGGCCCAGGTCAACGCGCCGCGCTCGGGGTCCAGACGATACGCCTGCCACGCGTACCAGCGGGCCGCGAAGGCATCGCCCTGCTTCCGGGCCCGGGAACTGGCCCGGCTCAACGCCGAGCGTTGCTCCCCCAGGCGCCAGAGATACGCGGCCTGCCCCACCCGGCCGATGCGGTCGTAATACCAACCCAGCACGTGCGCGACATCGGGATGCCGGGGCGCCGCTTGCATCAGCGTTTGCAGCCCGACCTCCGAAGGCGGCGGGCCCTGGTCAATGAGATACAGGTTCAACCGCCACAACCAACCGGGAACATGGCCCGCGGGCGGATCCGCGACCGCGGCAGGCTGGCCCTCAAGCAAGGCCGCACGGTAGGCAAGGGACCACCGGTTCCACGGCCAGGCCCACGCGACCCCAGCCACCAGCACGGCGATACCCAGCAGGGTGACGGCCCACCGAATCCAAGGAGATTGCCAAAGACGCTTGCCCCAAGGTTGGGTCACCTCGGCCTCGTTGGGCAGGTGCTCGCGCAGGATGAGCACCACCGCGGCCAGAAGCCATCCGGTGAAAAAGAAGCCCGGTCCGTTGCTTTCCCCCAGGCCGAAAACGGCCAGGGCCACCCAGCTGCCGCCCAACCCGAGCAGCCACCCTGGACCTACGCCCCGGATCGCCAAGGCCTGACGCCGCGCCCAAACTCGGTTCCACATCCCCCACACCCAAAGCAAGAAGGCGAGGTAACCCACCAGACCGGGCAGGCCCATGTCGGCGGCCAGTTGCATGTACGCATTGTGCGCGTTGGCTCGAAAATCCGCTCGCAAAGCCTCGTAGAACTCCGGCGGGAACAAGCGCGGATACCAAAACCGCAAACTGCGGAACCCGATGCCCGTGAGCGGGAAGCCCCAAGCGATGTAAGCGGCATAACGCCACAGCCCCATACGAGCGACGGTGAGCGTGCTCAGCCGAGGCGAAATCGCCAGCCACCACGCGCGCCAGTATGACCAGGTTATGCCGACCAGCGCGAGCGCTGCCAGGCCCACGCCCCAGCGCACTGGGGCCGGCAAGAGCCACCCGAGCATCAAGGCCCCCGCGGCGGCCAGGGCCAGCACCCCGGCCCGAGATTGGCTGGCCCACAGCAAACCCAAGGCCTGGGGCAGGGTGACCCACGCGAGCAGCACCAAGCCGGGCGCCGAGGGCCGCTCGCGGCGCACGAGCGCGCGCAAGCCGTCAACGGCCAAGCCAAATTGCAGAGGCAACACCGGAACCAAAAGGAGCGCCAGGGTATTGGGGTGGATCACCCGGGGCAGCGGGAGCGGCGGCACCCAGGCCAACATGGCCTGCACCAGCCGCACAGCCTGCTCCGCGGCCGGTAGTTTGCCCGTGGGCCATTCAGGGACCAGCGCGGCCGCGCCCCACGCGAGCAGCGCGGCAGCGGTTATGAGCAAACCCGTCAGGAAGCGCGCCGCGCGCAACGAACGCGCGCGCCATCCCAAAAGCAAAGCCAAAAGCCCTTCCCCAAACCCGGCCGCGAGGTACAACCACGCGCCCGGCCACGGCGGGAATAACGCCACATTGAACGCGAGCGCTACCAACCACCCCAACGCGAAGACGAGGAACATTCGTCGGGGCAGCGTTAGCTCATGGATGCTACCACGCGGGGTTTGAGGGTTCGTTCCGGGAGTGGGGTTCTGCGAAGTCACCAAAGCCCCTCTTGCTATGGCTCGTTAGCTTCTATCCTCAACGCCGCGCAAGCGAATTTTATGCCCTGCATCGAGGAGGGTACGTTCTTGACGGGCCAGCTCCAAATCGTGAGCCACCATGCGGCGCACCAGTTCTTCAAAGGAAACCCGAGGTTGCCAACCCAGTTTCTCGCGAGCCTTGGTCGCGTCGCCCAGCAAGAAATCAACCTCGGTGGGGCGGAAATAGCGCGGATCGATTTCCACATATTCATACGGATCAAGCCCCAATTGCGCAAAGGCGAGCTCCAAAAACTCGCGCACCGAATGGGCTTCGCCGGTGGCGATCACATAATCGTCCGGTTCCTCCTGCTGCAGCATCAACCACATGGCTTCTACATAGTCAGGGGCATATCCCCAATCCCGTTTCGCTTCTAAGTTGCCCAAATAGAGCTTCTTCTGCAAGCCCATTTTGATGCGGCCAGCAGCCCGGGTGATTTTGCGGGTGACAAAGGTCTCGCCACGGCGCTCGGATTCGTGATTGAACAGAATGCCGTTGGCGATGAACATATCGTACGCTTCTCGATAGTTCACCGCGTACCAATATGCCGCGACCTTGGACGCGGCGTAAGGGCTCCGAGGGTAAAAGGGTGTGGTTTCGCGTTGCGGCGGCGGTGCCGCGCCAAACATTTCAGAGGAACCCGCCTGATAAAAACGCACCTCCCGACCTGAGCTGCGCATGTAATCCCGCACGGCCTCCAAAAGGCGCAGGGTTCCGGTGGCCACAATATCCGCGGTATATTCGGGCTGTTCAAAGGAAACCTTGACATGGGATTGGGCAGCCAAATTATAAACCTCGTCGGGCTCGACGCGCTCCAGAATGCGCCGCAGCCCGGTGCCATCGCTTAAATCGCCATAGTGTAGGAACAAACGCGCCTCGGGGTCGTGAGGGTCGCGGTATAGATGGTCAATGCGGGCCGTGTTGAACACACTGGAACGGCGGATGATGCCGTGGACCTCATAACCTTTGGAGAGCAAAAATTCAGCCAAATAGCTGCCATCCTGCCCGGTAATACCTGTAATTAGGGCTTTCTTCATCCCTCCCTCCTAACAAGAGGATAAGCATTGCAAGATGGATTGTCAATCTTAACGGGAAGTTCCAAAGCGGTGACGCCAAAGCTGCTGCAACGCCAGAGCCAAAAAGCGCGGATTGTGCTTGAAATACCGACGCCATAACCGCCGGGGCTCGGTGAG
>JAADFA010000161.1 GCA_013153135.1 Chloroflexota bacterium
CAAATCGCTAACTTCTAACATCCATCTACTCATCTCGCTCAAAATCTATGCTTCCTGCTTTCCTGCTCTCAGCTCCCCGCTTTATGCCATCTTCCAACCTCTAACCTCCAACCACCAATCTCCAAAAATCCGCGTTTATCCGCGTTCATCCGCGGTTTCATCCTCCCCATCCGGCACGTCAAACACACCCCACTGGGCGGCCCAACGGTGCGCTGCGCGGATGGGTTCGGGCAAACGATAGCGGCTGCACCGCAACACCAGCGCGACCGCGTCGGGCAATGTCACCCGGTGGCCGATGGAGACCCATACCGGCTTGACGTCCGTTCGTGTGCGCACGGCCATGCCCAACGTCTGTCCGCGCCACAACACCGGCACCGCGTCCCCGCGTTCGGGCTTGAGGGGTCGCGCGAAATGGCCGACCAAGGGCGACTTCGCAACGCCGACCGTGGGCCAATCCAACAACACGCCCAAATGCGCGGCAATGCCCATGTGCCGTGGATGCGCGATCCCATGGCCGTCGACCAACAGCACCTCAGGGCGACGGTGCAAACGGGGCAACGCATCCAATATGCGCGGGATCTCACGGAACGAAAGGAAGCCCGGTTTGTAGGGGATAGGCTCAGGACCTTCGGCCGCGGCGCGATCCACGACGCGACCTTGCGCACAATCATATACCACGATTCCCGCTCGCAATTGGTCCCCGCGCACGCTAACGTCCACCCCACCTACCCAACGAACCTGCTGCCAGGCCAACGGCTCCGCGCGCACGTAATGGCGCAGATGCTGCTGCACAGCTCGTGCTTGGTCTTCGGGAAGGTCCCATGGGTGCGCGTGATGCAGAGGCCATTCCATGGCTAAGACTCCGGTTGATATTGTAAGATATAGCGGTGTTGAAATTCCTCAAAACCCAGCGAGGCGAGGGCCTCGTCCCATGGGCCGGGGGGCAGGGTAGTGTAGATAAACCACGGCCAAGGTGCATAGCGCCCTTGCTCATCAAAGCCCCAATGCATCATCCAGCCCCGCGAGGCCTCCGCAATCAAAGCCTCAAGCGCGGACCGGGGTACGGGACGTGGAGGGAGCGCGAAGTAAAACAGATGCAGGCGGTCGCGGGCCGTCGACCAAGGGAACAACACCGCGTGCGGTTGGGGGTCATGTTCGCGCAAGGCGACCAAGCCCTTCGCGGGCACACGGTACCACAAACGCCACAAACGGCCGAGCCAAGTAGGTGGTGCGAGGCGCCATAGGTACCCTTCTAACCACAACCATGACCAGCGGCGCGGATATAGCGCGTCCAACCAAGGCTTGACCACGCTCCAATCTCGCGGTTGAAGCGGACGCACCACCCATCCCACGGGTGTCTCGAGCTCGAGCTGCACTTGAGGATGTAAGGCCCAACGCCATTCCCGGATCTCCCAACGGCGTCGAAACCCGGCTTTGGTGTACAAGCGAACGGCGCGTGTATTGCTGACCTGTACGTCAAGCCACACATCCCCTCGGCGGCGTCGTACGTACGTGAGCGCGGCTTGAAGCAACGCCCGGCCAATGCCCTGACCTTGATATTCGCGCGCGACGGCCATGTTGACGATGGTGTAGCGTCGTCGCGGCAGGGGGATCAGGCACACACTTCCCCGCACCTCGCCGTCATCCCATACGAAACCGAAAAAGGGTACGAGACCTTTGCGCGCCTGCGCTTCAGTCGTCGGGCCAGGTGGCGCGGTGCGTTGAGCATCTTCCATATCCGCAAGCGCGCGCTGGCGGCGGAAGTCCTGCAGCTCCTCCGCGAACACGTCTTTCCACAAGCGCACCAGCGCGGGTAAGTCCTGGCGGTAGTTTAACGGACGGATGGGGTTGCTCATGCCGCCTCCGTAGGTCCAGGACCGGTCGCGGGGGCTGTGGGTTTCGCACCTAACGCGTGGCGAATGCGTGCGACCAGAGCGCCGAATTCGGGCGTGTAGCGCATGGCTTCGTGGCGCGGTCGAGGCAAGGGCACAGGCATGTCCAAACGAATTCGTGCGGGTCGCGGGCTGAGCACTAGAACCCGGTCGGCGAGAAATAAAGCCTCGGTGATGGAATGGGTAACCATGATAACTGTTGCTCGATAGCGATGCCAGACGCGTAACAGCTCCCCCCACATTTGCTCACGAGTAAGGGCGTCCAGTGCGGCAAAGGGTTCATCCAACAATAAAAGTCGCGGTCGATGAATGAGCGCGCGAGCCAGCGCGACCCGCTGGGCCATCCCGCCAGAGAGGTCGCGCGGATACATGGCTGCAAATCCGTCCAAGCCCATCAAACGCAGAGCCTCACGCGCACGACGGTCGGCCTCAGGACGGGGCACACCTCGCAAATCCAACGGCAAACGCAAATTCTCTAGAACTGTACGCCAGGGGAGCAAGCTAGGGTCTTGAAACACAAAGCCAATGTCTGGCTGGGGGCCATCTACCCGACGACCCGCCAACCACACCTCGCCCTGGGTCGGCGGGAGCAAGCCAGCGATGACGCGCAACAACGTGCTCTTGCCACACCCCGAGGGGCCGAGCACTGCCAGGAATGTCCCTTCAGCAACTTCAAAATCCAGGTGATCTAAAGTGAGCAAATCTGGGGTGCGCGCGTCCCCCGCGTACACCAAAGTGAGCGCGCGCACCCGCAACAAGGGCTGCCCCACAACCGCCTCCTGCTTGGACTCACTTCTCGGGCAAAAACTGGGTATTCACAGCCTGATCAAGGTCTTGGGGAGCTGGAATCAGCCTCATAGAGACCAAGAGCTGATTCATGTTTTTCCAAGCCTCCCAGTCAATGGCCCCGAGGGGGTCCCCACGCCAATATTCAATCGCTGTGCGCAGGACTTCGCGCTGTACCGCATCATTGGGCTGCAAGCCTTCTACGTAGCGCATACTTACTTCATATGCCCGATTTGGATCGTAGATCGCTTCGCGCAAGCCACGGTCAAACGCACGGACGAACGCGCGTACCCGCTCCGGATGCTCGCGGATCATCGCTTCGCTGGTCACCAAGCCATTCGACGCGAGCGCGACATAATCGGCTACGGGTAACACGGTAATATTGTACCCTCGGGCCCGCAGCTGGATAGGCTCGTTGGTTACGTAGCCCACAACAACGGGCAACTTGCCGGTCGCGAGGACTTCAACCTGATTGAATCCGATGGGTTCCAAAGATACATCTGCTTCGCTAAGCCCCGCGTGGTGCAACAGCGCGGTTAAGCCTATATAAGTCGCGCCAAAGAGGCCAGGCAGGCCAATGCGCTGGCCTTTGAGATCTTCGGGTGCGTGTACATTTGCTTCTTCGCGGGCGATGACCGCGACGGGAAACTTCTGCCACCATGCGTAGATGTAGACTACAGGTAGACCATTGGCGCGTGCCATTAGCACCTGCTCGCCCGACGCGACCGCGAAGGGGACATGACCGCTCGCGACCAAACGCAAGCCATCGGTTTCAAAGCTGTAGTCAAAATCGATCTCATACCCTGCTTCGCGGAAATAGCCGTTTTCGACGGCGAGATAAAAAGGCGCGAACTGAACATTGGGAATATAGCCCATGGGCAAACGAATGCGCTCCACGTGCTCCGTTGGTGTCGAAGGGATGGGCTGGTTCATGGTACTGCATCCACTTAACCCCAACCCTAGGCTCCCTAACACCATGAGCCAAACCATGACAGCCATGTGGCGATTCATCCTCGCACCTCCTTTGCTTAGAGCGGTGATGACTCAGCGTAACGCGGGTTTTGTCCGCCATGACCCAGCGACCACACGCTGGCCATTGCGTCGCTGCCAATGGAGCACACGACGTTCGACCACGCGCACCAGACCATACAGACTCAACGCGAGGGCCATGAGCATTGCCACGCCCACGAATACCAGCGCGGTGTCATAACGCCCGCGCGCCTGGTTGATCAAAAACCCCAGTCCGGCTTCGGCTGCGAGGAACTCCCCCACCACCGCGCCGATAACGGATAGCGTCGCGGCCATGCGCAGGCCGCCGAGGAACATGGGCAGCGTCGCGGGAATTTCAAGGTAACGCGCCGTCTGCCAGGGCCGCGCACCCAGGGAGCGGAACAAATCGCGCAGGTCTTCAGGTACGCTGTGCACACCCAGCATTGTATTGACCAACACCGGGAAGAAGGTAATAAGTCCTGTGATGAGTATTTTGGAAAGGACACCAGGACCGAACCAAATGACGAGTAGCGGTGCAATGGCTACCATGGGCACAGCCTGGCTTGCGATGATGTAAGGCGCGAGAAAGCGTTCTAAGCGAGGGCACTTGCCGAGCAAGAAGCCCAACGGCGCGCCTACGGCCACCCCGACAGCCAGCCCCGCGAGCACTTCTTGTAGCGTCACCCATGTGTGTCGCAGCAGCGAGCCATCGCGTAAGCTGGCCCACGCGCGTGCGGCCACTTGTTCAGGCGGAGGCAGAATAAAATCAGGCAGCCCGCTGCTGTGGGCGACCACGGCCCACAGAACCAACCCCGTGAGCATAGCGAGGCCTTCTTGCATATACGGCCAAGGACGACGCATAGGATATTCTCCTGAGCCTACGCGGCAGGGCAAGGGACATAAAAAGACCGACGGCCCCGCAGTGGGCGGGGCCGGGAGGAGGCAGCATCAAGAACGCGCATTTTTGCCCCTGAGTCAACGTTCAGGGCCGCGCGCACAAGATGATGCAACCTTCTCCCATCCGGACTATACCGTCGGCCCCGGAATTCCACCGGGTCGGGCCCCGTTCGAGCGAGGCTTCGCGGGCTTTCACCGCCGGTCGGGAATTGCAGCACCAAAAGCGCTGCTCACCCTGCCCCGAAGGTTGCGTGTATGAGATTGTGGGCTCATTATACCAAGGGCAAGCCAATATGCGCGCCATTCTCAGCGCGCGTTGGGTGCAAGCAAATCTTGTAGATGAGAGATAAAAAGAGGGGGCCAACCTGTGGTAGGGGGTGCAGGCAAATCTCGTAGAAGCCCATGCCG
>JAADFA010000135.1 GCA_013153135.1 Chloroflexota bacterium
AAAATGGCGCGCAATCTAGCGCGCAGGCGTGTGGTGGCAAAGATAGCGGGCGGGTTTCGCCGCCCGCGGGTCAAGCGCGGCTTCAGCCGCCCGCGGCATGGGCTTCTACGCGATTTGCCTGCACCCGCTTAGACCCTGTAAGGAGTATGCCAGGCCGAGGATGTTACAATTAACGCCCCGTCCATCTCTAAAGCATGGAACAACAACGATGGATCTGCCGTTTTTACAGGACCCTCTCACCGAAGAGCCGGATAATATTTGCCGCTTCTGGAGCTATTTTGTCCGTCCAGCTGCGTCCCTTCCGCCAGAAGAACAACGCCGCGCTCGATTTGTAAGCGCGATCTTCTTTACCCTTACCATCCTGTACACTCTGGGCGAGACGGTCCGCATTCTCATCACTCGAACGGTTGGCCCCCACTTTCCTTGGGCGGTATTGGGCTTATGGCTGGTCTACGCGCTCAGCCGCACGCCTTATTACCGTTGGGCCAGCCGCCTTGGCGTGACGTTGCTCGGCGTCATCGCGTGGGTGAGCTTGGCCACGGCCCCCGACCCCGGCCTGCCGGTACGTCCTTGGTACTTGCTCAGTGTGGTCCAATGGCTGATTTACCCGCTGCTGCTAAGTGCCTTGCTCGCACCGCCTTGGGCGACCTTAGGATTTGGCCTGGTCAATTTGTTCGTAGTCGTCGCCATCGCCCATACCCGCGGCTGGGGCTGGGAAGACATCAAACACGCCATCATGTTCCTCACCGGATTCCAAATCTTTGTGCTCTTCGTGAGCATGTTTCAGCATCGCTTCACCACCATGCTCCAACGTCAAACTCGCCAGCTCAGCCGCCAGCGAGTCTTCCTTACCCATTTGCTAAACTCTATCACCGAGCCTCTGTATATCATTGACGCAAAAACTTATCAAATTATTCTAGCCAATGAAAAAGCCAAAGAAATGGGCATCCATCTGCACCCCCAGAGCCCGGTCTATTGCTACGCGCTCACCCACCGACGAGAAACACCTTGTGATCAAGAAGATGGCCACCCGTGTCCATTGCGTCAAGTTCGCGAGCAAAAAAGCACCGCAGTAGTCGAACATGTTCATTATCGAGCGGACGGCACGCCATATTACGTAGAAGTGCGCGGCTATCCGGTGTTGGATGATGATGGCAATGTGCGGTTTATGATCGAGTATGCCATCGATATCACCGCGCGCAAAATGGCCGAGGCTCAGATTCGCAAGTTGGCACGCGCAGTAGAACATGCCGCGCACGGCATTGTGATCACCAATGCCGACGGTATCATCGAATACGTCAATCCCGCGTTCACCCGCATCACAGGCTACGAACCTGAAGAAGTTATCGGCCGCACGCCCCGCTTGCTGCGCTCAGGCTACCACACACCTGAGTTTTACCGCGAGCTGTGGGAAACCATCACTCAAGGCCGCGTGTGGCGCGGCGAGATCATCAATCGCCGCAAAAACGGTGAAATTTACTACGAATTCCAAACCATCGCGCCGGTGATGGACGAAAATGGCCGCATCACCCATTATGTAGCCATAAAGCAAGACATTACAGAATACAAACAGATGCAACAGCAGTTGGAGGAGGCCAAACGCCGTGCCGAACAAGCCCTGCACTTCAAGCAGGCTTTTCTCGCCAGCGTGAGCCACGATATGCGCACCCCGTTGGGCGCCATCGTCGGCTATGTGGATATGCTCCGTGAGGGCGTCTTTGGGCCTGTTACCCGGGAGCAACAAGAACGGTTAAACGCCATCGCCCAAGCAGCACAGCAGCTGCTGGAAATGGTCAACGACCTGTTGCTCCAGGCTGAATTGGAGAGCGCGACTCTAAAGATTCAACGCGAGCGAGTGAGCCTGGATAAGCTCTTGCTTTCCTCGCGCGCGGTCTTGCTAAGCCAGGCTCAGCGCAAAGGTTTAGAGCTGCGCCTCGAGCGCGACCCCAACTTGCCCCCTGTCATCTGGGGCGATTTCCGCTTATTGCGCAGCATTCTTAACAATCTCATCAGCAACGCCATCCGTTACACCCCGCGCGGGTGGGTACACGTGCGGCTATATCGGGTTGATAAAGATCACTGGGCGATCGAGGTACGCGATACCGGCATTGGCATGAGCAAGGAGCAAATCCTACACATTTTTGAGCCGTTCTACACCACAGGCGAACGGAACCGCACGGGCATCCCCTCCGCGGGTCTGGGGTTGGCCATTGTGCGCCAGCTGGTCGAAGCCCTGGGCGGCCGCATCGAAGTCCAAAGCGAACCGGGCAAAGGGTCAGTCTTTACGGTCATTTTGCCCCTCGAACCCGCGCCAGCGGGAGATACGGACCGCCTCAGCCATGATTTGATCGCGGAACAACACGGCGTGAACCCCCAGGCCACGCCTACGGCCAACGACGCCGAGGCTGACCGCGCGGGGCCGTCAACAGGAGGTGAGCATCATGCATCAGGAATGGCGAACGTGGGCTCAACGTGAGCTGGCCGCGGCTTACCAGGACCGCGCGGCTGGCAAAGAGGGACGGGCGCGTGTACGCGCACGGCGTATCGCGGGGGTTATTGCGGAAGAATACCTCCGCCGTCAAGGCCAAACCCACGCTTTTGGCCAGAATGCGCTGCGCATCCTCGAAATGCTTTGGCGTCGACCCGAGATCTCAGGTCGTACACGGCAGTTGCTCACCCACTTCCTGATGCGGGTGGATACCAACTTCCAGCTCCCGCCCGGCGTGGATCTGCTCCAGGACGTGCAAGCCTTCGCGCAGGAGCTGCTAGGCGAGCCGCTCACGCCCGAGCCCGAACCCAGCGATGCGGGAGGTGAGGCATGACGCGCCGCATCGCGCCCGCACGTTGGGCCATGCTCTTAGCTGGGATTGGTGTGCTCTTGTGGGCCTGGCCGAGCGCCGTCGGATGGGTGCGCATCCTGGGTTACGCGGCCCTCGCCTGGGCCGTGATGCTTCCAAGCCGCAAAGGCGTACATCCATGGGCCGGGCTTGCGGTCGTAGCCGTCGCCGTATTTCTTGCAGCCGCGCGCCACGCCCAAGCCGCGCTGCCCGCGCTCGTGCGTGAAGCATGGCTGGGACTCTTGGGCTGGCTGCTCGGCTGGGGCTTGGCTTTCCTCTTCTCTCGTCGTGGCTACGACCCGCACTTTGACTTTCTGCCCGTGCCTTGGGTCTATGGCCTTCTAGCTCGCTATGGTCACCGCGCGCGGCCCGGCCGCTTGCTCCGCCTCGCGACCATTCAACCTAAGCACGATGTGCTCGACCTGGGAGGCGGAGCCGGACGGGTAGCCCGCTTTATCCAGGCCCGTCGGGTGATCATCGTGGATCCGTCCTTGGCCATGCTTACTAGCGGCCCAAACCAAGCCCATGTGCGCCGTGTCCAAGGCTTTGCCGAAGCCCTTCCTCTACCCAATCACAGCGTGGACCGCATCATCATCGTCGATACCTTCCACCACATCCGTGGCAAGGAAGAGGCTCTGCGTGAAGTGTGGCGCGTGCTCCGACCTGGGGGGCGTCTGGTTATTGAAGAGCCTGACGCGACGCGTTGGGTCGGCAGGCTCATTGCCTGGGGCGAACGAGTCCTGGCCATGAATAGCAGCTTTTGGCCGCCCGAAGTCATTCCCCGCTACCTGCCCGACGCGAAGGCCACCATCGTGCGCGATGCATGGCGCGCGTGGATCGTACTCGACAAGCCTGATGGACAGCGGACCGCAGGCTCGTAAGATTATGAGATATTCGAAAGAGGAGGCGCTGTGCGTGACGAGGTTCCCGCTCGCTTAGCCGAAGCCCAATTGGACGCGTTGGTCGTAATAGGGCCAGGACAGCACAACCCCGCGATGGTGTACCTGCTGGGCCGGCCAACTGCCTTAACCGACGCGGTACTCATCTACCCGCGGGAAGGCGAAGCGCTGCTGTTCCATTCACCCATGGAACGCGACGCGGCCGCACAAACAGGATTGCCCACGCGAGGATTCGATCGCTATCCATTCACGCGCTACCTCAAGCAGCATAACGGCGACCGTTTCCGCGCGCGCGTCGCACGCTGGCGCGACATCCTGCGCGACGTAGGGCTCGCGCAGAGCCGATTCGCGGTGGTGGGACGCGTCGAGTTTAGCCATGGCTGGAGCCTATGGCAGGCTCTCGCGCACGAGCTCCCCAAGGCGCAGATCTTAGGGCGTGAAGGATGGAACGCGCTCGCGGCCGCTCGGATGCGTAAGGGGCCCGAAGAAGTTGAGGCCATTCGCCGAGTCGGTCGCGCGACAGTGGCCATTGTTGACCGCACGCGCGCGTGGCTGCGTCAGCTCTATGCCGCGGACGATGGCCGGGTAGTCGACGCTCAGGGGCAGACTGTAACCATTGGGCATGTTAAGCGACGCATTCGTCGTTGGCTGGCCGAGGCCGATCTCGAAATCCCCCATGGGCTTATCTTCGCCCAAGGCCGAGACGCTGGCGTGCCGCACAACCCTGGCAACCCCGAGCAACCCCTCTACGTGGGCCAGACCATTGTGTTCGATATCTTCCCCCAAGAGGCGGGTGGCGGCTATTTTTATGACTTCACCCGCACATGGGTCCTGGGCCGAGCCACCGAGGAACAAAAGCGCCTGCATCATCATGTGCGCGTGGCCTTCGAGCGCGCGCTGGCACGGACGCGCGCGGGGGAAGCATGGGAGGCACCCTACCTCGCGGCTGCGGAATACCTCGAGAGTCACGGCCATCCCACCCTGCGCACCCGGAGCGGCACGCAGACGGGCTTCGTGCACAGCCTCGGCCACGGCTTAGGCCTAGAAATCCACGAAGACCCTCGGCTCATGGCCGGCGCGACCCAACCCTTGGAACCGGGTATGGTGGTAACCATTGAGCCAGGCTTGTATTATCCCAACCGGGGCCTGGGCTTTCGGCTGGAAGATACCGTGTGGATCCGGGACGATGGCCAGGCGGAGATTTTGGTTCCCTACCCTTACGATTTGGAAATTCCCCTCGCGAACCTAGGCCCAACCACAGCCTAGGCCGCGGGACGTGGAGGACGGCATGCGCATACTGGCCATTGAGACGTCGTGCGATGAAACTGGGGCTGCTGTGGTCGAGGACGGGCAGCGAATTTTGAGCAACGTGGTTGCATCCCAAGCCGCGTTGCACGCGCGCTTTGGCGGTGTGTTTCCCGAGGTTGCGTCGCGGCAGCATGTGCGCACCTTGTACCCAGTAGTGCAGCAGGCCCTGCGTGAGGCCGCGCTGCGTTTGGCTGAAGTGGACGCGCTGGCCGTCACGCGCGGGCCAGGGCTGCCGGGCTCGCTCACCGTGGGCGTGAACTTCGCGAAAGGTCTGGCCCTGGCTACGGGCCTCCCTTTGCTGGGTGTGCATCACTTGGAAGCCCATATCTACGCGGCCTGGCTACGCTACGAAGGTCAGGCGAACCGGCCAGAACCGGAATTCCCGTTGATCGCCCTGATTGTATCTGGGGGACATACCGAGCTCGTTCTGATGAAAGGGCACTTGCGTTACCGTCGGCTGGGCGGCACGCGTGACGACGCCGCGGGCGAGGCATTCGATAAGGTTGCGCGGCTGCTCGGGCTCACCTATCCCGGCGGTCCCGCGATCCAAAAAGCTGCGGAGCAGGGCGACCCGCGTGCGTTCGCGTTCCCGCGGCCCAGGCTGCCCAACACGTGGGATTTTTCCTTCAGCGGTCTCAAGACCGCGGTCCTGCGCGAGGTGCGCCGCTGGCAGGCCAAGAACAAGCCCCTGCCTGTAGCTGATCTGGCCGCGTCTTTCCAGGCTGCGGTGGTGGACGTGCTGGTTGAGAAGAGCCTCGCGGCCGTGCGAGAGTTCCACGCGCGCAGCCTCATAGTCGCGGGCGGTGTCGCGGCGAACCGGCTCCTACGCACGCGCATCCAGCAAGAAAGTCCGGTGCCGGTCCACATTCCGCCATTGAGCCTGTGCACCGACAACGCGGCTATGGTCGCGGCCGCGGCCGAACGCCGCTTTGCTGCGGGCCAGCGGGATGGGCTGGACTTCGACGTCATGCCCACCTGGTCGCTGAGTGAAGTCTCGCTGCCTGAACCCGCGGAAGAACACGAAGCGGCCTGATGGGCTGATTTTTGCCCGTTGTTTCTATGAGTTTTGCCAGGAATGGCTACACGCAGAATCCTTTAACTACACCACGGGCGCGACAATCGCGCCCGTGACTATACGCAATCGCGGAGCCTCAAAAAGGGCTACACGCGGCCTTGAATCAGGGTCCCATGCCCCGCAAGGGCCCGACGCACGGGCTCTGCTACCCGGCCATCCGCAATAATCACCCGACCCACGCCCCCCTCAAGCGCCTCACGCGCGGCCAGCACTTTCTTCTTCATCCGGTTTTTGGCATATTCCATCGCCTGGTCCAGCTCGGCCATGCTCATGCGCCGGATGAGGGTTCGCTCGTCGGGGAACGCACGCAGGAGCCCCGGCGCGGCCGTGAGCAGCAACAAAGTCTCCGCACCCAAGGCCGCAGCAATCATCGCGGCCGCGCGATCCGCATCCACGTTAAGCGCTTCGCCCTTTTCGCTCACAGCCAACGGCGCGATCACGGGCACGTACCCCTCTGCTAAGAGCAAGCGCAAAAGATTCACGTTCACGTCGGTGATCTTGCCCGTATAGTCCCCACGCAAAACCTTGCGCTTCCCGTTCTCGATAATCTTGATCGCTCCCTTGCGCCGGGCTTGTAGTAAACGCCCATCGAGGCCGCTCAAGCCCACGGCGTTAACCCCCGCCTGTTGCAATTGCTCGACCAACAAACCGTTCACTTTGCCTCGCACGGCCATAAGAAAGATCTCGAGCGTCTGGCGATCGGTATAGCGGCTGGTGAAACCCGAGGGCGACGTAACAAAGCGCGGGGGATGGCCCAGGGCCTCGCCCAGGGCGTTGGCCTCAGCCGAGCCGCCATGAACCAAGACCAGAGGCTCACCAGCCTGCTGCAACGCGGCTACATCGCGAACAATGGCTGCGAAATCGACGCCTTCCGTGCCACCCAGTTTGATGACCAACATGTGCCCCTCCAGAACTTGCCACAACCGCGGCCATGGTCTACTTCATCCGCCAGCCGCGAGGATCTCCGCATAACGGCGCCATACATGGGGCGCTTTGGCCCGGGCGCGCGCCATGATGGCTTCTTCGTCCAGGGTGAGCAATTCACGTTCGCGCATCAGCACCCGGCCGTCCACAATGGTGGTGCTCACCATGCCATCCTGCATGCCAAAGATAATATGCCACGGCCAATTGCCCTCGGTCACCGGCGTGGGCGGGTTGTAATCGACCACAATCACGTCGCCCACCGCGCCAACGGCCAGCTGGCCCACGGATTGGCCAAACAGCAGATCGGCCAAGGCCGCGTTGTTCTGGAACGCAATGCGCGCAATGAGGTTCCCATCCATACGCCGCGGGTCACGATGCGCAACTTTATGCAGCAAATACGCCGTGCGCATCTCCTCCCACATGGCATGAGGGAAGCCATCCGTGCCCAGGACGACCCGAACTTTTGCGGCGTCGAGGCTCTCCACGGGTGCGACGCCTACCCCATTGTTCATGTTCGATCGGGGCTGGTGGCTCACCCAGGTTTCGGTATCCGCGAGGTAGTAAATTTCCCGTGCGTCCACGTGGACCGCGTGGGCCACAATGGTGCGCGGGCCCAGAATGCCAAAGTTGAGCAACCGCTCGACCACGCGTTTGCCACTCTTGTAGAGGCTGTCGTATTCGTCCTCTTCGTGCTCTGCGACGTGAATGTGAAAGCCGACATCGTCGCCCACCGAGCTCCGCACCGCTTCCCAGCTTGCGCGCAAGGTCGCGTCGCTCAGGGTCATACTCGCGTGCAAACCAAAAAGGCCCGTGATGCGCCCCTCGTAAGGTCGTTCGCGCTTGAGGCGGGTCAAGAAGCGGATATTCTCCTGGATCGCGGCTTGGGCTTTCTCAGGGCCGTAGCGGTCGGTGACTTCGTACGCCAAAACCGCGCGCACGCCCGCGCGGTCGACCGCGTCCGCGATGACATCCAGCGACCCCTCAAGGGCATTCGGCGATGCATGATGGTCGATCAAAGTTGTGGTGCCGTTGCGGATGGCATCGATGAGCATGATAAGCGCGGAAAGTTCAACCGCTTCCTCATCCAACGCTTGGTCCAGGGGCCACCATAAGCGGCGTAAAATTTCCGGAAAGTCCTTAGGGGGTGGCGGCGGCACAGCCAACCCCCGAGCAAACGCGCCATAAAAGTGGGTATGCGCACAAATCTTTCCGGGCATCACCCAACGCCCATGGACGTCCAAGCGCTCGACGTTAGGGTAGCGGGCTTCCAAGTCCGCGCTGGGCCCAATATCGGCAATAAGGCCCGAGCTGTCGATAAAGAGGGCGTGATCGTACAAAAGGGGTCGCTCTTCTTCCATGGTCAAAAGGTTCGCGCGGGTAATGAGCAACATAGGGCGCACCTCCTGAAGGATGCTCCGTGGCGGGCAGTATAGCACACTTGGCCGGGTTCGCCAACCGGTCAAGGGGTTGCGAAAAGGCGATCACCGGCGTCGCCTAATCCAGGCAAGATGTAGCCGTGGTCATTCAGCTGACGGTCGACCACGCCCAGGAACAAGGGTACATCGGGATGTGCCTGCCGCATCTGCGCGATACCTTCGGGCGCGGCAATGAGCCCCACAAAGCGCACATCGTTGACGCCGTGCTCTTTGAGCAAACGCGCGGCTGCGGTTGCGGAGCCACCCGTGGCCAGCATCGGGTCCAGGATAATAGCAATATCTACCGGTAAGAGTTCGCGGTCCGCGAGGGGGTTGTAATACACCCTGGGTTTGAGGGTTTCCTCATCGCGCTTAAAGCCCAAGTGCCATACCTGAGCGGTGGGCACCAAGGCCAAGGCCGCGTCGACCATACCCAGGCCCGCGCGTAAAATGGGCACAAATCCGATGCGAGCGGCGATCTCGAGCCCTTCGGTAGCCTCAAGGGGCGTTTCGACCCACACTTTGCGTGTGGGCAAGTGGCTTAAGGCTTCATAAAGCAAAATAAGGCTGGCTTGGTGCAACGTTTGACGGAAGCGGTCGGGAGGGGTGCGTTTATCGCGCAAAATGGTCAAATAATGCCGCATCAAGGGATGGGCCGAAACGGTCACTGAGGACATACAACCTCCTGGAAGCAAGGATGGGCGACATAACAAGGGCCAACCCAGCAAGGCCCCAAGGGGACCGGGTTGGCCACGGCCGCGAATTTAAGGAACAGCCCCCACCCGAGGCGGGGGCTGTTCTTGGCGCTATGCTGTGGCCTCAGCCGGTTCTGCATTGGCCGCGGGCGGCTCATCCGTCGGTGGGGCCGGTGCGTCATCCGCCGCGGGCTTGCGGCGCAAAACCAGACGCGGCTCGTCACCGTCCTCAGGAGCCTCCACGTCGACCACGATGGTGTCGCCCGGCTTGAACTCGCCCGCGAGGATCTTATCCGAGATCGGCTCTTCAATGTGCCGTTGGATAACACGGCGCAAGGGTCGGGCGCCCATCTCGGGGTCATAGCCCAGTTCGGCCAAGCGTTCGATGGCCGCGGGCGTGGCTTCCAGCTGCATGTTATGCTCGTCTTGCAGTCGAGCTTGCACTTTGTTCAGCTCCAGGCCCACGATCTGCTGAATGTGTTCTTTGCTCAACGGATGGAACACAATGACCGCGTCCACCCGGTTGAGGAACTCAGGCCGGAAGACGCGCTTGAGGGCTTCAAGCAGCTTTTTGCGGATGGTTTCATAGTCCATAGGCTCCTCGCCCTGCTTCGCTGCGAAGCCCAAGCGGGACTGGCGCTTGATCATGTCCGCGCCCACGTTGCTGGTCATGATGATGATGGTATTGCGGAAGTCCACCTTCTGGCCCTTGGCGTCGGTCAGGTGCCCTTCTTCCAGAATTTGCAAAAGCATGTTGTGGACTTCGGGGTGGGCCTTCTCGATCTCGTCGAAAACCACGATGGAGTAAGGCCGACGCCGTACGGCTTCGGTGAGCTGGCCGGCTTCTTCATAGCCCACATATCCCGGAGGCGCGCCTACCAAGCGGCTAACGGTGTGGCGCTCCATGAACTCGCTCATGTCAATCTGGATAAGCGCGTCCTCGCTACCGAAGAGGAATTCAGCCAGGGCCTTGGCCAGCTCCGTCTTGCCCACGCCCGTGGGCCCGAGGAAGATGAAGGAGCCAATCGGCCGCTTAGGGTCCTTAAGCCCCGCGCGTGCGCGACGCACAGCCTTCGCAATGGTGCTAATGGCCTCGTCCTGGCCCACGATGCGTTTGTGCAGCTCCTCTTCCATGCGCAGCAGCCGTTGCGATTCGCTCTCCGCGATCTGGGTCACCGGGATGCCCGTCCACATGGAGACCACTTCGGCGATGTCCTCCGCGGTGACCACAGGACTGGAAGAGCGGTCCCAGCCCGTGCGCAGAGCTTCCAGCTGCTGCTCGAGGTCTTGCTCTTCTTGCTGCAGGCGCTCAACCTCTTCTTCACGGGCGTTTTCCAGCGCGAGCGCGTATTCAGCCCGCACTTTGCGCAGGCGCTCGATAATCTCGCGCGACTTCTGGGCCGCGGGGCTCTTGTACATGCGGACGCGGGAAGCAGCCTCGTCGATGAGGTCGATGGCCTTGTCTGGCAAGTAGCGATCGGTTACGTAGCGGGTGGAGAGCTTCACGGCCGCTTCCAGGGCCTCGTCCGAAATGGTGAGGTGGTGATGTTCCTCGTACGCGGGTCGGATGCCGCGCAAGATTTCGATGGCCTCCTCTTCGGTGGGTTCGTCCACATACACGGGCTGGAAGCGGCGCTCCAAGGCCGCGTCGCTCTCAATGTACTTGCGGTACTCGTCCAGGGTAGTCGCGCCAATGACTTGAATCTCGCCCCGGGCCAGCGCAGGCTTGAAGATGTTGGCCGCGTCCACGGCCGAGCCTGCGGCGCCCGCGCCTACCAACATGTGCATCTCGTCGATAAACAAGATGGCGTTGGAGGACTTGAGTTCGTCGATGATGCGCTTGAGGCGCTCTTCAAATTGGCCACGATACATCGTGCCCGCAACCAGCGAGCCCACGTCAAGCTGAAGCACTCGCTTGCCCAACAAGGGAGCGGGCACGTTGCCTTCGACGATGCGTTGGGCCAGGCCCTCGACAATGGCCGTCTTGCCCACGCCCGGTTCGCCAATAAGCGCGGGATTGTTCTTCGTGCGGCGGGCCAAAATTTGGATGACCCGCTCGATCTCTGTATCCCGGCCGATGACCGGGTCGAGCTTGCCTTCTTCGGCCAGTGCAGTCAGGTCCGTTGCCAATTGGTCGATGAGAGGGGTCTTGCGTTGTTTCTCCGCGCGGCGGCCTGTTGCAGCCGCGTGCTCGGCTTGGCGCCGCGGGCGGCTGCCCTCGCGCAACAGACGCTGGGTTTGGCGACGGATTTGTTCGGGCGTGATGCCCAAGCGCGACAAAACGCGCATGGCCATCCCCTCAGGGTACCGGATCAAGCCCAGGAGGAGATGCTCCGTCCCAACGTACTGATGGCCCATGCGCCGCGCTTCATCCAGCGCGTATTCAAGCACTTTCTGCATCCCACGCGAAAGCTGGAGTTGCTTATGGCCGCCTTTCCCAATCCCAACCAGACGTTCCACAATCTCCTGCGCCCGTTCCGGTTCCACACCCAAGGCGCGCAACACCTGCCCGGCCACACCGCCTTCCTCGCGAATCAAGGCCAGCAGCAGGTGCTCCGTGCCAATGTAGTTATGGCGCATACGCTCCGCTTCTTGGTGAGCCAGGCTAAGCACCCGGCGAGCACGTTGTGTGAAGCGATCCATCTTACCTGCCACGGTCTCAACTCCTTACCCAAAACTTAAAGCTTTGATGCAGTACCCCGTCTTCCCGGCTACACCTACTTCACATTTTACCAAAAAACAAACCGGGGCTTTGGCGGCGCCCCGGCTTTCATAGACTTCTCTAACATCCCCGCGGTTTAGCCGCCGTAAAACCATCCCGTCTCCCACATCACCAGAGGGCGCGCGTTCGGGTCCCGCACGCCAGCATCCACGACTTCCGCGATAAAAACAGTATGATCGCCCCGTTTGACCGCGTCGACGACCCTGGCCTCAAACCAGGCTGGCGCATCGAGCAACAACGGCGCGCCCGTGGTCGGACCAGGCTCGAAGGGAAAGCCGTTGATGCGGTCGCCCTCCACCTGGGTTGGCCGGAAAAAGGCTGCCGCAATATCCTTTTGGCCCGACGCGAGGATGTTGACCGCGAAGTGGCCGCTCTTTTCAATGAGGTCGTGAAGGCGGCTATCGCGCTTTATGCCGACCATAACAAGGGGCGGCTCAAAGGAGGCTTGCGATAACCAGTTCACCGTCCCTGCGGCAACCTCACCCTCATGGGCCGCGGTGAGCACGTACAGGCCATAGGTAATCTGGCGTAACGCGTGCTTCTTGGCCTGAGGATCCATGTCATGCCTCCAATTTTCGGTTTGCTAAAACCATCTTAGCCCAGCCAAGGCCCCTTGTCAAGGGGTGTCCGGGGCGGGGTGCACGCAAATCTTGTAAAAAGGCCGCGGGGATTCGCGGGCAGCGAAACCCGCCCGCTACCAACTCCTCCACCGCACGCTTCGCGTTGGGCCGGATAATTCGCACGCAATTTTATGCTAGCCGCGGGCTTCCAGCCCGCGGCGGCTGCGGCACGCGAGCGCGGCCATGGCCCATATCGCGGCCCGCGAGCGGCGAAACCCGCCCGCTATCCTCGCCGTTCCATGCCCCGCGCTGAGCCTGCCAGCTCGCGCGCAATTTTATGGCAACTAGCCGCAGGCTTCAGCCCGCGGCGGGGCGGCACGCGAGCGCGGCCTTGGCTGCAGGGCGCTTGCCGTTTCGACAACATTTGCGTGCACCCGGCCGGGTCAGGCCATTGCATAAATGGGCAGCTGTGGCTATAATCAAGGGCACCTTAATCCTGGCGACCGAGGCCTGTGATGAGCCCTGACTATCCCCTCCTTGGCCCGCTGAGCGAAACCGAGATCGAACGCTGGTATCGGCTTCTCAACGCTCGGCTGATTTACCTCTACCGTGAGCGGTTGCAGTCGTGGCACGACCCCCGAACCGTAGTGGTTGTGCCCAGCCTTTCTCTCGACCAAGAAGTACTCAGCAAGATCCCTGGCGTCCACTATTACGAAGAGCGCTTGCTTTATTACCTTATCCTGCTGCAACATCCGCAAACGCAAGTGATCTTCGTCACCAGTCAAGCGGTGGACCCGGTGATCGTAGATTACATGTTGAATTTGTTACCTGGGGTACCCGTATCCCACGCGCGGCGCCGGCTCGTGCTCCTGGACGCGCATGACTCTACCCGACGCTCCCTCACGGAAAAGATTCTCGAGCGTCCATGGCTCATCCGGCGCATTCGAGAAGCCGTAGCCTACCCCGACACCGCCTATATGGAATGCTTCAACTCGACGCCCCTGGAACGGGAGCTGGCCGTACGTCTGGGTATCCCTCTGTACGCGTTGGACCCAAGCCTGGAATATTTGGGCTCCAAAAGCTTCAGTCGCGAGATTTTCCGTGAGGCCAACGTCCCCCTACCCGAGGGCTTTGAACACCTGCGTGATGAGCATGACGTGGCGCAAGCCCTGGCGGACCTTAAGCTCCAGGTTCCGACCCTCCGCCGCGCGGTGGTCAAGCTCAATTATGCGTTCTCAGGCGAGGGGAATGCGCTCTTTTCTTATGATGGCGCGCCCCAAGAGCCAAAAGCCCTGGCTCAATGGGTAGCCGAGGTACTCCCCCAGCGATTGCACTTCGAAGCTGAGGACATGACGTACGAAGAATATATGAACAAATTCCGCGAAATGGGCGGCATTGTTGAGGCTTTCATCGAGGGCAAAGGCAAACGGTCGCCCTCGGTGCAAGGGCTTATCAACCCTTTGCGGCAGGGGACCATCGTCTCAACGCACGATCAAATCCTCGGCGGTCCGACGGGGCAGGTCTACCTCGGCGCGCGCTTCCCCGCGGATCCCGCCTATCGCCTTGACTTGCACGAGCTCGGCCGTCGCGTGGGCGAAGTGCTCACGGCCAAGGGTGCGATGGGCCGCTACGCAGTGGATTTCGTTTCCGTTCCGCAACCTGATGGCACTTGGCAGCATTACGCATTGGAGATTAACCTGCGCAAAGGCGGAACTACGCATCCTTTCATGACTCTTAAGTTCCTCACCGATGGTTATTACGATCTCAAGACGGGTGAGTATATCTCTGCTACGGGGCAGCCGTTATATTACTATGCAACGGACAACTTGAAAAAACCCGAGTATCAGGGTCTAACGCCTGAAGATCTCATGGAGATTGTGGTGTGCGAGGGCCTGCACTTCAATGCGGCCGCGCATGAAGGTGTACTTTTCCATTTGATCGATGCCCTCTCGGAATATGGCAAAGTGGGCTTGGTCGCGATCGGGCCGTCCTATGAGCGGGCCGAGGCCCTCTATCACGAGGCCGAAGCCGCGCTCGACCGCTATGCGCGCAACCCCCGCTTGTGTGAAACCAAAGCGCTCGAGGACGACAAGCCCGCGCTTACGCACTTCCCACCCTTGTGGGAGGGCTAGGTTATGGCCGCGGCCTTGTACTTTCGCGGAGTCACCGTGGTCTCGCCTCCTTACCAATGGGATAAGATGGATGTACTGGTCGCGGACGGCCGTATTCAATGGCGCGCGCCAGCGGGCCATCGCGCTGTTCCTCGAGACGCGCGCGAGATCCCTGGCGATGATCTCATCCTCACGCCTGGTTGGGTTGAGCTGCAGATCAACGGTGCATTCGGCCATGATTTCACCCTCACGCCCGAGGCCATTTGGGATGTGGCCGCTCAGCTACCTCAGCTGGGCTTGACCGCGTTCCTGCCCACCATTATTACCGCGCCGCGTGAGACCATCGCCCGAGCGCAACAGGTCTTGCTCGCGGGGCCACCCTCAGGATGGCACGGTGCCCGGCCCCTAGGGCTGCACATCGAAGGGCCATTCCTCAACCCTGAACGCAAGGGCGCGCATCCGCCTACCTTGCTCCGCGCGCCCGATCCCGCTTGGATCCGGGATTGGACCCGTGCGCGAGGGGTGCGCCTGGTCACCCTGGCGCCCGAGCTGCCTCACGCCCTCGACCTGGTGCGTGCACTACGCAACCAGGGCGTGGTCGTCAGCATGGGCCACACCATGGCCCCATGGGAACAGGCCATCGCGGGCTTTGAAGCGGGCATCACCTATGGCACGCACCTTTTCAACGCGATGCGCGGATTCCATCATCGGGAACCCGGCGCTGTTGGCGCGCTGCTCGCGCGGCCTGATATCCCAGTGGGTCTGATCGTGGATGGCATCCACGTGCATCCGGGTGCAGTGCGCCTTGCGTGGCAAGCCAAAGGCCCGGGGGCGCTCACCTTAGTGACCGATGCGTGCGCCGGTTTAGGGATGCCGCCAGGGACCTACCGACTCGGAGAAATGACCATTGTGGTGCGCGAGCACGACGCCCGCCTACCCGATGGCACGCTAGCCGGGAGCATCGTGCGGCCCGACGCCGCGCTGCGCAACCTCATGCACTTCGCGGGGGCGAGCCTGGTAGATGCAGTGAGTGCATGGACCGTAGCACCCGCCCGTGTTCTAGGCTTGCCGCACCCCCACGTGGCCCCAGGCGCTCCAGCCGACCTTACCCTGTTACGCGCATCGGATCTCTCGGTAATAGGCACGGTCATCGCCGGACATCTCTACCTGGTAGACAAGGGTTAAAAATTCCTCCCAGCCTCCCCAAGAGGCGCCTCGACAGATGCCCACCTGAGGCATGAAATCTGCATCAACCAAACAATAATTTATCCCAAGCGAACAACATTGTGTCGATTTCCGTTCAAAAAATTATTCTTCAAGATATCTCCGCTATCCTATACGCGTCGCATATGAACATATTGAGTGCAGTGCGAAATTTTCTCTCCACAAAGTACGCCTGTCAACTACGCGAAACGGCATCTTGACAACTATCTTCTGTTGAGTCATGATAAAAGAAGCCTGGACGGGAGGAGGGGTGATGCGAAGATATATATGGCTGGTTAGCTTATTTATACTGATGGGCTTGACTGCGTGTCAAGACCCCTGGGTGCCAACACCAGAAGACCCCGCGACCGTGATATGTCATCAGGGGTTGTTGCAGGCCTTAGATTTGGAGATCAGTCGATTTGAGATGTGGCTCGCCCAGGAGACGGACGAAACTCAAATCGAGCGCTACCGTCTCGCATTGGCCTATCTGCGCGACCTGCGTACACGAGCCCAAAAAGCGCGCCCCGGGTGGAAGGATGAGCTCGCGTTTCAATACATCCCGGGCTTTGAGCAAGGTACGTATGGCCGCGCGCCCTTACCCGAAACCCGGGAGGTTACCCTGACCAACGCACAGCTGGAAGGGCCATTGCCCGCGCAAATCCTCTACGAGGGCCAAACCCGCTCAGGGCCCTTTTACATGGCCACCGCGTCCGTCCCGCCCGTCGAGCCCGGCCACGTGTACACGCGCATGGTCGTGCGGTTGCTTATGCCCGCGGTCTATCCCTACCCCGAGTTTTACGTGTGTATCCTCGAGGCCACACCCTAAGACGACATCGACGCTCGTTGGGCCCAAAACGCGCGCTCAATGGTTCGCCAGTGTTTGCCGATGGCCCGACGATACCAAGTGACGAGAATGGCCTCGCGCTCCTCAGGCGATAGGCGCCACGGGAAGCGGGAGCGATGCAGGCGACGGATAACGGTATAGAGGGTAATGGCCACGCTCACCGAGATGTTGTAGCTCTCGGTGAAGCCAAACATGGGTAAACGCAAAGTGAGATCCGCGCCCTCCAAGACTTGCTCGCTTAGACCCTCAAGCTCATTGCCGAAGAAGAAGGCCAGCGGCCGGTCCAGGGGGATGGTATCCGGACTGTAGCCACTGCGGTGAGGCGAAGTCGCGACCAAGCGGTAGCCGCGCGCGCGTAGGTCCTGCATCGCGCGTGCCGTGTTGTTAACCTCAGGCGCGCGATAGCGGTGCAGGTCCAGCCACTTGTTCGCGCCTAGAGTCACGTCTGGGTTAAGACGGTATTCGTTCCAGTTTTCGAGAATGTACACATCCTGCACACCCAAGAGCTCCGCGGTGCGCAGCGTCGCGCTGGCATTCTGAGGTTGGTAAATATCCTCCAGGACCAGGGTCACGTAACGGGTGCGCCAGGGCAATACTTCGCGCATTCGCTGCTTTTTGTGCTCCGTGACGAACTGACCTAGGTAGGCCAAAAGCGCACGACGCTGTTCAGGCGTGAGGGTACGCGGATCAACCCCAGGTTCGGTCATGAGGATCTCCTTCGCGGTGAAGTCAAGCGGTATGGCGCGGGGGGTTCATCGATATCGCTCTCATAAAGCAGGGCAATGTCGTCTAAGGATACCCGAAGCAGCGCGCGCAGCCAAGCCCCCGCGAGGACAGCCGCCGCGAGCCAACGACTCCAAGGCCACCATGAAGCCATCAACGCGGCCAAGAGGTAAAGACCCGCGAGACGACCTACACCCCCGTCGAAGAGGAAAAAGAGCAACGCGAGCAGGCCCAAAGGGACTGCCACAGGGCTACACGAAAGCATGAGCAGGATTTGAACCAGGACGAGCCGCCACGTACGCGGGCCCGGGCGCCCGGCTTCCTCAAAGATGCCCGAAAGGCCCACCACGCTGAACAGAAGCCCCATCACCCCCCACGTCCACCAGAACGACCCCGTATCGGCAAGCCATGCGGCCGCAAAGGCCCAGGCTACGGGAGTCAACAAGGTCAAAAGCAGCCAAGCACCCAACCGGAGGTACAACGCGCGCGTGGTCACCCCCCATGGCGGATAGAAGAGCAACAGGCCCAGCCACGCCATCACCGGCCAGGCTGACCACGCGATAGGTTTCGGTAACTCGAAGAACATGGCCCAAGCCAGGGCCCATGTGGCCAACGCGGGCCAGCTCAGCGCGATAAAGCGCGCAAAAGCCCTCGCGGCCTCGCGAGGCCACCAGCGGGGCAACACCTTGGCTACAACCTCCGCCGCGCGGTCATGAATCTTACGAAGGCGACGCCATTGATCACGCGGGGCACGCGGCGGCGGTAGCTCGGTTTCCGTTATCCGTTCCAAACGGCGCTGCGCTCGCGCGATCCAGGGCACGGACCGGGTCCACCAATACGCCGCTAGGCCCTGTTGGGCCAGGGCTTGTTTGCGACGCCAGTGCTGGGCCAGTTCCTCCCGCGGCGCGCGTTCATCCACTGGGAGCGCGCGCCACGCGAATAAGCGCGCTGACAATGCCTCGGCAAGTTGTGCGAGGGTCTCCAGGGATGGGATACCGTCCCCCTGGGCTTCCAAAGCCTCGCGGAAGACGCTCACAGCTACATTGAGCTCTTCGTAGGCCCGCATGGCCTCATCAGACCATGGTGCCTCACTTTCTAAAATCATGTCCGCGTCGCGCAAAAGACGTTGCCAAGCGTCCCACTGCGCTTTATCTACGGTGGCTTGCTGCATCAACGCGATGAGCTCAGGGGTGTGCGTGGCTGCGATGCGCTGGGCTACGTCATCCGTCATGCCTTCGCGGTCGAGCTGGGCGAGCAACGCGCGGAGGGTCATCATATGTTGTGTGGCCTCGGGCGTAAGGGGGTGCCGCGTTGTCACCCAACGGTGCCATTGCGACCGCACGCGTTCAAGCCATGTTGCGACGTTGTCATAGTCCAGAAGACGTCCCTCTTGAATGGCTACACGAAGAGCAAGATATGCCTCCAACAGGCGAGCCCATGAACATCTCTTCGGCTCAGCCACGCAAGTCCGCAACTGTTTGAGCGGTTCCTCCAGGGACGCATCGAGAGCAACGTATTGCTCACGCTCTAGCGCAGCCAATAAGCGTCGCGGCGCAGCCAACAGCGTCCGTTCTGGACCAAACAGCAAATCGCGCAGCATCTCCACTGGCCCGCGCGCAGTCTCCCACGCGGCCAATTGCTCCAGCCACCCCTCATCCACCTCCACGCCGTACGGATTCGCCGACCCACGCAGGCGAAAATAGAAAGAGAGCAGCCCGGCATCCCGCAGCGCCCGCAGCGGCTCGGGCAGTTCGCTTCCGCTCAACGCAGCCGCCAAGGCTGCTCGCGTCGCGTACACCGTGCCCCGATACCCAAGTGCCGCGCGTGGGCTTAGCAGCCACAGCAGTTGGGCCAGGCGTTGGTCCAGATCGCCCTCCGCGCGGCTGAGCACCGCGGCCGCCTGACGCCGCACCTCGAGCGGGACAAAGGTGAGCAAGGTGTAACCGTGTCCTTCCTCAAAAAACCAACGCCGGGCTTCATCCCAGTGAAGCAAGGCCGCGTCCACGAGGTCGTCGATAGATAGGTACTCCGCGCCCGCGAAGCGCCAACGTGTCAGCTGGCTCGGCTCGACCACTGGGATAAGGTGATCGCCCGAGAGCCAGGCCTTAACCTGCCCAATGCCCCAACGGTGCGCGGGCGAGGGCGAGAGCAAACCCCGCAACAACACGCGCCACGGTTCAGGCAGGGCTAAATCTTGAAGATAACGATCAGCATCCCAATGGAGAAGCAGGTCCAAAGGCCGGGCCGCGCGAGCCAAGGGATTGGCATCCAACAAAGCCAAAATGGTCAAACCCAGACCCCACCAATCCACGGCGGGCTGAATCATTAGCGGTACTGGTCCCGCGCTGGCTGCCAGGGCTGGGGCCCATTCCGGTGGTGCCCAAGCGGGGTTGGGATGATGGTGTGCGATCCCACGCGGTCGCGCGTGCCGAAAATCTCCAATGGCTACACGAAATCCACCCACCTCGGGCGGATACGGAAACAGGTTGCTCGGCCGGACCGCCGTGTGTACCCACCCCTGCGCGTGCAAAACTTCCAAAGCCGCACTCACATCCTCAACCACACGGCGCAACCGCGCCCAGTCGATATGGGGCAAGGGCATAGGCTGTAACGCACCCGCCGCAACATAGGGGCAAATCCACAAAACGACCCGCTCGGTCCAATGCACACGCTCCCGTACCGGTAGATGATTGGGCACCGCGGCTAGCACGCGTAACAGCGTTTCTTCGTCCACCTCAGCTCGCGGAGCCTGGCGCCAACGCACAACCCACAAGTTTCCTTCCGCGTCCGCCGCAAGCCAGAGATCTCGACTCGCGTTCAATGCGCGGCGCAGGGTATAGGTCCCCTGCGCAGCCGGGATAACCACGCCCACCGCGGGCGTTTCCGGGCGTTCGACGGCCTCGACAGCAACTAGGGGTACGCCGCACCGTGGGCACAAAAAACCTGCCGCGGCCGCCTCAGCCGACGTATACGCGGCCCCACACGAAGGGCAACGGTAGCCCAGGGCCATAACCATCCCTCAACGTGCTCGCGCCGCACGACGCCATAAGGTCAACGATTCAATATGATACGTTTGCGGGAACATGTCAAACGGCAACGCGCGGA
>JAADFA010000050.1 GCA_013153135.1 Chloroflexota bacterium
CGCTTGTGCTTCTTCATCGTTTCGCCTCCTACGTCCTTGGGCAGTAGGGGCTCCTAAGTGTAAACCTTTTTCCGGACGACACACTGTCGACGAACTTCCAGCCTCCAACCTCTACCTTCCTTGAGAAAGGCTAACCCATTTTGGCTTCGAGCACGTCATGAAAGCGCGTCCGGACACTTTCGTAGGGAAGGCGAGCCAGAACTTCCTCAAAGAAGCCCTCGATGATCAGGCGTCGCGCTTCCGTTTCACTCAACCCGCGCGTGCGTAGGTAAAAGACCTGCTCCTCGTCGATGCGGCCCAGGGTGGCGCCATGGGTGCAGCGCACGTCGTTGGCCATGATCTCCAGGCCCGGGATGGAGTCCACCCGCGCCTCGCGGCTGAGGATGAGGTTGCGGTTGGCCTGGTAGCCATCGGTGTGTTGGGCCTCCGGGGCCACGTAAATCATGCCCTGCCAGACGGACCGTGCCTGGTCCTTGAGCGCGCCTTTGAAGAGCAAATCGCTGGTGGTGTGCGGTGCCAGGTGGTTTTGCTGCGTGTCGTGGTCCAGGTGCTGGCGGCCATGGCCGAAGTAGAAGCCGGATATGTACGCGGTCGCACCTTGTTCGACCAGGTCCACCTCCAGGAAGGCCTTGGTCAGACGGCTGCCCACGCCACCGTAAATCCAATGCACTTCCGCGTCCCGTTGCACCCGCACCCGTTCATGGCTGAAGTGCCACATGTGCTCGCCCCACGATTGCAGCTCGGCCAGGTGCAACCGCGCGGCCGGACCCGCGTGCACTTCCACCGTGCCCACGTGCAGGCTCGGGCCCCCGGCCGTAGGAGAGGCGTATTCGATGACCACGGTGGCCTGCGCGCCGTCCTCCAACCAAAGGAGCACTTGGTCGATGAACGACCGCGCCTCGCCCGGGCCCCAGAGCAAGATGTGCAAGGGCCGCGCGATGCGCACCCCTGCGGGCACGTAGAGCACTGCGCCGTTTTGGGCCAGCGCGTGGGCCAACGCCGCAAATTTCCCCTCGGCCGGACGGACCATGCGGCCCAGGCGTTCGGCCAGCCAATCACCCATCTCCACATCCGCTCGGTCGAGGGGCAAAAACCGTACGCCTTGCTCCACCAGCTCTTGTTTCAGCACCCACGTGTGCACCCGCGGCCCATGCAGGATGAGCTCGCCCGCGGGGCCTTCGTCGGTGAGGGCCCGCAAGAGGTCGCTGGGCGGCTCCGGGGCCTCGGTGCCCTGGGCCAGGGTTACCTGTTTGGGCATCCGCCGGATGTCCGTGCGCCGCCAGGGCTCGTCCTGGCGGCTGGGCCACGGGAGCTCCTGGAAGATGGCCCAGGCTTCCTCCCGATGAGCCCGCAAGGCCGGATGTTGGGCCCGGATGTGCTCTTGGCTCAGGGTTAGCGTGGTGGCCGGTCGGGGGCCACCGCGTCGGATGATGCGTCGTGTGGTCATGCATGCCTCCTCGTTAGCCCACCGAGCCTTCCATCTCGATCTGGATGAGGCGATTGAGCTCGATGGCGTATTCCATGGGCAGCTCTTTCACCACTGGCTCAATGAAGCCCGCGACGATCATGGTCGTGGCTTCTTCTTCACTCAGGCCTCGGCTGCGCAAGTAAAACAGCTGCTCCTCACCCACCTTGGAAACCGAGGCCTCATGCCCGATGCTGACGTCGGCCTCTTCGACCTCCATGTAGGGGTAGGTGTCGGAGCGAGAGTGCTCGTTGATGAGCAGCGCGTCGCACACCACGTTGGCGCGCACGCCCGTAGCCCCACGCGCGACCTTGATCAAACCGCGGTACGACGCGCGGCCCGTGCCCTTGCTGATGGACTTGGAGATAATCTTGCTGCTGGTGTTGGGCGCCAGGTGGATGGCCTTGCCGCCGTTATCCAGGGTCTGGCCCGATTTGGCAAAGGCCATGGAGAGGATCTCGCAGTGCGCGCTGGGCTCCAGCAAGTAGCACGAGGGGTACTTCATGGTCACCTTGGAGCCGATGTTCGCGTCCACCCACGCCATGGTCGCGCCTTCGTACACCAGCGCGCGCTGAGTGACCAGGTTGTACACGTTGGTGGACCAGTTCTGGATGGTGGTGTAGCGGAAGCGCGCGCCCCTCTTCACGATGATCTCGATGACGCCCGTGTGCAGCGAGTCGGTGCTGTACATGGGCGCGGTGCAACCTTCGACGTAGTGGGCTTCCGCGCCTTCGTCGACGATGATGAGGGTGCGCTCGAATTGGCCGATGTTGGCCGCGTTCAGGCGGAAGTAGGCCTGGAGCGGTTGGGTCACCTTCACCCCGGGCGGGATGTAGACGAAGGACCCGCCGGACCAAACCGCGGCGTTGAGCGCGGCGAATTTGTTATCTTCGATGGGCACCACGGTGCCGAAGTACTGGCGGAACAGATCTGGGTGATCGCGCAGGCCGTCCTCGATGCTCTTGAAGATCACGCCCAGGCGCTCCAGCTCTTCCTTCACCCGGTGGTAAACCATCTCCGATTCATACTGCGCGCCGACGCCAGCCAAAAACTTCTGCTCCGCCTCGGGGATGCCCAGGCGCTCGAAGGTTTCCTTGATCTCGGGCGGGATCTCGTCCCACGAACGGCCCTCGCGCTCAGTGGGCTTGACATAGTACACGATCTCATCGAAGTTAAGGTCTGACAGGTCCGGCCCCCAGTTGGGCATGGGGCGCTGCAAGAAGTGGCGCAGGGCCCGGAGGCGGTATTCCAGCATCCATTCGGGCTCGCCTTTGAGCTCGGAGATCTTGCGCACGACCTCTTCGCTCAGGCCTTTGGGGGCCTTGTATACGTACCGCTCCGGCGTGCGCCATCCGTAACGGTATTCTTCGATGTCCTTGAGCAGGTCCACATCGGACGGCATGGTTACGCTCCTTGGTCAGGCTAGGCAACGGGTTCGAGCCAGCGGCGGTAGCCTTCGGCTTCGAGGCGGTCGGCCAGTTCAGGGCCGCCCGATTCGACGATGCGGCCGTCGACCAGCACGTGCACCACATCAGACCGGATATAATCCAAGATGCGTTTGTAGTGGGTGATGATAAGGAAGCCCCGTTCCGACCCGCGCAGCGCGTTAATGCCCTGGGCCACGATGCGCAGCGCGTCGATGTCCAGGCCGCTGTCGGTTTCGTCGAGGATGGCGAACTCGGGCTCGAGCAGGGCCATTTGCAAGACCTCGGCCCGCTTCTTTTCGCCGCCACTAAAGCCATCGTTGAGGTAGCGGCCGGCAAACTCGGGGTTCAGGCCAAGCAAGCGCATCTTATCGAGCAGCAGACGCTGGAAATCTATGAGGGAAATACCCGGGTCGTCGGGATTTTGCGCCTTGCGCTTCGCGTTGATAGCTGCCCGCAGGAAGTTGGCCAGCGTGACGCCCGGGACCGCGACAGGGTATTGGAAGGCCAAAAACAGCCCCAAGTGGGCCCGCTCTTCGGGTGCGAGATCGAGGATGTTTTGGCCTTTGAAAATCACTTCGCCTTCGGTCACCTCGTACGCGGGGTGGCCCATCAGCACATAAGCCAGGGTGCTCTTCCCCGCGCCGTTCGGGCCCATCAGCGCGTGGACTTCGCCTTTGCGCAAGGTCAGGTTCACGCCCTTGAGGATCTCGCGTTCCGCGATGCGGGCGTGGAGATTGCGAATTGCCAGAGTTTCAGCCATGGGGTTAACTCCTTGTCTCTGGGTTGGTGCACCCATTATAGAAATGGGGCTCGGAATAAGTCAAGATTTCTTTGATGAAAATCTAAAAAATGTTGACGGGTATCACCAGGGCTGGTATACTCGTGGGACGAGGTGAGGGCCATGGCGAAGACGCGCGACCGGGTGCTTCATTTGTTGCTGCAGCGGCCGCGGCAGACGGTAAAAGAGTTGGCCGAGGCGTTAGGGATCAATCCCATCTCGGTACGGCACCATCTGAGCCGGCTGGAGGCGGAAAATCTGGTAACTTCGGAGGAAGAGCGGCACGGCGTGGGACGCCCGCGGCGGGTGTATTATCTCACACCACAAGGATTGGAGCGTTTCCCATCCCGCTATATCCAATTTGCTGTACGCTTACTCAAGCAGCTGAAACGCACGTTACCCAGGGAGGTGGTGCAGCGCATTTTGGCCCAGATGGCCCGGGAGATGGCTGAGGCCTACGAGACCCGAGTTGAGAACTTGCCAACTGAGGAGCGATTGGATTTGCTTGTGCGCTTGCTCCAGCGGGAAGGGTTCACCGTGGAATGGGAACAGCAAGGGGATCGTTATATTTTGCGCGAGGTAACGTGCCCCTACGTCCAAATCGGCCAAGAACATCCCGAAGTGTGCGTGATTGACGAAACCCTTATTGCCAACGTGTTAGATGTCCCCGCGGAGCGGGTGCAATGCATCTTAGATGGTGACCGGACGTGTACCTACGTCATTCCCAAACCAAACCTTCGGAAACAGGAGTGAAGCCGATGAGCGAGAACACCACTCCCCAACCCAACGCGAGCGAGCAGGCCCAACAACCGACGCCCAACCGACCCACATGGGACATCGAGCGCACCCATCCGGACAAAGTTGAGGAGTTGCGTAAAGGGTTGCGCACAGTGGTTGACCCTGAAATTGGGTTAGATATCATCACCTTAGGCCTGGTGCGCAACGTGCGCATCGATGATGACAAGAACGAAGCCGTCCTGACCATGATCTTAACCACTCCGTTCTGTCCCTACGGCCCCGCGCTGTTGGAGTATGCGCGGCAAAAGGCGGAGCAAATTTTGGGAATGCCCACCGCGGTGGAGATGGGCACCGAGGTCTGGGATATGTCCATGGTGGAAGACGGCGAGCTACTTAAACGCTGGGGGCTTTGGGGATAAGCTACGCCCACGGACGGCCCTCCCCTGGTAGATACACCCCGGGCGCGCGGGATTGCCGCGCGCCC
>JAADFA010000052.1 GCA_013153135.1 Chloroflexota bacterium
CGTGACGTTTTGGGTCTACAACGCGGACCCCGTTAATTGCAACACGCAACACGCCGAGATCTTCCTTACCGAAGCGTACCAGCCGCTGCGCGCGTCCCTTGACCGGGTGCAGATGGGCGCCACCCCGCGCCTGGCCGAACCCTATGCCAACGCGTCACATCCGGGAAACGACACGGCCTATCGAGCTCTTCGCGATGCCCTGAACCAGACGTGGTCGGCTCGCGATGTGGCCGCGTTCCTCAACGCGGTGCATTACGGCATTCCGCTGGGCATCGTGCATTGGTTCCACGAAAATCCCAAACAAGTCTTTCAGGGATTGGAAAAGATTTACCAATACGTGCTCGGCCACGCTCACCGCGAGGCCGGGCGCTTTGTCCGCCCGGTGCGGCTGGGGCCGGATGTAGCCCCTTATGCCCTGGCCGCGCTGCTCTCCTGGCAACTGCAGCAACGGTGGGACTTCTTCACCGCGGCCTTGAAATGCGCCGGGGCTACCTATGCACAGATGCGGGATTTCATGGACCAAATGTACCGCGATCATCCCGTCATCCTCAACCGTTTTCAGGCCGAACGCACCATCCAACCGGAGAATGTACACTGTCCTCACTACCCCGCCTTGCTGGCCAAATGCGGTTCTACCCAGACCCAATGCAAAGGTACCATCGATCGCCGCAACTTCTTCGCCCATGCAGGCTTCGAACGGTGCGCGGTGGAGGTTGACCAAGCCAACGGTGAGCCTTGTTTTCGCTTTGCTGCCACAGCCCGGAACACGGTCCAGCGCTACCTTAGCCGACCAAGAGGGGAATCTTCGTAGTTCGGAGGTCTTCGCTCGCAATTCCCCCTTTTTGGGGAAGGGTTTCCTCAGAGAATGGGGAAGTAAGGGCAGCGCCTTTGGGGTATACCAGGGGGCGATCGAGCCGAGGAGAGGCGTATGGGGAATTGGGATTACACCGGTCATCCCCTGGTGGACGTGGGCCTGGCGACCCTCACGGCCTTTGCCCGCAAGCGGCATCCCCGACAGCTCACGCAGGAAGATCTTCGGACCGCGGCCCAGTACATGGCCGCGAACTACGTGGTGGAGCCGCTGAAATCGTTCCTGACCGTCGCGTTTCCGAACTCGGGTTTCACCCAGCCGGCCTACAACCGCGCACCGCAAAAGCGCCGAATTTACGCGCAGAAGGTTCTCGTCGCGCCTTTGGACGCCGAGACGACCCGGGAATTCGATCCCCTGACCGGGCAACGCGCGGTCCATTTGCCCCTGGACATCAAGGACCAGCTCCCACCCGGCCGCGCATATCGCCAGCATGTTCCCCTTTTGACTCGCGAAGGGGTCATCAACTTCTTCCCCTATGGAGATGCGGGCCTGCCCGTGAGCGCCATGACCCTGCTTGCCATTCAAGCCCTGCCTTTGGGCTGTGCGAAGGTCGGGGGCCGGCTTCTGGCCTTGCACAGCGACGACCCGGATTTGCTGCTGCGCTTTGCCCGCACCTTCCTCCAGACCAACCTGCAGAACATCCAGGCCGCCCAGGCGGCCGGAGATACAAAGCTCCCCGATACCAGCCCCCGGCGCCCCAGGACCCTCCTGGTGGAGCACCTGGAGCACGCACTGCGCGAGCGAGCGCGAAACAAGGGTGCGGCGTTCCCGCCTTCGGTCACCGGTTACTACTTCACCAACAGGGGGAAAGAGGCGGAGATTGTGATTTTCCCCTTACCGCTGGAGGTCAGCGATTTCCTTCGGGCTGTTCAGCATCCGGCCTACCGGGAGGCCTGGAATGCGTTGGTCCAACGGGGCTGGGAAGGCGCATATGCCCGGAAGCGGACACGCCGGACTTCGCCGCCCCGGTACAACCGCTTGTATGAAGAGCTCTTCGCGCTGCCGGACCAGGCGGCCGCGTTCATCCGCCGCTATTTTCTGCGGCGCCGAGCACGGCGGATTTGGGACAAACGCGATCCAACCCAGTACTACGACCCACGCCAGGAGGCCCATCTCATCTCCTGGCCTCTCACCCAACTCTTTCTGCGGAAGGTGGTACGTATGGACCAGGAACGAATCGAACACATCCGGGCCTTGGGCGACGCGCTGGCCGAGTACATCATCCGCCATAACGATGCGCGTTTCCTCCATCAGCTGCTGCTGAGTCGCGCCTACGCTCCGTTGCGCATGCTGCTTTTGCGGGCTTCATACCGGGAGATCCGGCGAGGCCGTCCGCCGCTGGTCACGTTGGAGCGGTTCCTGGCCGTGTTCGAGCAGGATGAAGGGATTCCTCGGTCGGATTGGCGGCTGGGGCGGGATCTGGTCTTCATTCGTTTGTTCGAACAGCTCCATGCCAACGGGTGGCTGCAACAGCACCTGGAGGTATTGAGCGATCTGGACGATACGGACGAGGTGACCGACGAATAAAGCATTTGCAATTTGAAGTTGGGAAGGAGGAAAGCCATGGCCTTTGTAACCGGCCTTTTGCTCATCGACGCGCCGGCTTCGGCCCTGAACAATATGGGCCAGGTGCCGGGCAGTTTTGCTGAAAATGCGGTTGCCGTCAAAGCCGTTTCGACGCCCGAGGGGCGCTATCCCTACGTCTCGGCGCAGGCTTTTCGGTACTGGCTGCGTTCCACCCTGGAGAAAGGGCCCTGGGGCTGGAAAGCCGCGCCCATCTACCGGGAGCAAAAGATCGCCTACACCGACGCCAATCCCATTCGTTGGTGGGACGATGACCTCTTCGGCTACATGCGCGCGCCTTCGAAAAAGGCCGAAGCGGTCAAAGCCCGCGAGGAAAGCGGCCTCTTGGAAGAAGCCACGCCCACGGTGGAAACCGTCACCCGGGCTTCACCCTTCCGGGTCAGCACCCTGATTTCCCTGGGCCCGGTGCCCATTGTGCGCGATTTTGGCACCATGTCGCGCCACGAAGGCGATCCGGTTCCCCATGAACACGAGTTCTACCGGGCCGTTTTGCAGGGCCTGTTCTCCCTGGACCTCCATATGGCCGGCACCTTTACCTACGTCAACCGCACGGGCTTCCTCAATCTCGACAAGCATCGGGTGGAAGAAGCACGCGCCAAGGGCCTGGAGCACCTTCCCGAAGAAAAGGCCTATCGCCTGCCGCTCGCGGAGCGCCTCAAGCGCGTTCGTGCCCTGCTGGAAGGCCTGGCCCATCTGGAAGGCGGCGCGAAGCTCACCCTGCACTATACCGACGTCAGCCCCGACGTCGTGTTCATGGCCGTCACCCGGGGCGGGAACCACATCTTTGGTCACATTTTCGGCCTGGATGACCGCGCGCGGCCGGTGCTCAACCTGGATGCCCTGGCCCAGACCCTGGAAGTGTATGAAGATGGTCTTCTCTCGGGCCTTTACATCGGTTGGGCCAGGGGCTTCCTAGACGCCCAGCGTGCTCGCTTAGAGCAGGCTTTGGCCGAAGATGGACCCCTGGCGAAGTGGTGTGAACGCACGTTCCTCGGACATCCGCGTGAAGCCTTGAAGCAATTGGCTCGTGACCTGGAGGCACATCCCGAATGGCTGGCGTAAAGGCACCCCTTCGGGCGCTGAAGATCGTAGCCCAGGGTTTGACCACGTCCTTCCGCTACCCCTACTTCATGATGGGGGTGCAGCCCACGTATGAGATGCCGCCGCCCGCGACCTTGTACGGGCATGTGGCCTCGGCCTTGGGGGAATGGTTCGATCCCCGAGATGTGCGTTTCGCAGTGCGTTTCACCTACCGGGCCAAACAACACGATGTCGAGACCACCCATTTGCTGAGCCCGGCGGGTGGACGGTTGCCCCACCGGCGCGAGTACCGCAAGGTGCTGGCCGGGAAGCCCAACCCTTTCAAGCGCGAAATCCTCTTCTTTCCCCGCCTGGTGCTGTACCTGAACCGACCGGAATGGCTCGAAGCCTTCCGGCATCCGCGCCACCCTGTGGTCCTGGGCCGTTCGCAGGATCTGTTCACCTACCTCCAGGTCAGCGTGGTGGCGTTGCATCCTGTACAGGACGCCTACCTGGAACATACCCTGCTGCCTTACGAGTACGGGCGTTACACCGCAGCCGGGCACGCGGTGCTCATGCCCCGCTTCATCGATTATCGACGTGGACGGTTCCCCGTCTTCGAACGGTACCTGATCCTCCACCGCCGGGTCTTCACCCGGGACTTCTTACGCTGGCCTCAGGACCCCGGACCTCAGATCTGGGCCGATCCGACGGAACCTCAAGTACGCCGCACACCTTTGGGCATTGTCTGGCTGGCATGGGATGGAGCACATGACCCAAACATCCATTCAAACCCTGTTTCAACAGGCCAAAGCCCGCTATCAGGCGGGTGATAAGCGCGGTGCCGAACGGCTGCTGCGCCAAATCATCGCGCAAGACCCGAATCTCGCATCCGCGTGGTATGGCTTGGCGTTGTGTGTGGATGATCCGGAGGAACAGCGCGTCTATCTCAAGCGAGCGCTGGCCCTCAAGCCGGACTATCCGCAAGCCCGGGCCCGCCTGGAGCGCCTGAAGCGCCGCCAGGCCCGTGAAGGCCGGTCACGGACACGACCTCAAGCCCGCGAGTGGCTATGGGTCCTCGGGGGCAGCCTCGCGCTGCTCATGAGCCTTCTGATCGGGACCAGTTTGCTTTTTGCGGTCTCCAAATCCAACGCGGCCCGCGCGACGTCACAAGCCGCGACCCAATACGCGCTGATGCAAAAAGCCACGCAAGTGGCCCAGCGTCGTGCAGCGCAAGCCACCGCGCGGGCGTGCAAGGAACAGTTTTACGACAGCATGCTGTACCTTCTCAGCCGCTTCTTCCGCCAACAAGACATCGCTGAGCGTACGCCGCGAATCATGTTGGCCGAACAAATCGCTCGTCTGGAAGATATCCGTACGGAAGCCTGGAACATCCCAACCAAAGATTGCAGTCCCCGGGTCCATGCCAGGCTGATGGATTACATGGATAAGAGTATTGCCTCGTATAAGGCATTCCTAGGCGACGAGGATGCAGAAAGCGCGGTCTTGTGGATTGAAAGTCTCAAGGCTTTGGCCAAGTTGGATGATGAAGTGATCCGCGATGGGCATCCAGGTGGCTTGCTCCCCCTCTTTCGGGCGAAGGGTTATTTCTACTGGGAGGGGTTAGATGACCCCAAATGGAAGCAGGATCTCTACAAACAGTAGCGTAACCTGGGCGGACATTTGGGCGAAAAGTCCCCTGGACCGCGCGGAGCAAGGGGAATCCCTGGCTGCCCATACCGAGGCGGTCGTTCGTATGGTAGGGGAGCTGGCCCGGACCTACGGGATGCGCCCCTTCGGACCCTTCTCCCAGGGCTGGGACCTGGTCTTCCGGGCCGCGCTCATCCATGACTTTGGCAAGATGGCAAGCGGCTTCCAGCGCGCCTTGCGGCGCGGCCCGCGCTGGCCTTACCGGCACGAGGTCCTTTCCCTGGCCTTCCTGCCCTGGGTGACCGACGATCTGCCCCCAGAACACGCGTGGCTGGTGGGGCTGGTCATCGCGACCCACCACAAAGACTGGCCCCAGCTGGAGGAGCAGTATCTGGGCGCCTACGAGCCCGAAGACGACCCCTTGCGCGCGATGCTTGCCGAATTGCCCGAGCCGCACGTGCGAGCCATGTGGGAATGGCTGCAAGGACCAGGGGCCAGGCTGGCTCGCGAAATCTCGACCATCGTGCCGCTGTCGTGGCATCCCGGTTTGCTCCCGCCATGGCCGCAGGCCTGGGAGGGCCTCGCCGATGCCGAGGCACTGCGGGAACGTCTCCAGGAACTGGATGCGTACCTGCGCGAGCAGGAAGATGCCCTGTATGAACGCGTCCGCGGCGTCTTTGCCTGGGTCCGGCGCGGGGTTCTGACCCGGGGCTATCTGCTTCAGGCTGACCATATGGCCTCCGCGGGGCTGCGCACGCTGCCCGGCCTGCCCCTTACGCGCGAGCGCGTGCTCCAAGGGGCCCGGCTGTCGCCGCGGGACCTGTACGGGCATCAGCGTCGGGCCGGCCAGGTTCAGGGCCACGCCTTACTTATCGCACCCACAGGAAGTGGCAAGACCGAGGCCGCGCTGCTCTGGGCGGCCGCACAACAACGGGCCCGCCTGTTCTACACCCTGCCCTACCAGGCCAGCATGAACGCCATGTACGACCGCCTGCGCGGGGTGTTCGGCGCCGAACGCGTCGGGCTGCTGCACGGTCGCAGCACCCTGGCCCTGTATCGGCGCCTGATGGACGGCGCGGAAACCCCTGAAGAGGCCGCTCGCCTGGCCCGTCTGCTGCGTCACCGTGCCGGTATGGCCTATTACCCTGTCCGTGTGCTCAGCCCTTACCAGATGCTCAAGGCCACCTTTCAGCTCAAGGGCTTTGAGGCGCTCCTGGCCGATTTCGCGGGGGCCGCCTTTGTGTTCGACGAGATCCACGCGTACGAACCAGCCCGTCTGGCTATGATCCTCGAAACCGTGGCCTACCTGGCCCAACACTTCGGCAGCGTATTCCTTTTCATGTCAGCCACCTTCCCCCGGCCGCTACGCGAACGCCTGGCCGAACGTCTACCCCAACACCAGGTGCTTCAGGCCGACGAAAGCGTCTATCGTGGGCTACGACGGCACCGCCTCTTTCTGGAAGAAGGCGACCTGTTGGAAGCCATGCCGCGCATCGTGGAAGAGGCGCGCGCCGGACGCCAGGTCCTCGTGGTGGCCAATACGGTCCAGCGGGCCCAAAGGCTATGGCAGGCCTTGCGCTCGCACCTGAATCCCGAGGGCATCCCGCTCTTCCTGCTCCACAGCCGGTTTACAGGCCGGGACCGGCTGCGCAAAGAAGAGGCGCTTTTGCAAGCCGCGGGCCTCGGCGCGTCGACGCGGACACCCCTGGTTGTGGTGGCCACCCAAGTGGTCGAGGTCAGCCTCAATCTGGACCTGGACGTCCTCTACACTGACCCGGCGCCGCTCGAGGCCTTGCTCCAGCGCTTCGGTCGGGTCAACCGGAAGGCGCATCGCGCGCCGGCACCAGTGCGGGTGTTCCGCTCGTTGGACGAACCAAGTCGGTACATCTACCGCCCGGCCATCCAGGTCGAACAGACCCTGGCCGTATTGGAGGCCGCGGTGCAGGAGCAGGGACAGGGGTTCGTGTTGGACGAAGCGCGTCTGGGGGACTGGCTGGACCAGGTTTACCAGGGGGACGTCGTCCAGGCCTGGGAGGCGACGTACGAAAAGCACGCGCAGGACTTCCGGCGCAACTTCCTCGGCGATCTCCTGCCCTTCCGAGGGAACCCGGCCCTGGCCGATGCCTTCGACCGGCTGTTTGACGGCACCGAAGTTCTGCCCGAAGGGCTCTATGACGAATGGGAGCAGATGCGGTCGGAGCGCCCCCTTGAGGCCTACGCACTGCTTGTCCCCCTGAGCTGGGGCCAATACCATCAGCTCGTCCAGGCTGGCCGACTCCTGCCCCGTGAGGGCGACCTCCCGCCCATTGCACGGGTGCCTTATTCCCAAGACCTGGGACTTTTGCTAAAAGCCGACGAGGCCGAGTTCGAACATTGGTAGGAGGTGCCTCATGACCCCACCCCCATGGGACGACTTGCGCTTGAAGGTACACATCTTGCTCTTCGACATTCGCATGACCACGCCGGTGCGGCTGCCGCCGTTCAAGGGCTCCGCGCTGCGGGGGGCCTGGAAGGGCGTGCTCACCCGGGCCTATTGTCCGGCCACGCCCGAGGAACGTCAGCGACCCGGGCACGCGGACGCCTGCCCTGCATGCTACCTGACCGAGCGCGAGAACGACCCCGAGGCCCGCAAGCCCTATGCTCTACGCCCGCCGCTGACGCACGAAACCGACTTCCCCCCAGGGGCCACGCTGCGCTGGGGCATGGTGCTCTTCGGCCCAGCATGGTTGTTGCTCTCCTACATCTTCAGCACGGTTCACGATATGGGCCACGTCGCGGGCATCGGCCACCAACCCGGCAAAAAAGGCGCCCGGGGCCGGTTTGAGCTCACCACCGCCTACGCGGAGCACCCCTTCCGCCCTCATCATCGCGAGATTATCTACACCAAAGAACGCCCCCTGGTCATCACGCCCCAAAATGGCGCGGTTACCCTCGAGGACGTGCGCCGCGAAAGCCAGCGCCGTTTGGCCGCGATGTCCGAGGACGAGCCCATCGTGCGTTTGCGCTTCCGTACCCCTACCCGCATTGTGCACCAAAAGAAACTCGTCAAGGCCGGAAAGTTCGCGTTCGCGCCCTTCTTCCAGCGCTTGCTCGAGCGCCTCTACATGTTGGCCCACGATTTTGGCGATCCGCCGCTTGAGGATGCACGGGGCCGCTTGCGCGAGGCCATGACCGCCGTACGTCCCCTGGCCGAGCGCGTGCACGTCGAGGAAGACCGCACCTGGTGGTGGGACTACAAGGGCTATTCCAGCCGACTGAAGCGAGCCCAGCCCATGGGGGGCTTGATGGGCGAAGTGGTTTTACGCGCGCCCAAGGCCGTATGGGAAGCCCTTATGGTGCCCCTGGTATGGGGCGAAGTCGCTCACGTCGGCAAGAACGCGGTCAAGGGGCAGGGGTGGTATGCGTTGAGCGGGGCGTGGGGAACAGGAAGCGGGAAGGCTAGGAGCGAGAAGCGGGGCAGATGAGGGATGACCACGCATAGCAAAGAGGGGGTCAGATGGCCATCGTACAGCACCTCATTCTGACTGAGCCCGGCCTGCACGTGGGCAAGTATTCAGGGCGCTTGCGCGTCACGCGCATCAAAGCCCGGGAGCGCGTGCTGGATGCGCCGCTGGTGCACCTCCAGAGCGTGCTCATCGCGTCGCGCGGGGTGAGCATCAGCAGCGACGCGATCCACGAATGTGTCACCCGGGGCATTCCGGTGTATTTTGTGCGCGGGGCGGGTCAACCGTACGGCACGCTTTACAGCGCGCACATGGTCGGCACCATCGAGACCCGCCGCGCGCAGCTGCGGGCCTACGAGGATGAGCGAGGTCGGCATCTCGCCCTGGCCTTCGCGCGCGGCAAACTGCAGAACCAAGAATCCCTGCTGCGCTATGCGGCGCGCTATCGCAAGACGCAAGACCCCGACGCGTATCAGGCCATTCTGCAAGCCGCGGCCGATATCCGCGGGGCCCTGACCGAACTCGACCGGCTCGCGCAAGAAGCCCTCGACCTGGAGGGCCTGCGAGGTCGGCTGATGGCGCTGGAAGGCCGCGCGGCCCAACACTATTGGCGAGGGTTTCGCCACCTATTGCCGCCCGAGCCGCCCTGGCCGGGTCGCCAGGGCCGCGGGGCGCAGGACCCCATCAACCGGGCCCTCAATTACGGCTACGGCATCCTTTACGGCGTGGTCGAGCGCGCCCTGCTTTTGGCCGGTCTCGACCCCTACGCAGGCTATCTGCACACCGACCGCCCAGGCAAACCCAGCCTGGTACTCGACCTGATTGAAGAATTCCGCGCGCCCGCGGTCGACCGCACCATCCTCGCCTACACGAACAAAGGCCGGCCCCTCGTGCTGGACGAGCAAGGCCAATTCCCACCCTCGGTGCGCAAAACCCTGGCCGAGGCCGTGTTCGAACAGCTTGACCGGCTTTATAAGTACCAGGGCCAACGCCTGCGGCTCGAAAGCATCATCCAGCGCCAGGCCCGCGCCGTCGCCCGTTATGTGCGAAATCCCGAACCTGCCTATACGCCCTTTGTCTTCCGCTGGTGAGGATAGGAAAGGGCCAAAGATGTAAAAAAGCCATGGCTACACGAATCAGTTGTAAGGGTCATGAGGAGGGCTCGAATGCGCTACTTGCTCGTCTACGACATCCCGGATGACCGTATACGAACCAAAGTGGCGGACTTCTGCCTCGATTACGGCCTGGACCGGGTCCAATATAGCGCGTTTATCGGCCGCCTCAGCCGGAGCCTGATGGATGAACTCGTCCAAAAAATTCAACGCAAGATCGGCTCCCAGCCCGCCAAGATCCTCGTGGTCCCCATCCCCAACGACGCATGGCGCCAGCGCGTCGAAATTGTGCAAGAGGCCGAGGCCGATGACTGAATTCCGTCTCTGGCAACCACCGCCCAGCGCCGAATCGCCCGAGACCGACCCAGACGCGCCCCAGCCCCTGAACCTGGACGCGGGGCCCTGGGTCCTCCGGGTGCTCGATATCAAGCAATGGGCCTACTGCCCGCGCATCGTGTACTTTACCTACACGCTCCCCACCCCGCGCGCAACCCCGTACAAGATGGAGGAAGGGGCCCGGGTGCACGAGCACCTGCGCGAACGATGGAAAGCCCGGGGCCTCCCGCGCCGCTTGCCGCGCGGCGAGGTTTGGTGGGATGTTCCCTTGTGGGCGCCCGAGCTCGGCCTCAGCGGCAAGCTCGACCTCCTCATTCTGCCCGATGAAACCACGGCCATCCCGGTGGACCTTAAACATGCGCGCCGTTCGTTCCCGGGCTGGAAGCTGCAACTTGCGGCTTACGCCTGGCTCGTAGAGCACCTCTTTGGCCGCACTGTGCCCGAAGGCTATCTCTACCTGACCCGCCCCCGCAAGGCCGAGCACGTACGCATGACCGCGCGCTTGCGTCAGCGCGTACGCCGCCTGGTGGATGAAATTCGCACGGCCATTGAGCAACGCACCGTACCACCCGCGACCCGCCAGCGAGGGCGATGCGTGAATTGCGAGTTTCGCCGCTTTTGCAACGACGTGTTCTGAGCATGCAGGAGGGCGAGCCCCTGACCAACAGCCACGCGCGACGCCATTAAAAAGCGCCCGGCCCAAGCACATGCTCGGGCCGGTTTAAGGTCATCCTCCAGGCCTTGGCCACCTGGATGGCTTAAAAGTCGTCCTCATCCCACAGGTCATCGTCGCCCAGCTCTTCCACGATGAGGTCGTCGTCCCATTCGTCCGCGTCGTCAGTTTCGTTGAGGAATTCACCTGCCGGTTTGTACGTCAGGCAGCCCTCGTTCGGGTCGAGCTCGACCACCGCGGCCGAGCAATACCCTTCCTCGAGGAAGATGCAATCTTCGTAATAACACCGAATACGGGGCATCTTTCCCCCTCCTTCCTCCGTAGAGTTCAAGGCATATCTACTTCCTCAGGTTCGGCCTGGAGCACCCGAATCATAGCCAAAACCCACAGAAAAAGCAAGGTCACAGCCGACACAACACAGAAGGGGCAGATGGCTTTGATAATGGCGAGTTCGACATACGTCAAGTACGCGGAGTATAACACCCCGAAGAGGGTAATGCCAAAGACCGCGTACCGGGCGTACGTCGCCCGCGTCGCGTCCAGTCGGGGTTCCATCCATAGCAAACCCAAAATCGCCAAGTAGGTGAGCGCGCCGAACAGCGCGATGGGCACGCCGAAGAGTTCCGCGTATGGGCTGCTGTTGACGACATCGCAGCCACCCACACCGCACGTCGCGTGCGCGAATTTAAGCCACGTCAAATACGAGGCATCTGCCAAGCCGAGGAGCGCCAGGCCCAACATGATGCCACGCCAACGGTCGGTCGTTGCCGTCGTTGTCATGGTGTACCTCCTGAAACCTCGCCGTAGGCCATCTGTGGCCCAGGCGGGATGAACGTGATGGCCCGCAGGCGTTACGCGCGGCCGTTCAATCGATGGCGTTTACGCAGCTCCGGACGGCCATTCTGACCGCCCACGCGATATACCTTGTAAATGTTCTCCACTTCTTCCAAGCGGCGAATGATGCGACTAAGGTGCTGCAGATCCCGGATCTCCAAGGCCAGTTCGATGAGCACCCGGCCCTGGGAGATGGGCTGCACGTGAGCCTGCACAATGTTACTATCTTCTGCGGCGATGATACCCGTCATATCGCGCAGCAAGCCTTTGCGGTCGACCGCGTGGACGTGCACACGGACAACCACGCCCTCGTGCCGTGCCTGATGGCTCCAGCTTACCTGGATGAACCGTTCGGGGCGTCGGGCCTTAAGGTTAAGCGCGGTGGGGCAATCCGCGCGGTGGATGGAGACCCCTCGACCGTCGCTGGTGACGTAGCCCACAATGGGCTCGCCCGGCACAGGATTGCAACAACGGGCAAAACGGTATTTCATACCCGTAAGACCGTCAATTTGCACGTGTTCGTCCGAAGTAGGGCGACGGCGCGGTCGAGCGGTGAACAGCTCCGTATCCTGTTCGGCTTCCTCTTCAATTTGGGGTTTGACTTGGGGCCACAAAGCCTCGGCGACCTTAGCGACTTCGAGCTCGCCGCCGCCGATGGCTGTGTAGAGGTCCGCGAGGTTGCTAAAGCCCAACTCGCGTGCGAGATCGTCGGTCAACACGCTGCGCGGGAGCCCCCAGCGTTGCAGCTCGTGGTGCAAAATGCGTTGCCCTTCCTCCAGCTTGCGCTGGCGGTCTTGCTTGCGGAACCATTGGCGGATCTTCGCGCGGGCGCGCTGGGTGACCACATAGCCCAGTTCAGGATTGAGCCAATCGCGGCTCGGCCCGCCCCCCCGTGGCCCGGTAATGATTTCGACCAAGTCACCTGACTTGAGCTTATAATTAAGAGGTACAATGCGGCCGTTCACCCGCGCACCCCGGCACCGGTGCCCGACTTCGGTATGGATTTTGTACGCAAAATCAATAGGTGTTGCACCTTTAGGCAGATCGATAATATCACCTTTAGGTGTATAGACAAAAATACGATCCGCAAAAACATCGGTTTGCACGCCGTTGACAAACTCCTCATCGCCCACTTCCCGTTGCCATTCCACCAGCTGTTGGCGGAACCACTGGATTTTATGGGCCAGCTGCAACGCGGCTCGCTCTTCGGGCGAGAGATTCGCCATAGCCGCAGGGTTCGCGGTCGCGCCTTGGGTGACTTTGCGCATCGCGTCTTGCCAGCGCTGGACCCAATCCTCAGACCACGTGCCCGCCTCTTTGTAACGCCAATGTGCGGCCAGACCCAGCTCGGCCGCGTCGTGCATCTGCTGCGTCCGGATCTGCACCTCGAGGGGGCGGTTATCTTCGAACATTACCGTCGTGTGCAGCGATTGATATTGATTGTCCTTGGGATTCGCAATGTAATCATCAAATTCTCCGGGGATAGGGCGCCATTGCGAATGAATCACGCCTAAAATGGTGTAGCACATGCCCGTCGCCTGACGTTCCGCCTCTTCCTGCCCCACCTGGGCGATAAATTCGTCCTTAGGCTTGACGATGATGCGCACCCCGCGTAGGTCCAAAATGCGTTCCAGGGGCAGGCCTTTACGCTGCATCTTGCGCCAAATGGAGTAAATATGCTTTGGGCGGCCGCTAATTTGGAACTCAAAGTTTTCAAAGCCTGGCAAGCGCGTACGCTGTTCCCGAAGCACCTGGCGCACACGATCGACGATCTTTTGCACCATGCGCTCCCGTTGCGAGCGACGCTCCCGCAGGAATTTTGCAATGCGGCGATATTCCTCAGGATTGAGATAGCGCATGCTGAGGTCTTCCAGCTCCCATTTGATCTTCCAAATGCCGAGACGATTGGCCAATGGCGCGAAGATGTTAAGAGTCTCTTGGGCAATGCGTCGCTGTTTCGCCTCGGGTAGCGCGGCCAAGGTGCGCATGTTATGCAGGCGGTCGGCCAATTTGATAAAGATGACCTCGGGGTCCTGCAACATGGCCAAGATCATCTTACGAATGTTGGCATATGTAAGCGCACGGCGCCGTTGTTGCGCCCGGCGCCGTGCGTCATCCGATTCCCCTTCTTCGAGGCGACGGCTCACCCGCGGGAGCTGCGCGCTCAACTTGGTGACACCGTCGACGAACCGAGCGATATCCTCCCCAAATTCTTCCCGCAGTTGCTCCAACGTGACCGAGGTGTCTTCCACCACATCGTGCAACAGTGCAGCCGCTACCGCCTCCGGCCGCGGGTACAGATCCGCAACAATCTTAGCCACCTCAATGCAGTGGATCACATAAGGCTCGCCTGAGCTACGGCGTTGTCCTTGGTGAGCTTTGCGAGCAAAGTGGAACGCGCGTTCAATCAAGGCCCGATCGCGATATGTATACGATGCGGGCAGAGCGGCTATAAGACTTTGAAACCGCGCCTCAATCAACGCCTCATCTTCCATACGGTGGTCATCCAAATCGGTTGATTCACGCATCGTGACCTCCTGGGGCTCGTTCCAGCGGGCCAAACGAACGTTTGACAACCCAAGAGCCTTGCGGTATCCTGCGTAGGGATTTGTTTTAAGTGTACAGGAAAGCGCGCCGCCGCGCACACAAACCCAGCAGGAGGGCCAGGGATGGCGGAGGTGGTAGTCGACGTTCGTATTGAAGCCGCGCGGGTCCCGCGGCCACGATATCGTTACGCGGGCTTCTTGCGCGTCGTCGCCGACGACACATCATCGCGTACGTGGGACCTGCCCATGCCGGGCGCGGTCGCGCAATGGCTGCGACCAGGTCAGAACGCGCGCCTCACATTGTTCGACCCCAACGCGGTCACCTTTGACAATTACCACCTCGAAACCCAGGTACCCATCTGGCCCTTATGGCAGCAGTCCTTCACCCTCGAACGCCAAAGCCCCGTGCTTGGCCGGGCTCTGTACACTTACCATGTGCTCGCGCGTGAAGCCCAGTTTGAACACGATTATGCAGCTATTGTAGAGCTTGAGCAATACCATTACGCCTCTGACGAAGAAATCCTCGCGCGCTGGTATTGTGAGCATTGCCATATCTATCACGAAGCCAACCTACGGCCCGCGTGCCCTCGGTGCGGGCGGCCGATGCGCTTTCACGATCTCAAAAGCGCGACGCGCGCCTCGCGCTTCCTGGTGCTCGAGCTGCAGGAACGGGCCGCGTATGAGCCGCGCTTTGTGGGCTATGTGCGGGTCGATCCGCCGTTGCCCCTGATGCATCGCCGTCTACCTGATGGCACCATTGTACGCCATATCCGGACCCAAGTCTTTCCTGCAGAATGGTTTGCGCATCCCTTTCATCCCGAGCCCAAGCCCGGGCAAGACTGGTGGACCGCGCAAGAAGAAGCGCTAGCGACCGCGCGGTCCCCTGTGGCTCGGCTCGCACGCGTGGTTATCCATCCCGACTATCGGGCCGATGGCCTGGGTCAGCTGGCCTTACGTGCCATGTTCCAATGGCTGAAGGCGCGTTGGGTCCCCGACATGCGTGAGCCGAAAGCCGCGGTCGAAACCGTGGCCATGATGGCCCGCTACAATCCCTTCATGGAAAAAGTGGGCTTTCGTTACCTGTGGGATACGGCTAGCGGGCGACCTGTACTGTATTACCCTTTGACCGACGAAGCCCGCAGGTACATCGAGGCTTTCTTGCGCACCGATCCGGTCGCGCGTCAGCATCAAGGTCGGCTCTACCGTCCCCGCTATCGCGCGGGAGAACCCCTCGCGGAGCCCATCCGCCTCAAAGGCGTGCACAAAGCCTACACCAGCCACCTCGACTTGAGCGCGCTCTCCGAGCCCGTCCGCCGGATGCTCGAAGCCTTTGGCGTGCGCCAACGCACCATCCAAAAGACAGTGCTGCGAAACGTAACCATGCGCGTGCCCGCGGGCTCAGTCATTGCCGTACTGGGCGCGTCTGGCAGTGGCAAAACGACCTTGCTACGGCTGATTTACGGAGCCGCGCACGGCTCGGAGGACCCCTTGTACCGGCCGGATGAAGGGGAGATCGTGGTGCCGCCGAACGCGCGCGTGCAGGCCCTCTTACCTGGCGAGGTTGAACCGGACTTCGGCGACCTCCCCATCGCGGAGGTGCTCTATCGCCTTACGAACGACGAGGCCGTAGCCGTGGAGCTGCTCAATGCCGTGGGCATCGCGGATGCTGTGCTCTACCGCGCGCCGTATCGGGAGCTCTCCACAGGACAAAAAGCCCGAGCCCAGATCGCGTACCTGCTCGCGCAGCGTCCCAACGTCTTGCTGATCGATGAATTTGCCGCGCCCCTGGACCCAGGTACCGCGCAACGCGTCGCGCGGCGGCTCGCGCGATTGGCCCGTGAGCAAGGTATCGCGCTGGTACTGGTACTGCATCGCCAAGAGCTTCTCCCTGCCCTCGACCCCGACGCGATTTACGTGGTTGGTTATGGCACCTTCTTCCGACTCGACCGCCTGCCCGAACGGGGGTTCCGGGTGCGCGACCCGTATGCGACCTACATTGTACAAGGTAAAAAACGCTGGGAAATCCGGCGACATCCCACGCGCGTGCGCGGCCGCGTCGCGGTCATCCGGGGCGACCGCATCCTCGGCAGCGTAGAGATCCGAGATGTCCACGGTCCCTTCACTGTAGACGAGCTCCTGCAAGAACACTACGACAAGCACTTGGCCGACCCGCATTTCTTAGCCGCCTACGCGCGCGGCAAGCCGCTCTACGCGTGGGAGCTGGCCGACCCGCGGGAATACCCCGAACCACGGCCCTTCACGGCCAAACGCGGGCAGCAAACCTGGGTGCGTTTGGATGCGGACGATGGAGCAACTTCGGGCACAGCTGCGAGCTCGCGCGCCGAAGGCTCGAAACTATAAAAACTTTGATTAAGAAATCCCCGAATCCACACCTTAGAAGAAGATGAAGAAATGGCCGACCTAGCCAAGATGGGTCGCGTATTCGGCGCTTTTTTCTTGCTCAATTCTTGACGCTTCAGTATAATAGATAAGGCTGTCTGAGCAATTCGGGACAGCGAAAAAACCTTTCAAAAGCACGGCCTGCCTTCAGGCCCATCCCAAGAAAGCGAGGTGGAGCTATGAGCCCTGCGATTCGTGCTCGTCGTCGACGTCGGTTCAAGCTGACAGACTTGGACCGCCAGATTATTGCCGCGTTGAAGGAAGACGGCCGCGTGCCCTTCGCGCGCTTAGCGCGTGAACTGAACGTGGCCACCAGTACCGTGCGCCAACACTATGAGCGCTTGGTCGAGCGCGGCATCGTTCGCGTGACCGCGGTCACCGACCCCTGGGCCTTGGGCTATCAGGTCATGGCCCTCATTGGCCTTAAGGTCGAAGGCGCTAAGCTGCAAGAGGCCGCGGAACAAATCAAGGCTTTTGAAGAGGTTATCTATCTTGTCTTGGCCACAGGGTCGTACGAATTGTTCCTTGAGGTCGCTTGCCGGGACCACAAGCACTTGCTCAAATTCCTGGTCGAGAAGCTGTATAAGGTACCCGGCGTGCAGCGCAGTGAGACCTTCATCTATCTGGACATCATCAAGGAAACCACTGTGCCCGTGCTGGAAGAAATGGTCGGGATGGTCCCCCCGGCCGCGATGCGGGACTAAGAACACCGCGACTTAGGAGGACCGAGGAGGAACCATGACCCGAAGCTGGTGGGTGCTCGTGGGGGCGTTGGCCCTCGGGGTTCTGGTCCTCGCGGGGTGTGGGGGGGAGACTTCGGCGTCCCCCACCCCCGCGGCCGCCGAGGCCGGCGTTGAGCCCGGCCCACTGGTCTTGTATTCGTACGAGGAGACCGTAACCGACGAGTTCCTGCAGCCTTTCCGAGAGAAATACCCTCAAGTTGAGCTCAAAACCGCAGTGTTTGGTGAGCTCGATGAGGCCTTGGCCAAACTACGTGGCGGCTTCAAGGCCGACGTCATCAACATTTGTACGGACTATGTCCCCATTATGGTCCAGCTGGGCTTGCTCGAGCCCATCGATACCTCCAAGCTCAGCCATTGGGATGACCTCTTCCCCTTCTTCCGCGAGATGCCCGAAATCCAGGCCGGCGATGGCAAGGTATGGATGGTGCCCGTCGATGCAGGCCTGGAGGGCATCATGTATCGCACCGACAAAATTGACCCCGCTCCAACATCGTGGAACGCCTTGTTTGACCCCGCGTACAAAGGCCACATCGCGATGGAAGACTACGCACGCAATGCCATCGCGGTGGCCGCTCTCGCACTAGGGTATGAGGATCCCTTCCATCTCAATGAAGACCAGTTGCAGGCCGTCAAAGCCAAGCTCATCGAACAAAAAGCCTTGCTCCTGACTTACTTCGAAGGCGACGCGGAAGTCGATGCGCTGTTCAAGTCCGGCGAAGCGTGGATCTCCTTCGGCTGGACCTCGAACGCGCGTTGGCTCCGCGAGGACGATGGGCTGCCCGTGGCCTTTGTCGCGCCCGAAGAAGGCGCCCTCTCGTGGGTGTGCGGCTACGCGATCCTCAAAGGCACCGAACGGCCCAACGCCGCACACGCGCTCATTGACCACTATCTGGATCCGCAAATCCAGTACATCGAGGCCACGGACTTCGAATACTTCGTTTCCAACCAAAAGGTGTTGGAGCTGCTCTCGGAAGAGGAGATCGAAGCCAGCGGTTTGGATAACCCCGAAGCCATCGCGCAGGCCCACGTCGAGATCCTGCCGGATAACTACGACCGTTGGCTGCAAATTTGGGAAGAGGTACTGGCTGCCGAAGTGCCGTAACAACGTCAGGTGACCTAGCACCTCAGGATAAACAGGCCGAGCTCGGACGCCGGAGCTCGGCCTGTTTCATTGTAGGCCGCAGGGGAAGAGGCACGCCCCGCGCGGGGCAGCGCCAGGGGGCAACGGTGGGACGCGCGACCAACGCACCTAAGGCTCATCCGGGCGTTGGTCGAAGCGAAACACGCCCCACGTGCGCGGGTCCTCGGGGCCCAGGCGTACCAACAGCACGCGCACGCGCCACTGCTGTCCATCCTTCGGCTTGGTCGCGATGAGCCATCGCCAGGCCTCGCCCAACGTGCCTTCATCCTGGATGGCCCATCCCTGAGCCGCCATTTGCGCGCGCAGGCGGTCGAATTGCTCCGTCAAAGGGGTGGAACTTACCCAAAGCCCTGAGGCTATCGCCCGCCGCGAGCTATATTGCCCAAACAGGTGCAGGGGAGCCAAATCCTCACCAAGGCGTAGCCGGATTCGTGGCGCCGGTGGTTCGGGGGGCATATAAGGGGGTGGCGACGCGGCGAGCGAGCGGCACATCTCGCTGGGTTCCAGGCTCAGCGTTAGCATAACTACACTTTGCACCGCATCCACGTCTCGCGCTTGAAGCACAACTTCGGGACCGCCCTGGGGGCCGCAATACACGCGACTGGGAAGGGCGGCGTCCGTCGTCATCAGGGATACCACGTCGCCCCAGGTAGATGGCTGGGCCTCACCGGGCACCCAACCCGCGCGGCGAAAGGCCTGATCCAGGGCCGTGAGGAGCGCATCGGACGACCGCGCGCCGCGCAAGGCCGCGCGCCATATCGGGCGGCCATCGGGCCGCGCGCGCGAGCGGAGGCTATAGACCCATTGCAGCGGGGCGTCCCACGGGGGCAAAAGGTCGCGTAGCGCCTCCGGCGCGGTCTGGACCCATAGCGCGCTATCGCTGGCCTCGCTCGCGAGGAGGACCTGGAGGGCGTAGCGCCAGCGGGCCGGATCGTCCTCGGGGCCGTAAGCCGCGCCGTGGGCCGTGCGCCGCGCGGCGGGGAGGACGGTTTCGTCCGGTGGTGGCCAGGCCCACAGCCACGCGAAGTACGCGTGCCGCGGCTCCTGGCCGATGAGCAAATAGAGCCCCGCGGCGTCCGAGGTCGTGGGGTCTTCCGGAACGGCGTACATCAGCCAGGCTGGTCGTCCCCATAGGGCACCCTGGGCGTGCGAGCGCACGCGCCATCCTTGCGCGTGCAGCTGGTCTTCCAAGGCCGCCCGTACGGTGTGGATATCGGTCGTTCGGAAATACAACAGCTGGTTGGCCCCGGTGCCAGGCTCGAGCCACGCGCGCAGTTCGGCGTACGGCGGCAGGGGGAATGCGGCGGGCGGCACGCGCAACGTGGGGAGGGAAACCAGGGCTTCGCGGCGTGGGCGCCCTGGCTGCGGCGGGCATGTTTGGATTTGCGGGCTCTCAGTCAGGGTGAGCAGGAGCAGCGCGCGGTTGGTCCCAGCCCACCACCTCACCTGGAGTATGCCCTGACGCGCCGCGTGGCACAAGCTCAGGCTGTGCCGTGCTGAGGCCAGCGAGGCCTCACCGTCGCCCTGCTCCCAGGGCGGGGTAAATTCCTGCCACCCCTGGGCCTGAAGCTGTTGGATGTAGCGCTCCAAGCGCGCGGGATCTGCGTCCGGCCATTCAAAGGCGTAACGCGACCCTCGGCCGCCGGGCTCGAGGGGGGTCAGGCTCGCCACAATGAGCGCGCCTTGCTCGGGCAACGGCACGCGTGGCAGGACCTCCGGAGGCGTCGCGAC
>JAADFA010000083.1 GCA_013153135.1 Chloroflexota bacterium
CGTCGTCGTCCAAATCCGAGACCCGCTGGCCGTCGAGCCAATACTCGCCCGACGTGGGCTTATCCAGGCAGCCCAAGATGTTCATCAGGGTAGATTTGCCCGATCCCGACGGCCCCATGATCGCGACCGCCTCGCCCGGTTGAATCGTAAAACTAATCCCGCGCAACGCGGGAACTTCGACATCCTTGCCCAAACGGTAGATTTTAACCAAGTCGCGCACCTCGATGACGGGCGGCATAGCCTCCTCCTCATGGCCCAAACGCGGATGGCGTCGGCGGGTTGAGCACGACCAAATCACCTTCCTGCAGATCGCCCTCCAAGACTTGCGAGTACACATCCGACGTAACCCCCAGTTTGAGGGGCACCGGAATCAGCTCGCCCGAACGCAACACGTAAACCGTGGGACGCCCGTCAACCACGCGCACCGCCCGATTCGGCACCAGGAGCGCATCCTCCACAGGATCGCCCTCGATAGTCACCGCAGCAGTCATGCCTGGCCGTACGCGCGGGTCGTTGGTATCCAAGCGAATGCGCACGCGGAACTGGGTCAAACCCGACTGTGGGTCCACCTCGCCGACGGGCGCGACCCGTTCCACCTTCCCTGTGAACGTCTCATAAGGCAAACCATCAAAGTTTAGCCGGGCCGTGAGCCCCGCACGGACCCACGGCGCATCAAACTCATTGATGCCTGCTTCCACATACCGCTGGGAAAGGTCATCAATGCGCAAGGCCTGCATCCCGGGCTGGACCCACGTCTGGGCTTCGGTCCAGACCTGGGTTACCGTGCCGTCGAAGGGCGCGGTGAGCACCGCGGTAGCCAGAGCTGCTTCCAGGGCCTGAATTTGCGCGTCCAAACGTTGGAGTTCGGGCGGATTTCCGTCTTTCCAGCGCTGGTACACTTCAGCCGCGTAACGGCGTTGTGCTTCGGCCAACGCCTTAAGGCTCTCATATCGCTCAAGGGTGACCTCGCTCACGGCCTCACCATCCGCGATTTGATCGTACAGGCTTTGGAGGTTTTTCTCAGCTCGGTCTTCTTGATAGCGGGCTTCCGCGTATTGATTCCAGGCCTGGGCCAGGCCGATAACCTCCAGTCGAGCGCGCTGCTCGCGCAAGTCCAGCAGCTGGGCGCGCGCGGAGAGCAAGCTCTGCGGCCATGTATCCTCCGCAATGCGCGCGAGGACTTGCCCCGCGCGCACCTCGTCCCCTACGGCAGCGATGGTGTCCACCCGGCCCGAGATTTGCCAAACGAGCACGGTGCTGCGCCGGGGATACACCGTGCCCGTCGCGGCGATTTGCGGCCGAAGCGTACCGCGACGCACCGGCTCCGTTTGCCATGCGGTCCGATCCGAGGACTCGTCCGGCCGCCCCTGGCCGCGTTGCCACACATATAACCCCGCCGCGAGCAGACCGAGCACCAAAAGCCAACGTGCCCATTTCATAATGCCGTCCTCCTTAGGTCAAGGCCTCGCGCGAGCATAGATGCACCCCATTGTTCCCCCTAATCAAGGCCCGCGTTAGAATGGTACCACCATTCAACTTGGACCAAGCCGGAGGCGAGCATGCTCTACGATATTTCGCTGCCCTTGCGCCCGAATTTGCCCGTCTGGCCCGGTGATCCACCCATCCGATTGGAGCCCCTGGCTCAAATAGACCGTGGTGATATGGCCAACGTGAGTTTCCTCGCGGGCACGGTGCACATTGGCACCCACATCGACGCGCCGCATCATTTCCTTAATAATGGGCGTACCATCGCACACGTATCACCCGAGGCCTGCCTGGGCCCCGCGTGGGTCCTCGACCTGGGCGATGCCCCGACAATTACCGCGGACGTGCTGGCCCAAGCCTGGCCCCAAGGGGCACATCCGCGGCGCGTGCTATTCAAAACGCGCAATAGCCGCTGGTGGGCCGAAGGCGTGACCGAATTCCGTCAAGATTACGTCGCGCTCCAGCCCGATGGAGCGCAGTGGCTGGTTGAGCGGGGGGTCGTCCTAGTGGGGATGGATTACCTTTCCATCGCGCCCTTTACTGACCCGGTGCCCACGCACCGCATCCTGCTCGAGGCGGACGTGGTCATATTAGAAGGCGTGCGGCTGGACGGGGTGCACGGCGGGCCGTACGAGCTCATCTGCGCGCCCCTGCTTATCCCCGAGGCCGAAGGTGCACCCGCGCGCGCGTGGCTCCGTCGCCCCGAACCTGAGCATAATTAGCCGCCGCCGACGGGCGGGAAGATGTCGATCTCCAAGCCGGGCGTGGTCACCACTGTGCGGATGCCATCGGGCAAGTAGTGGTAATCGCGGCCATTGAGAAAGACGTGCACACTGGGCTCGAGGCTGCCATCTTGGCGCAAGATCTGCGGTTTGAGCTCGGGGTATTGTTCAAGCAACGCTTGAACGAGGTCCTCCACGGTCGCGCCGTCGGGCACCTCGACTTCGATAGCTTTACGTCCGCCGACCAAATCGCGCAAAGTCGCGTACAAACGCACGGTGAGTTTTGGCATAATAACGGCCTCCTGAAGCGAAGATAAGGGTTGCAGGAGCTGAGTATACCACCCGCGCGGCCCGCGTGCGGCGGAACCCGCCCGCTATGCTCGCTGTCTGTCACGCGTTCCCGCGCGTTGGGCTGGACAATTCGCGCGCAATTTTATATCAACAAACCGTGGACTTCTAGCCCGCGGCGCCAACGGCAACAGTGCCTGCCCGCGCCCTTAGACCCTCGCCACTTGACATTTCGACAACCTTTGCGTGCACCCGACTGGCGCCCTTGCCCTCTGTTCTAAACACGGCTATACTTAGCCTTGGAGCGGCTCGGCTCCGTAGACCCTCGTAGGAGGAGAAGAGTATGAAGAAGCGATGGCTGCTGTTCGGTGCCGTCTTGCTAATGCTGGCCTTGGCCCTGGCCGCGTGTGGCGGCCAACAAGAAGCTGCGACTCAAGAAGCAGCCGAAGTCGATTGTGCCAGCCCGGACGTCTTCTGCGTGGGTTTGGTCACCGATGTTGGCGAGATCGACGATAAATCCTTCAACCAATCCGCGTGGGAAGGCGTAAAGAAGGCCTTGGAAGAAGGTATTGCTGACAAGATCGATTACATCGAGACCAAAGACGCGAAAGACTACGAGGCCAATATTCAATTGTTCGCGGACAAAGGTTACGATGTAATCGTGACCGTTGGTTTCGCGCTGGGCGAAGCCACCCGCAACATGGCTGACCGTTACCCCAAGATCATGTTCATTGGCGTGGACCAGTTCCAACCGGACCCCAAGCCCAATGTGGCGGGTCTCATCTTCCATGAGGACCAAGCGGGCTTTCTGGCTGGCGCCCTGGCAGGTATGATGACCAATACCAACAAGATTGCCGCGGTCTTGGGGACGGACCTGGTTCCGCCGGTGGTGGCCTTCGGCACGGGCTACGAGAACGGCGCCAAGTACGTCAACCCGGACGTGGAAGTGCTCATGACCTATCACCCGGGTGGTCTGGATGTCGCGTTCACGGACCCGGCCTGGGGCGCGAGCACGGCGCGGCAGGCCATGGACCAAGGGGCGGATGTGATCTTCGGCGCGGGTGGCAAGACCGGCAACGGCGCGCTCATCGAGGTCGCGTCCCGGGCCAAGGCGGGCGAACGGGTGTACTGCATTGGTGTGGACACGGATCAATGGTACACCGTGCCCGAAGCGCGGCCGTGCCTTATCACCAGCGCGATGAAGCTGATCACCGATGGCGTGTTCGAGCTCATCAAAGCCGCGAAGGATGGCAACTTCCCTAGCGGCAACTACTATGGTAAAGTGGGCCTGGCCCCCTTCCACGACTTTGAGGATGACGTGCCGCAAGAGGTCAAGGATAAGCTGGAAGAGATCCGCAAGGGTCTCGAAGACGGCACCATCGACACCGGCTGGAATCCGGGCGGCTAATCTGAACCCTCGGGCGACGGAGGACGGCCTGGCGCAGTGACGCGCCAGGCCGTTTTTGTTTTTAGTTCGTGTGGCACCATCTATTAGGAGCGTCGCCGCCTGCCTTCCTCGCCAAGGAATATACTCGAGCCAATCAAGTCAGGGTGGTATGATTTTTGCACGCCAAGGGGGTACAACCGGTACAACCAGGGAATGGTTGATGAGGTGAATGCATGTTTGAGCTTGGCTTTGCCCCAACACCCCAAATCCAAACACGCCCCCAGGTCAACCTCGCCTTGGCCCAGGTGGTGCAGCTGCTTCCCATGACGGTGGTCGAGTTGCGCCAGCGCCTCGAGGCCGTACTAGCCGAAAACCCCGCGCTGGAGGTGGCACCGAGCACGCGGTGCCGGGGATGCGGCCGGCCAATTTTGGAGGGCGAATGGTGTCCGTATTGCCGTCCGCCCGCGCGGGCCGAGCATGAACCCATCCTTTTCGTGCAGCCTTGGGCCCTAGAACCATGGGAGCCAATCCCCGACACCTACCGGGAGCCTTGGGAGCAAACATGGCGCCAACCCCTTACCTTGGCCGAGTACGTGGCTCGTCAAGTCATGCCCGAGCTGCGTCCCGAGCAAAAGCTCATTGCCGAGGCAATTCTCGCCGCGCTGGACGACGATGGCTTGCTGAGTCGACGGCCCGAGACCATTGCGCGCGACCTCCAGCGTCCCCTGTCCGAAGTCCAGGCTGTGCTCGCACGCATCCATCAAGCCGATCCCTTAGGCGTGGCGGCTCCCTCACCCCTGGACGCGCTACGCGTCCAAGCCCACCTTCTAGCCGAGGCTGGCGCAGTGGTCCCGCCAGGTGTATTTCGCCTGCTCG
>JAADFA010000090.1 GCA_013153135.1 Chloroflexota bacterium
TGCGGTGTTGGCATGATTCAATCCCAACCCATATCGCGGCCTAGAAGTTCGTATAGCCGTTGATTGTGAGGACGGAAGTAAGCACGCAGCCGCGCGCGTAGGGCGTCGGAAATGGGTTGCGTGTATTCCCCACGGTTGTACACGCGGATTTGGGGTTGCCAGGGTTCGATGTTGAGAAACGCCGCAATGCGATCCAGCGTGGCTTGCGGTTGCTCGAAGAGATCCTCGCTACGCAAAACAAGCGTTTGTTCACGGGGGACATGTTGCCACAGGCGCTCCAGGTGTTCCGCGTAGCGGCTTTCGGTGACGTAGCCAAAGCGGTGATAGCGCCAGGGCGAATGACATGGATCTTGGTGCATACGCTCCCACTCGCCCGCAAGCCGTTCCTCTTCAGCATCTAAAGCTTCTTCAAGCGAGAGAGGCTCCAGGCCCCGTCGGCGGTTGTGAAAGTAATGCGAAATGGTGCGCTGGACCGGGTCTCGGAGGAGCAGGATAATGCGCGCGTGAGGTGTGGCGGCCATCACGCGTTGCGGGAAAAAGGGATGGGGTAGGTAGCTCGGCGTCGCATCTACGGTAAAGTGGGTCCGGAGTTCCCAACGATAGGGAAAATAGGCCCGATACCAGCTCAATCCGAGATCGTACATATAAATATAAAACTTGATTTCCTTGCGTTGCCGGAAGGGATAACGCGCGCGGGGGTGTTCCATCAAATAGCGGAAGAGGGACGACGTGCCCCCGCGTTTGACGCCTGCGACGTACACCTGGGGCAACCCGCGCCAACGCGCGGTCAGGCGACGATAGACCCAATCCGCAGCATAACGCCAAGAGCGCCGAATTTCTGACCAAAGCAGGTTGGGGTCCCAAGGTTTGTTCGGACAACGACGATTGCGGAAGAGCATGCTGACCTCCTCATCATGCCATGACCCAGCCAATTGTACCGTGCGGATCCGCATCGATGATCCATCGCGACGAAGAGGGCCGGGGTTCAAAGGCGTAAATACGTGGCCGATCGCGCGGATCTATTCGTTTGAAAGAGGCGCTTTCTTGCAGTTCAGTCCGTAAACTTTCTGCGTTTTTGGCCGCTTCATTTCGCATTGACGAACGAGAATAAGCAAGTATAATCAGAACACCTTGTGGCAGGCATACGTTCAAGTATCACGGAAGGAGGAATTTATGAGACGACGCGTTGCGCTGCTGTGGGCCGTATTGGCCGTGTTGGTGCTCGCCTTGGCTGTCGCGGGATGCGGCGGTAAGGCCGAGCAGGCTACGGCGACCCAGGCGCCGGCCGAAAAGGCGACCGAGGCGCCCATGGAGAAGCCGACTGAGGCCGCGACCGAGGAGGCCGAAAAGCCCTTCGAGCCCCTTTCGGTGACGGCCGAATGTAAAGGCAATAAGATCAAAGCCATTGAGGCATTGGACGAGTACACCGTGCGCTTCACGATGTGCGAACCCGACCCCGCGTTTATGGCCAAGATCGCGTTCACGCCCTTCTTTATTTACCCGCGTGAATGGATTGAGGCCAATGCCAACGAAGCGAATAAAGAGACGCTGCTCTCCAAGCCCGTTGGCGCGGGGCCGTACAAGCTCGAGACGTGGAACCGCGGCGATAGCATTGTGTTCAAGCGCTTTGACGATTATTGGGCTGGTCCTGCAGCAACCGAGACCCTGGTCTTCCGCTGGGCTACGGAAGGCGCGCAGCGCTTGCTGGAGCTGCAGGCCGGTACCGTGGACTACATCACCAAGTTAAGCCCCGATGATTACGACATCGTCAAGAACGACCCCAACCTGCAGTTCTTGCCCGTGCCCAACCCCAACATTTTCTATATCGGGATCATCAACACCGTTGAGCCTTGGGACGACGTGCGCGTGCGCAAGGCTCTAGCCATGGGCATTGACCGCGAGCGCATTGTGAAGAACTTCTATCCCGAAGGCTCGCAAGTGGCCGACTTCTTCACCCCGTGTAGCATCCCCAACGGCTGCGTGGGTGAGCCGTGGTACGACTTTGACCCCGAGACCGCGAACAAGCTCTTAGACGAAGCTGGCCTGCCGCGGGGCGAGGATGGCATCCGCTTTAAGACCAAGATCTATTACCGCGATGTGTTCCGGGTGTATTTGCCCGAGCCCGGTCTGGTCGCGGTCGAGATCCAAACCCAGCTGAGGGATAACTTAGGCATCGACGCGGACGTGGTGGTTATGGAATCGGGCGAGTTCATCGCCAAGTCCACCGCGGGCGAGTTGGACGGCCTTTACCTGCTGGGCTGGGGTGCGGATTACCTGCACGTGACCAACTTCCTGGACTTCCACTTCAACCGCAACAACCCGCAGTTCGGCAAGCCGTATCCTGAGATCTACGAGCCGCTGGAGAAGGCGTCCACCATCGCGGATCCGGAGAAGGCCCGACCTTACTATGAGCAGGCCAATAACGCGATTCGTGAGTTGGTGCCTATGGTCCCGGTGGCCCACGGCGCGGCAGCCGACGCGGCCCGCGCGGATGTGAAGAATGCGAAGGCCGCTGTGCTCGGCCCGCCCGACCTGCACACCTTTGTGCCCGGCGACCGAGATACGTTGGTCTACATGAAGGCTGCGGAGCCCATTAGCCTGTACTGCGCGGACGAGACCGACGGCGAGTCCTTGGACGCGTGCAAGATGGTGGGCGAGGGCCTGTACCGCTACAACGCGGACGGCGAGGCCATCCCCGCGCTGGCGGAGAAGTGTGAACCCAACGAGGACTCCACGGTCTTTACGTGCTACCTGCGCAAGGGCGTGAAGTTCCACGACGGCTCCACGGTCGACGCCAACGATGTGGTGCGCACCTGGGACGCGCTGCTCAATGCGGCCAGCCCTTATCACGTGGGCAACACAGGCGCGTTCGAGTACGCGGACTACCTGTTCGGCTTGATGAACAAGCCTGAGGAATAAACTCAACACGGGGCGGTCGGTCTCCTTGGGACCGGCCGCCCCGCTCTCGCCAAGCCACCCATCGCGGGGAGCCGCTATGCTGCAGTACACGATTCGCCGCTTGCTTCTCTCCATCCCGGTCTTGTTTGGCATCCTGTTGGTTACGTTTGTATTGGCTCGCTCTATCCCGGGCGATCCGTGTAAGGCCATGTTGGGTGAGAAGGCTACGCCTGAGGTGTGTGAGCGCTTTTACGAAGAACACGGCCTCAATGACCCCATCCCGGTGCAGTTCTATCTCTATATGAAGCAGGTTCTGCGCGGTGATTTGGGGAAGTCCATCCGGTTCAGCCGACCGGTATCCATCATTATCCTGGAGCGCTTGCCCACCACAGTAGAGCTCAGTTTGGCCGCCCTAACCATCGCCATTGCGGTGGGTATCCCCTTGGGCATCATTTCGGCGGTTTATCGAAATTCGCCCATCGACGTGGGAACCATGATCCTGGCAAACATCGGCGTTTCGATGCCGGTGTATTGGCTTGGGTTGATCTTAGCGTACACCTTCGCGCTGCTGCTCAAGGATACACCCTTCTGGCTTCCGCCCGCGGGGCGTCTCTCGCCGGGTGTGGTGGCGAAGCCTTTCTACGAAGTGTTCGGTTGGAATGTGCCCCAAGAAGGTGTACGTTATTTTGTGCTGGAATTTATTGCAAATATGTACGTGCTGAATTCGCTGATCGCTCGGGATTGGGCGGTGCTTAAAGACGCGCTCCAGCATTTGATCTTGCCTGCGACCGCGCTGAGCACCATCCCTCTGTCCATCATCGCGCGCATGACCCGTTCATCCATGCTTGAGGTTCTGCGACAGGACTACATCAAGGCCGCGCGAGCCAAGGGATTGCGTCGCCACATGGTTATCCTAAAGCACGCGCTGCGCAACGCGATGTTACCGATTGTGACCGTCATCGGCCTGCAGGTCGGGTTACTTTTCTCCGGCGCGGTCCTCACGGAAACTATCTTCAGCTTCGCAGGCGTCGGCCGGATGCTCTTCGAAGCCATCACCGCTCGCGATTACCCCGTCATCCAGGGGTTCACCGTTGTGATCGCGCTTATTTACGTCTTTGTGAATTTGCTCGTGGATCTGTCGTATGTCTTCGTGGACCCGCGGATACGGTTGGAGTAGGGAGCGGGGTGGAAGTTAGAGGTTGGAAGTTGGAAGCTAGAGGTTGGTGGTTGGCGATAGAGAGTCGTTAGTCGTTAGTCGTTAGTCGGTAGTCGGTAGATAAGCCAACTTCCAACTTCCAACTTCCAACCTCAAACCTCAAACTTCCAACCACCAACCACTAACTTCCGTGTTTATCCGTGGTTTCATCATCTACGGTTTCGACCCGAGGAGCCCATGACCACGACGTTACCTGAGACCGAAGTTCGCCCCATGAGTCTGTGGCGCCTTACTTGGCGGCGCCTGCTGCGGCAGCGCTCTGCGCAAATTGGCGGCGCGATTTTACTCGCGCTGGTGCTCATCGCCATCTTCGCGCCGGTCATCGCGCCCTACGACCCGCTGGAAGTGCTCATCGGCAAGGAGGATGTGCGCAAACGCGAGCCACCGTGCATCCACCTGCTGGGGTGCCCGCCCGACAAGCCCCAGCACATCATGGGCATCGACGGCAACTTCCGGGACGTGTTCAGCCGGGTCATCTATGGCACCCGGGTATCTCTATTCGTGGGCTTCACCACGGTGACCTTCGCCATCCTGGCTGGCACCCTGCTGGGCGCCATCAGCGGCTACGCGGGCGGCTGGGTGGACAATGTGATCATGCGGCTCATGGATGTGCTCATGGCCTTCCCAT
>JAADFA010000155.1 GCA_013153135.1 Chloroflexota bacterium
TCCTCGCGAGCCCGCCCGTTTGCCCAAGCGCGGTATAATCACCCGGTCATTCTTCGGCGCGAGGCCTTCCATGAGCGCCCATGTCTCCCTTGAGAACCTGTTCGTTCCCCCGGATTTGGGCCTGATCGACGCGATGAAACGCCTGGACGAAACGGGGTATCGCGTCTTGCTCGTGGTCGACGACAAGCGCCGCCTGCTGGGCGTGCTTACCGACGGCGATTTGCGTCGTTACATCCTTCGTACTGGCCGTTTAGACGGCCGCCTTTCCGAAGCCTATAACCCCCATCCTTTCTTCCTCACTCGCGCGGCCTTCACCGAGGAGCGCGCCAAGCGGATGCTCGTCGAGCACCGTATCGAGGTTCTGCCCATCGTGGACGACGACGGTCGTGTGGTTGATTTTGTGACCTGGGCTGACCTCTTTGGCCGCGACGTGCCTCGCGACGTGCCCCCCGAAGAACGTATTGACATCCCCGTTGTCATCATGGCCGGGGGCCGCGGCACGCGGCTCCAGCCCTTTACCCATGTGCTGCCCAAGCCCCTCATCCCCGTGGGCGAAAAGCCCGTGATTGAACACATCATGGACCATTTTCACCGCTATGGCGTGACGCGGTTTTACTTGACCTTGAATTACAAGGGCGAGATGATTGAGGCCTACTTCCGCGGGCGCCGGGATTTGCCCTACCGTGTCGAATTCGTATGGGAAGATGACTTTTGGGGTACGGCCGGAAGCTTAAAACTCCTCGAAGGGCGCATCCAAGGCGATTTTCTCGTTTCCAACTGCGACGTCATTGTACGGGCCCATTATGGGCATGTGGTCGCCCATCACCGCGAGCGAAAGGCGGCGTTGACCTCCCTGACCTCTATTCAACACTACCGCATCCCCTATGGCGTGGTACACATTCGGGAAGGAGGGGAGATCGCTGGGCTGGAAGAAAAGCCCGAGTACACCTTCCCCATCAACACCGGCGTGTATGTGGTCAACGCGCGCGCGCTGGCTTACATCCCTGAACGGCAGGCCTTTGATATGACGGACTTGATCGAAGCTTTGCTCGCCGCGGGCGAGCGCGTGCTGGCCTACCCCGTAAGCGAGCGGGATTTCGTCGACGTGGGCCAGTGGGATGCATATCGGGAAGCCGCGGAAAAATTGTCTTGGCTTTTGTGAGGAGGGCGCATGATTCGTAACCATCGCGTGCTCGCGGTCATTCCGGCGCGTGGGGGCTCGAAAGGCATCCCGGGCAAAAACATTCGGCCGTTTTTGGGCAAACCGCTGCTGGCCTGGTCCGTGGAGCAGGCGCGCGCAGCCGTGTATGTGGACCGAGTGATCGTCTCGACGGACGACGACGCCATTGCACGCGTCGCGCGTGAAGCCGGCGCGGAGGTGCCCTTCCGCCGTCCCGCCGAGCTCGCGGCCGACGACGTGCCCATCGCGCACGCGGTCGCCCACGCGGCCCAGTGGCTCGCCGACCGCGGGCAGCGCTACGATATTATCGTCCAGCTCGAGGCCACTAGCCCCTTCCGCTACCCGGGCGATATTGACCGCGCGATCGAAACCCTGGTAACCACACCCAACGCACAAAGCGTGGTCGCGGTCGGCCCCGTCACGAACGACCACCCGCTTTGGGCCCTCAAAGTGCAGGATGGCTTCCTGACCAAATTTTGCGAGACCGACGCGGGCAACGTCAACCGCCAGTACCTGGCCCAGGCCTATTTACCCTATAGCATTTACGTGGCCTGGTACGAGCCTCTGATCCAGCACCGCACCTTTTACCTCCCGCGCGCTGCAGCCTATCACTTGCGTCGGGAGCAGAAAGTCGACATTGACGATGAGGTGGATTGGTTCCTCGCGGAGTGTTTAGTCCGTCGTTATTTACTTCAGGGGGATGGCTCTGCGACGTCCCCGACACCCTAGCCCCCAAGGAGGGATGACATCATGGACGCGTTCCAGTTTAAATTGCGGACCCAGGTCTATTACGGTCCGGGGCGCCGCCATGAGTTGGCCGAGCTGCTCAAGCAGCGCGGGTATCGACGGGTCGGCATGGTGATCGACCGCGCGTTGCCCGAATTGCCTCTATATCAAGATTGGCTCGACGCGCTGCGCCGCGAGGTCGATGCGCTGCATGTGCTTGTGTATCAGGCACCCTTCGAACCAACCTATGGCTATCTTGACCAGATTAAGGATGTTTTTCGCGATCGAGAGGTGGACGTGCTGGTGGGCGTGGGCGGCGGCAGTGTGATGGATACGACCAAAGGCCTAGCCGTGCTCACCACCAATCCGGTGGAGCGGGCCGTGGAGCTGCGCGGCTTCCCCACGGACATTCGGCCACCCATCCCCGTGGTCATGGTGCCCACCGTCGCAGGCACAGGTAGCGAGGTAACCTACTTCGCGGTCTTCACGGACGAAGATGAAGGCCGCAAGTTTGGCATCAATACGGAGTATAACTTCCCCGTCTTCGCGCTGTTGGACCCCGAGCTCACCACCACTGCCCCGCGGCAGGCCAGCCTATCCTCCGCACTGGACGGCTTGGTGCACGCGCTTGAGAGCTTCATGTCCGTACGCCACACACCCTTCACGCGACCGTGGTCCATGGCTGCGGTGGGGCATCTGGTGCGCGGGTTACGGGGCCTTATGGCCGACCTTACGGATGTGGCCGCGCGCGGAGAACTGATGAAGGGATCGTACCTCGCGGGCGCCGCGCTGATGAACGCGAGCGCAGGCCCTGCGGGCGCGCTGTCGTATCCTTTAGGTGTGTTTTATCACACGCCCCACGGCCTGGCGGGCGCGTTCTTCCTGCAGCACATCCTGCCCTACAATCTGGCCCGGGGATACACGGATTTCGCGGACCTCGCGCCTTACATCTTGCCCGAGCCCTGGCCCGCGGACCGGACCGAGCGCGCGGCCGCGGTGGTGCGCACCTTGCAGGGACTCATCCGTGATGCAGGCATCCCCGCGCGGCTACGAGATTGGGGCATTCCACAAGCCGATCTGGACCGCATCGCGGACCACGCGATCGCTTACTTGTGGCCCGCGTTCGAAATGAACCCCGTACCCATGAGCCAACAGGACGCGCGGGACTGGCTCGCGTCCCTGTGGTGAGGTACAATCTTAAGCCAGCGTCAGTACGGGTTTTTGGAGGAGCGCCATGTCCCCAATTTTAACCGGTACCTTCAAGGTCAAGATCGGTCTGGCTCAAATGCTCAAGGGTGGCGTGATCATGGATGTGGTCACGCCCGAGCAGGCCAAGATCGCGGAAGACGCGGGTGCCGTTGCGGTAATGGCCCTGGAGCGGGTCCCCGCGGATATCCGCGCCCAGGGAGGGGTTGCTCGTATGAGCGATCCCGAGCTCATTCTCAAGATCATGGACGCGGTGTCCATCCCGGTTATGGCCAAGGTGCGCATTGGTCACTTCGTCGAGGCCCAGATCCTTGAGGCCATTGGGGTGGACTTCATCGATGAGTCCGAAGTCCTAACTCCGGCCGATGAGGAGCACCATATTGATAAGCACAAGTTCAAGGTGCCCTTCGTCGCGGGTGCGCGTAACTTGGGCGAGGCCTTGCGCCGCATCGCGGAAGGCGCGGCCATGATCCGCACCAAGGGCGAAGCCGGTACGGGCGATGTGGTTGAGGCCGTACGGCACGCGCGCGCGGTGCTTGACGCGATTCGCCAGCTGCAAAACATGCCGGATGAAGAAGTGTACGCGTATGCGAAGAAAATCGGCGCGCCGTTGGAGCTGGTGCTGGAGACGCGGCGGCTTGGGCGCTTGCCCGTAGTCAACTTCGCGGCAGGCGGCATCGCGACCCCGGCCGATGCCGCGTTGATGATGCAGCTCGGTATGGATGGCATCTTTGTAGGTTCGGGCATTTTCAAATCCGAGAATCCCGCGAAGCGCGCCGCGGCCATTGTTAAAGCCGTCACCCATTACAATGACCCGGCCATCTTGGCTGAGGTGAGCAAGGGCCTTGGCGAGCCTATGCGCGGCCGCCAGGTCATGAGCCTGCGGGAGGAAGAGCGCCTGGCCGGACGCGGCTGGTAGCCGCGCGGTAGGAGTGGAGGGACCATGAGCCGGGATAACGGCAAAATCCCCGTCATCGGCGTGCTCGCGCTCCAGGGCGATTTCCTCGAGCATCGGCAGATGCTTGAGCGTCTGGGCGCGTTGGTGCGCGAGGTCCGGCTGCCTGAACATCTCGACGGGCTAGACGGTCTTATCATCCCCGGCGGGGAAAGCACTACCATGGGCAAACTGGCCGTGGACTTCGGCCTGATGGAGCCGTTGCGTGCGTTCGCGGCCGAAAAGGCCATGTGGGGCACGTGCGCGGGCGCGATTTTCATGTCCAAGGACGCGCGTCGTGACCAGCCCCTTCTAGGGGTGATGAACATTGAAGTAGAGCGCAACGCGTTCGGCCGCCAGGTGGATAGCTTTGAGATCGACATTGATGTACCTGCTTTGCGCGTGGTGGATCCCGAGCCCAAGCCGTTCCACGCCATTTTTATTCGCGCGCCCCTTATCGAGGCTGTACACCCGCCGGCTGAGGTTTTGGCCCGTTTGCCCGATGGTCGCATTGTCGCGGCCCAACAGGGGCATCTGTTGGCCACCGCGTTCCATCCCGAGCTGACCGACGATCCGCGGTTCCATCAGTACTTCCTCCATCTGGTGCGTCAGACGAAAGCTGTTACGTAGCGAGGAACGGGCGCGAGCCCAGCCTAGGGGCGGGCTCG
>JAADFA010000032.1 GCA_013153135.1 Chloroflexota bacterium
CCGGCCATACCCCTGGAGCCCGGGGCAGCGGGCCGTCCCTCGCGACAAAAACGGACCTCACCGCGTCTCCTGGCCGCGGGAGCCCCGCCGCGAGGGTCAACACATCCGAACGGGCGCCTGCCGGCACCCTGGTCATGTGTTGTCCGTCTGGTCAATGTGCCAAAACGTGTGCTGCAAAAGCCGAGATGCAAATATACCACACGCGTCGGGTTCCGACAAGCCTTTTCGCCTTGTTTTCACAGTTTGATTTCGATGTCGACGCCCACGGGCAAGTTTAAGTTCATGAGCATGTTGATGGTCTTGGCATCGGGGTCCAAGATATCAATCAATCGCTTGTGCGTTCGAATCTCAAAGTGCTCGTGGGAGTCTTTATCAATAAAAGGCGAACGGCGAACGGTGTACCGTTCGATCTTGGTTGGCAAGGGAACGGGGCCTACCACGCGCGCGCCAGCCCGCTCCGCCGCCTCGACGATGCGCTTCGCGGCCTGGTCCAAAATGCGATGGTCGTACGCCTTCAGGCGAATGCGGATGCGCTGCTTCATGGTTGCTCGCCTCCTCAAGTTGGTAAGGTTCCGGTCGTGCTTCAATGCTTGCGTTATCGTTCCCCGCGGATGATGGCTTCAGCCAAGGTCTCGGGAACGGGTTCGTAGTGGTCAAACTCCATGGTGAACATGCCGCGGCCTTGGGTCGCGGAGCGTAGCGCGGTCGCGTAGCCGAACATCTCCGACAGCGGCACCATCGCGCGAATGGCCCGCACGTTGCCCGGCCGCGGTTCGATGCCTTGAATATCGGCTCGTCGTGCGGATAGCTGCCCAAGCACGTCGCCCAAGTATTCCTCGGGCACCGTTACTTCCACCTTCATGATGGGTTCTAGGAGCACAGGCTTGCCTTGTTTAACCGCCTCTTTGAAGGCCATGGAACCAGCCATTTTGAAGGCCATTTCGCTCGAATCCACCTCATGGTACGAGCCATCGTACAAGGTCACCTTGACGTCGGTAACCGGATAGCCCGCGAGCACGCCCGCGTCCGCCGCCTCACGGATGCCTTTTTCCACCGCGGGAATGAATTCCCGCGGGATCACGCCGCCTGTGATCTTATCCTCAAACACAATACCCGAGCCCGGCTCCAACGGCTCCACCGAGATCACCACATGGCCATACTGACCACGCCCGCCCGTCTGCTTGATGAATTTGCCTTCGACCTTGGGCACAGGCCGGGTGATGGTCTCACGGTACGACACACGCGGCTTGCCCACCCGGGCCTGCACACCGAACTCGCGCTTCATACGGTCGACCAGAATCTCCAGGTGCAGCTCGCCCATGCCGGAGATAATGGTCTGGCCGGTGCTCTCGTCCACCCGCACGCGGAAGGTGGGGTCTTCCTCGGCCAGCTTTTGCAAGGCCTTAGCCAGCTTATCCTGGTCGGCGGTGGACTTGGGTTCGATGGCTACGGAAATAACAGGCTCGGGGAAAGAGATGCTCTCAAGCACAATAGGATGCTTGGGGTCGCACAGGGTATCACCGGTGAAGGTGTGCTTCAAGCCGACCACGGCCGCGATATCGCCCGCGTAGACCTCGTCGATGTCCTCGCGGCGGTCGGCATACATGCGGATGAGGCGGCCGATGCGCTCCTTCCGGCCCTTGGTCGCGTTATAGACCATTTTGCCCTGGGTCAGGGTGCCGGAATAGACGCGGAAGTAGGCCAGGCGACCCGCGTAGGGGTCGGTGACGATTTTGAAGACCAAGGCGGCCAGGGGGGCATCGTCGCGCGCCTCGCGTACTTCCTCTTCGCCGGTCTCGGGGTTGATGCCGCGCACAGGTGGGATATCCACCGGCGAGGGCAGGTAGTCCACGATGCCATCCAAGAGGGGCTGAATGCCCTTGTTCCTAAGCGCGCTGCCGCAGAAGACGGGCTGCAATTGGCCCGCGATGGTGGCGCGGCGCAAGGCGGCCTTGAGCTCGTCAACGGTGATCTCTTCGTCGTTGAAGTACTTTTCCATCAAGGCCTCATCGGTCTCGACGATTTGCTCGATCATCTGCTCCCGCGCGGCCTCGGCCTCTTCGCGCAGCTCGTCGGGGATTTCGACAACCCGGGGCTCCTTGCCCAGGTCATCCACCCAAATGATGGCCTTCATGGTCATAAGGTCCACCACGCCGCGGAAGTCGGCCTCGGAGCCGATGGGTAGCTGCACGGCCACAGGGTTCGCGCCCAATTTCTCGCGGATGCTCTGGATGGAACGCTCATACGACGCGCCGACCCGGTCCATCTTGTTGATGAAGCAGATGCGCGGCACACCGTAGCGGTCGGCCTGGCGCCAAACCGTTTCGCTCTGGGGCTCGACGCCGTGGACCGCGTCGAACACGACCACGCCGCCATCGAGCACGCGCAGGGAGCGCTGAACCTCGGCGGTGAAGTCGATGTGCCCCGGCGTGTCGATGATGTTGATCTGATAGCCCTTCCACTCAGCCGAGACCGAGGCTGCGACAATCGTAATTCCCCGTTCGCGCTCCTGTTCCATATAATCCGTTACGGTCGTACCCTCATGCACCTCACCCAAACGGTGGGTACGGCCGGTGTAGAACAGAATGCGCTCGGTAGTGGTGGTTTTGCCCGCGTCGATATGGGCAATGATGCCGATATTGCGGTATTTTTCAATTGGGTGTTTGCGCGGCATAAGCGAACCCCTTATCCAAAGATGCCCCCAGACCTACCAGCGTAGACATGAGGATGGGGCGCGAGACTGTACGCACGCGCCCCATCCTGGTTTCCAGCGTCCAAACCGCCCGGGCCAAGCCGGATCTAAATCCGGAAATGGGCAAAGGCCCGGTTGGCCTCGGCCATGCGGTGGGTTTCTTCCTTCTTGCGGACGGCTGCGCCCTGACCCCGGGCCGCGTCCATTAGCTCGGCGGCCAACTTTTCCGAGAAGCTCTTGCCTTGACGGGCGCGCGCCGCGTGGATAATCCACCGGCAGGCCAAGGCGAATTGCCGATGCGGCGGCACTTCCATCGGTACCTGATAGGTTGCGCCACCGACCCGGCGAGGTCGTACTTCCATGATGGGCGAGACATTTTTGATTGCTTTCTTGAAGACCTTAAGCGGGTCCTCGCCGGTCTTCTCAGCGATAATATCAAACGCGCCGTACACCAGGCGGGCTGCAACACTCTTCTTTCCGTTGCGCATCACCCGGTTGATGAACGATTGCACCTGCACGTCGCCATATTTCGGATCGGGCGGGATCACCCGTCGTTCAGGCCGATATCGCCGTGGCATAGATGACGCTCCTCCACAAAAGGGTATCCACAGCCCCGAAGTGTTTATTTCTTCGGCCGCTTGGTGCCGTACTTCGAGCGCGCCTGACGCCGCTGTTCAACACCGGCCGCGTCCAACGCGCCCCGGATGATCTTATAGCGCACACCCGGCAGGTCCTTCACACGGCCACCGCGCACCAAGACCACCGAGTGCTCCTGCAAGTTGTGCCCTTCGCCCGGGATGTACGCGGTGACCTCCATGCCATTGGTCAGCCGCACGCGCGCGATCTTTCGCAGCGCGGAGTTCGGCTTTTTCGGCGACATGGTCCGCACCGTCACGCACACGCCCCGCTTTTGGGGCGAGCCCTTGGGCAGCCGGATGCGCTTTCCCTTCAGGGAGTTGTAAATATAAAGCAGCGCCGGCGCCTTGGGCTTATGCTTCTTGGGCTTGCGCCCCTTACGCACCAATTGGTTTATGGTCGGCACAGCACCCTCCTTCGCGTCCAAGCCAAGTTACAGACAAAAAGAACTGCTTCGTCCGTTTGGGCCGCAGCAGTATAAAACGCACGATAAAAAGCCTACCCCTGTGGGCGAGGGGCAATTATAGCACGCCCCCCAAGCCGTGTCAATGATCGCGCGTGGGCGGGATGCAGGCAAATCTCGTAGAAGCCCATGCCGCGGACGGCCCGCCCCGCGGGCGGCTGAACCCGTCCGCTATCCTCGCCGTTCCCGTGCCTTAGGCCGAACGATTCGCACGCAATTTTATGGCAACTCGCCGCGGGCTGAAAGCCCGCGGCGCCCGCGGCACGCGAGCGCGGCCATGGCCAGTGCGGCGGGCGGCGGAACCCACCCGCCGCGACGCCCTCCTTCGCCACCCTCGCGACCCTTGTCATTTCGACAACCTTTGCGTGCCCTCGCGGGGACTGAAGGCCGTTGACGCCAAGGTCGCACAGCTTGCCTAAGGAACCCGCGCGTCGGCCGGGAGCCACTGACGAATCCGAACACCCGCGGCCAAGCGCCAACGCTGACGCGCCTGACCTGCGCGGTCCACCCAAACATACACGCCGGGGCGTTGCGCATCTTGGCATAAAAAGCTCTGACCGTCGGGCGCCCATACGATGCATTCCACCCCCTCAGGTAACGGCGCGGCTTCGAGCTTCGTTCGCCGAGCATCCGAAACGACCAGCCAGCCGCGGAAAGGCACCTGCGCCAGAGGTTGATTCGCGGGGGCATCGTCCGGATACTGCCAGACCATCAAAGCGAACTCCTCCGCCGCGCGAGGGTTCCATCCCAAAAACGCCCAACGGAACCAACCCGCCATCGACGCGCCGGCCTGGCGAGGAAGGCAGCGGGGCGGACCGAACAGGGCATCAAAGCCCGACCAGGTCCACGCCTGGCCCGTGTCCAGGTCGATAAAGCGCAAATGGGCCCCTGGCCTGCCCGCGGACGCGTTGTCACATCCCCG
>JAADFA010000097.1 GCA_013153135.1 Chloroflexota bacterium
CCCAGAGGCCGGTTTGCGCGTCGCGGAAGGTGGGCACGCCGCTTTCGGCCGAGATGCCCGCGCCCGTGAACGCGACCACCGTTTGGGCCGCACGCAGCCAACGGATAAGATCTTCGGGAATGGACCAATTACTCATGCCAGACCTCAAAGGTTTTTTCCAGAACATCTTCGGGCACACGCACGCCGACGTCTACCCGACCGACCGCAACAGGCAAGGCGAAGGTCACATGCCCGTGGCGCCGTTTTTTGTCGTGTTGCATCGCGCTGCGAAAGGCAGCCCAGTCCACCTGGCGGGGGATGTGGGTTGGCAGCCCGAGGCCCCGTACCCATGCAGCAACCTGATCGGGCCAATCTGCAGGGCTGAGCCCTAGGGCCGCGGCCAGCGCGGCTTCGACGACCAAGCCAATGGCCACTGCCGCGCCATGAGGAAAGCGGTATGCTAGCGCGGCTTCGATGGCATGACCAACCGTATGCCCCGCGTTGAGCTGGGCGCGCAGGCCTGTACGTTCATAGGGATCCTGGTTGACCACCCGCACTTTGACGGCAATGGCTCGACGGACCACTTCATCTGCGCGTGCTCGCAGGCCACGCAGGCCGTCTTGAAGCAAAGTAAGTAACCTCGGATCGCCGATAAGTCCATGTTTGAGCACTTCGGCTGCGCCGTAGCGCCATTCTTCCGTGGGCAGGGTAGATAGGGTTTCAGGATCGACCAGCACGCCCGTGGGCGCATGAAACGCGCCGACGAGGTTCTTGCCGATGGGCAGGTCGATGCCCGTTTTGCCACCGATGGACGCGTCGACCATCGCGAGTAAGGACGTGGGCAGGTTGAACCACGGTACCCCACGCAAATAGGTCGCGGCCGCAAAGCCCGTCACATCGCCCACGACGCCACCGCCAAGCGCAACCACGGGGCTGTAGCGGTCGAGCCCGGCCACCGCCCACGCGGACCACAGGTCTGCGACCACAGCCAGGGATTTGCTCACTTCGCCCGGTTGTAGCACCTGGACGGAGACCTGGCCTTGGGGTTGGGTGAGCCGGGGCAAAACGTGGCGCACGTGATGGCGATGTACGTTCGCGTCGGTTACCAGCGCGCGCGCGGGGCCCCATTCGTTGCGCGCGGCCAGGAAGCGGTCGATGTGCTGCAGGCCGTGAGGTACCACACGCACGTCATAGCCCGCGCCCATGCCGTGGAGCCGGAACGCGCCGAGTGCGATCTGGGCTTCGGCCACGGCTTGGGGGATGGGAAGGTCGCCCACGTTGAGCCGCCGCGGGAAGGATGCATAGTGCTCAGCTCGCTGAGCCAAAAGTCGGGCCAAGGCTTCGCGGTTTTGAGCCAAAGGGCGAGAGCCAGGCGCCTGGCTTAGCCGCTGGGCTAGGACCTCTAAGGGCGCGGTCAGCACCAAGACGGGCCCGGCAGCCTCGGCAGCCATGCGGTTCGCGGGGTCGAGCAGCGCACCACCGCCCAGCGCGACCACCGCGCCGCGGGTGCCTTGATATTGCCGAATAACGCGCTGGAGCAAACGTCTCTCGAGACTGCGAAAAGTTCGCTCCCCTTGTTCGGCGAAGATTTGGGGGATGGAACGCCCGGCTTCTTGCTCGATGGCAGCGTCGAGGTCAACAAAGGGCAGAGCCAACACCTGAGCGAGCTGGGCGCCCAGGGTGCTCTTGCCCACCCCTGGCGGTCCGTATAGGAAGAGCAATTCCATACCAGCCGACTCCCTCCGGCCCTTTGGTGCCGTGGACGTCGTGAGCCATGTCCTCCTCTCCTTGCGCCCTTCCTCCCTAGGCGGATTGGAGCCTTTTGATTATACTACCACCATGGTATAGGCCGCGTTGGATAGCCAACTTTGACCCCTCTGGAGGCGTATCGTGAAGGATGACTTCTTTGAATCGCAACACCAGGCGGATAGCATGGTCGAACGGTTGCACGAATGGCAAGAGTGGGCGGTAAAGGAATTGGAGCGTACTCGGAGCAAAATCCGGGAATTGGCTTTGACCGCGGAAAAGGTGAAAGATGAGAGCGAGCGCCTGGGCCAGCAAAGCGCGGCCATTATCAATTACTTGCGCCAGGCGGTGCAACGGCGCCAATGGCAAGACCTGGCGCGGGGGTACAATACCGCGCTCGAAACCCAACGGCGCTATTTGCTCCTGCGGGCCCAAGCCGAACGGCTTGAAGCGCAAAAGGATGCCGCCCAAGCGTATTTGGACTTGCTCGAGCGCTTTCTGGAGGTGGTGAACTTCGCTCTGGAGCAGGTTGGCTCTCCGCAGGCTGCGCAAACCGCAGGTCGCAGCTCCTCGGTCGAACTGGTCAAGATGGTCATCCAGGCCGAAGAGCGGGTGCGACAGCGCCTGGCCCGTCAGATCCACGACGGCCCCGCGCAGGCCTTGTCCAACTTTATCTTGCAGGCTGATATCATCCGTCGTTTGTTTGAGAACGACCCTCAGGCCGTGCACAAGGAGATGGAGGCCTTGCAGCAGGCGGCCAACAAGACGTTCCAGGACGTCCGCGCGTTCATCGCGGAGCTGCGGCCCCTCAGCCTGGATGACCTGGGCCTGGTAGCAGGTTTGCAGCGGTATTTGAACATGGTGCAAAAGCGCTTCAAGGTGCAGACGGATCTCAAAGTCCAGGGCCAGGCGCGCAAATTGGAGCCGTATCTGGAGATGCTCATCTTCCGCGCGGTGCAAGAGCTGACCTCGCGCGCGGTGGAAGGGCAGGCGTCTCGGGTCGAAGTTCTTGTGGACTACCAGGCACCGGATCAAATCTTTTTGCGTGTTGAACATGATAGTCGCAAATGGAGCCCGACGAGCGAATTGGGCCGCGAGGATTCGGATGAGGGGTTGCGCTTGCTTGAGGAGCAAATCGCCATTCTCGGCGGCGCGGTCACGGCCGAGCCTTTGAGCTACGGCGACGGCGAGTACATTGAAATCAGCATCCCAACGCCGCAAGGGGGATGAACACAGAAGTTGGTGGTTGGTAGTTGGGAACTGCGGATGGACGCGGATGAACGCGGATAGTAGTGGTTTGAAGTTGGAAGTTGGTAGTTGGCATAAAGCGGGGAGCTGAGAGCAGGAAAGCAGGAAGCGTAGATTTTGGGCGAGATGAGTAGATGGATGTTAGAAGTTGGCGATTTGTGAATGGAGGTTAATCCATTCTGTCGACTACCGACTACCGACTATCGACTATCGACTACCGACTGTCGACTACCGACTACCGACCTATTCCGCCATGACGAAGTCGAAGAGCAAATAGCCTAGCGCGATGAAGAGGCCATCGATGCCGATGAGCAGGTGCACGGACTGGGCGAATTCCTCAAAGGGGAGCCCCTGTAAAAAGCCCATGCTGCTGCGCACGGCGGCCATGAGCAAGGGAAAGAGAAGCGGTAGGAGTAGAATGGGCAAGAGCAGCTCGCGCGCACGCGTTTGCACCGTCATCGCGGCCAGCAAGGTGCCCGCGGCGACGTAGCCCAAAGAGCCCAGCGCAAAGACCAACCATAACCCTGGTTGGGTGAGAGGTTGGTTGTATAAAATGCTGTACAGCAGCCCGGTTACCCCCGCAACCACCATCATGAGGAGCCAGTTGGCGATCATCTTGCCAAAGTAAATCGCGCTCCGGTCCATAGGGGCCAGCAACAGGCCATCCATGCCCCCCTGTTCTTTTTCCGAAGCCATGGACCGGTTGAGCCCTAAGGTCCCCGCGAAGATCAATGTGCTCCATAGGATGCCTGCCGCTGCTTCGGCCCGGGATCTCGCATTGAGCTCCAGCGCGAAGTTAAAAATTAGCAACACGGAGACTGAGAAAAGCAACATCCCGGAAAGGAGCTCACGGCTGCGGAGCTCGGTAGTGAGATCTTTCCACACGATTACCCGAAGCGCGGTCCACAAGGGCGTGATGCGGTCGGAGTGGCTCATGCGCGCGTGCCTCCGCTGGGATTCGTGCGGGCCTGGGCCAGCGCGTCGCGGTAAAAGGTCAGGAGCCCTTGTTGGGCGATGGCCTCCCGGTCCGCGGACGCGACAATGCGCCCGCGCGTCAGCACAAGGAACCGCTGCGCCAGTTCCAGGATGCGGTGCAAGTCGTGCGACGTCATGAGGATGGTACGGCCTTGGGCTGCAATGGCGCGCAGGAGGTCATCGAGCCGCTGGGCTGCATCCTGATCCAGGCCGGTGTAGGGCTCGTCCAAGAGGAGCACCTGGGGGTTGTGGATGAGCGCGCGTGCGATCGCGAGGCGCTGTTGCATCCCTCGGGAGAAGGTGCGAACCAGGTCGTTCCGTCGGCGATAGAGGCCGACCAGACGTAGCAGCTCGGTGATGCGCGCGTCCAGATTGGGTACTTGGTACAGGCGACCGTAGAAACGCAGATTCTGCTCAGCGGAGAGGTCACCATAGAGCAAGGGTTGGTGGCTGAGCATACCCAAGTGGCGCCGCGCGGCCTGAGCTTCTTGGGGAAGCCGATGGCCGTAGATGGCCACGTATCCCTGGGTGGGGCGCAGCAGTGTGGCCAAAATGCGCAGCAACGTGGTCTTGCCCGCACCATTAGGCCCGAGCAACGCGACGAACTCGCCAGGCTGGAGGGTTAGGTCCAGCCCACGCAGCACGGTGCGGGAACCAAATCGTTTGACCAGCTTGCGGACCTCAACGACGGGTGGCATCGTACCCCCAGGGATCGGCGGGGCTGGGGCACG
>JAADFA010000142.1 GCA_013153135.1 Chloroflexota bacterium
CCCAGAAGTTCGTGACCTTGGCGGACTTGGGCGAGACCCGCACGGCCAAGCTCAAGAGCGTGGTCTATTACCCCGAGGATCTGTTCGACAAAGTCAAGTGGCACGATGGCAGCCAGTTTGACATGGCGGACATCATCATGGGCCTGATCCTCACCTTCGACCGCGCGAAGGAAGCCAGCCCCATCTACGACGAGTCCTACAAGGATTCCTTCGCGGCTTTCATGAAGGTGTTCAAGGGTGTCCGCATTGTCTCCGAAGATCCCTTGGTCATCGAGTGGTACACCGACGCGTACAACTTGGATGCCGAGCTGAACGTCAACACCTTGTGGCCGCAATATGGCTACGGCGAGGGCGCGTGGCATACCATCGCGGTGGGCATGTTGGCCGAGGCCAACCAAGAGCTGGCCTTCACCCAGGATAAGGCCGACGCGCTCGAAGTCGAGTGGATGAACTACGTGGCCGGGCCCAGCCTGGAGATCCTGGCCAAATACCTCGACCAGGCCTTGAACGAGACCTACATCCCCTACGAGCCCACCTTGGGCCAATACATCACCAAGGATGAGGCCGCGCAACGCTACCAGAACCTCAAGGCTTGGTACGAGGATAAGGGCCACTTCTGGGTCGGCACCGGTCCCTTCTACCTGGACCAGGTCTTCCCGCTGGAGAAGACCGTCATCCTGAAGCGCTTTGAGGACTATCCGGATCCCGCGGACAAGTGGCTGGGCTTTGGTGAGCCGAAACTGGCCACGGTCACCATGGAAGGCCCGGCCCGCGTCTCCAAGGCCTCGGGTGAGGCGGTCTTCGACGTGTACGTCACGTACAAGGATGAGCCTTACCCGGCCGATGAGATTATGGGCGTCAAGTGGTTGCTCTTTGACGCCACGGGGCAGGTTGTGGCCGAAGGCGATGCCGAACTGGTTGAGGACGGCCACTACCAGGTCGTGCTGGGTGCGGACGTGCTTGACAAGCTGACCGTGGGCGCAAACCGCATGGAGGTCGCGGTGACGTCCAAGCTGGTGAGCATCCCCGCGCTGGGCAGCGTCGAGTTCCTGGTGCTGCCGTAACGCGAGTACGTCCTCACCAGCCCATGTGAGGGCAAACGGCCGGGCGGGCGCTTGAGCCCGCCCGGTTGGCTTTTAACGCATCCACCAACGCCAGGCCAATTCTGCTAAGGTCGCGCCGAGCGCGAAGGCTAATGTCAGCCATAGCCATGCTTTGCCGCGGTACCCTTGAGATGAATCAAGTGACGTCATCGTACGTCCCCCCGACCCCGCCCGCACATGGACGGGAATCTAAGATGCCGTAGACGCGAGGCACTCACACCACGTGCCCGGGGCCCCGCTGTCCGCGGTTTCCCGGTTGGGTAGTCCAACCGCGACCAGGAGCACGCGCACGCGGCCCGCGAACGAGGGGTCTACTTGCGCACTCCAGAACAAAGGTCGCGTCCAGTCGTGTTCGTAAAGCCATGCTTCGAGGGTGTTGCGAACATCGCGCGGGTGCGATTCCGGCCCAATGACTGCGTGCACGAACAAACCGCGCGCGGTATCCATGCCCATGCGCGCCGCGCGGGACCATGCCTCGCGCCACGCTTGCGCGAGGCCCAGGCGCCCCGTGCCCCACCCCATCGTCGCGGCCGCGATGCCCAAACGCCACGCGCGGCGCCCCGCGAAGCGGGGGTAAAACCCATGGGCAAGCCAACCTAAGATGGTGCCCCACGCGGTGGCCACGTCTCGCGAGCCAAAGATATCTTTAGATTCGCCAAACCATTCAGGTCCAACGAGGATCAGCGATGGCGTCAAAGTTCGTGCCAGCTCGAAGCCTCGCCGCACGTGTTGATAAGGGTGATTATTCGCTTCGTAGGACGAGGGCCAACGCGCGACCAAAACCAGTGGAATTTGCTGAGAACGAGCGGTGTAGGCCAGACGTAGCGCTTGACGTACCGCGGCGGGCACGCCCAACGGGAATAGCACCGCGGCCAGGGTGGTATCCCGCCATAAGGTACGTGCCCACATCCGCCGCGAAGCGACGCGCGGCGCACGGCGGCTTGGGCGCCAGCGTAACACTTCGACGGCATCGTCCCAAATCCCGGGCCGGGGATACCAATCTAAACCCGGAAGCACAACGGCCTTCAGCCGAGGTCTGCCGCGGCCACGATTGAACCAACCTACTTCACGCCACAAGTGTTCAAACGGTAATCCCGTGCGACGTTCGCCCATCGTGCAACCTCAGAGTTTATCTCCCCCCACGAGCCTAGGCTTGCAAGCTTTATGCCAAGGCATAGTAAGCACGCCTTTGAACCCAAAACCCCATCCTCGCCGCTCGATATCACGTCGACGTGCAACCTTTATGCCAGAACACGTAAGCGCGTCTTGGACTACAACGGCCGAGGGGCCTTTAGATGAGACGCTCGGGCCGCGCGTTTCGCCCTCGCCCCAGCGCGAACCCGTGGAACTTGGAGCAAAACTGGTACAATATGCCGCATGCGCGTGTTAGTTACCGGCGCGCTGGGGTTCTTGGGGCGCCGTCTGCTCCCATTGTTGTATGAAGCAGGATATCGGGTGCGCGTGTTGTTGCCAGCCGAGGCGCGGCAGCCTTCATTGCCGCGGGGTGTGCCACTTGAGGTGGCGTTGGGCGGGTTTCGAGACCTCGCTTCGTTGCAAGCCGCGCTCAGTCGGGTGGATGTGGTCCTGCATTTGGCCACTGCCGAGCATCGCGGCCCCCGAGGCTCGTTACAAGAAAGCGACGTTCAAAGCACCCAACAGCTCATCCGAGCGGCTCGAGGTCGGTATCGCCCCCTTATTATCTACTTCAGCCATCTCGGCGCGGGGCCCCACACGGCTTACCCTGTCCTGCGCGCCAAGGGGCTCGCGGAACGCGCGTTGCGCCAATCGGGCCTACCCTACATCATTTTGCGGTGTGGCCCCGTGTTCGGCGCGCACGACCATTTCCTCTTCCCGCTCGCGCGTTGGGTGCGTATGATGCCTGGCGTAGTGCCTTTGCCCGCAGGCGGGCACACATTACTCCATCCCTTATGGCTTGAAGACTTGGTAGCTGTCGTTTTGACGCTGTTGGAGGAGCCCGAGCTGGCTTTGGGCCAAACGCTTTCGTTGGGTGGGCCAGAACACTTGAGTTTGCGGGACGTGGTCCAGTTGCTGACGCACCACTTGGGCTTACGACGGGCCATTATGCCTGTGCCGCCTACCTTACTGCGTATGGCCCTCTTGATTTGGCAGAACCTCACGCCCAAAGCGCCGCTGACGACGTTTTGGCTGGATTACGTCGCCGTTCACCGCACGGCCGACCCGGATATCCTCCCGCGGCTCTTCGGCATTTTGCCCGAGCGCTTGGCGTCTGTGTTGCCGTTGCTTTTCCCTCGTCGCACGGAGCGTTCAACCCCTCCCCCAGGAGGCTGACCATGCGCCGCTTGCATCTCCCTAAAGGCGACGTCGACATTCGTATTCTCCAAAACATCGAAGAGATGGAGGACGCGGTCCGCGTCCAACATGAGGCCTGGGAAGGTCGACAGAACGTCGTCCCCGCGTCGCTACTCTTGACACTGGCCCATGAAAGCGGCTTGGTGTTGGGCGCGTACACCGTGGACGAACCGCGCACCATGGTGGGCTTTGTGTTCAGCTTTTTGGCCCAGCACCCAGTGCCCGGTCGAGAGCCTATCCTCAAGCATCATTCCCACATGCTGGGCGTGCTCCCCGCATGGCAGGGCCAGGGCTTGGGGTATTGGCTCAAGCGGGCCCAATGGCAAACCGTGCGCCACCGGGGGCTGGAGCTCATTACGTGGACCTTTGACCCGCTATGGGGGCGGAACGCGCGGCTCAATATCGCCAAGCTGGGCGGCATAGCTCGCACGTATTACCGTAACCGTTACGGTTCTATGAATGACCCTTTGAATCAGGGTTTGCCCACCGACCGATTGTTGGTGGAGGTGTGGGTCAACAGCAAACGCGTGCTGCAACACATGAGCGGTGAACCGCGCAAGCCCTTGGATTTGGCCCACTACCTGGCTGCAGGCGCACGCATCCTCAACCCGACCCGCTTAAACGAGGCCGGGTGGCCGGAACCAAGCCCTCAGGTTACCTACCCCGCGCGCGGCGAGGGCCAGCCCGTGCTCTTGGTCGAGATCCCCGAAGATTGGTTCGGCCTCAAGGCCGCAGATATTCAATTGGCCTGGCGTTGGCGTCTGCATATCCGCGAAGTGCTGGAGACCCTGTTTGGCTTAGGCTACATCATCACCGATTTTGTGCGGCTCAAAGGCAAACCCGGCCGCAATTTCTACGCGCTCACCTGGGGCGAAGCGACGTTGGAGTAGATCAGGCCTCATCGCCATTCGACTTGGTATCCGCTGTCGCCCCCTCATCGCCACCCAAGCCCGCGTCGTCACCCCCAAACTCGGGCAGAGCTTGCTCGATTTCTTCGGGCGACTGCCCCTTTTCCAATCGCGAGACCACCTCGTCGAACTCGGGCCCCAGGTCCTCGCCCAGTTCGTCTTTCATCATGCGCATCATTTTGCCCAGAGCACGGGGGTCCTTTTCTAAGTCATCCAGGGCATCAGGATTGTCGAGCAGGCTCTCGATATCGCCGCCCCGGTGGAACGCGACGCGGCCTATCCGTCGTTGAACCTGCGCGCTGCCACAATGTGGGCAGTGCA
>JAADFA010000070.1 GCA_013153135.1 Chloroflexota bacterium
CGCGAGCCAATGGAGCGTGGTCCTGGCGCAGCGGCGTATCAAAATCCGGTCCTTCGTGGCTGTGGATCGCGCAAGGCCCGGTGGGTGTGGGCAAGTCCGCACTCTTACGGCGCTGGGCCAAAATGGCCCAAGACGCGGGTTGGCGTGTTATCTGGGTGGATTGGGAAGCACTGCGCGCGCTCGACGACCGTTTGACCCACCCCAGCCGCTTGGCTCTAGAGGATGTGCTCGATCACATCTACGCGGTGTTGCGCGACGCAGGTCTGGGGCGCTATTTTGACGCGTATGAGGACCTACGTCGTCGGCAAGATCAGGCCTCGCGCGCGGTTCAGGCGGCTTTGCAAAGTTTGCGCCAAGCCAACAAGGATGAATCCGGCACTGGCCTACCTTTGGAAACGCTCACCCGACTGGGCGCGAAGGGATTGGCTTGGCTGGTGCGCTATGGGCTAAGCCAAGCCGGGGTGCCCACCACGACCTGGTTGCCCCAGGAACCCCTGGAACAGGTTCTGCAAGAGCTGCTGCAATATGGCACGGATAACGTCAGCCGCTGGGGAACGTGGCTGCAAACGTGGCTGCGCCGCCAGCTCAAGCCCGAAGAGTTTGACCTGTTCTTCCGTCCCGAAGAGCGCTTGTTGCAAACTTTGGCCCAAGGCCTGCGTGCCGCAGCCGAGCGGCGGGGGCTCGTCCTGGCCCACGATGCTTATGAGATCGTCGCGTTTCTCGACCCGTGGCTCCAGGGCCTGTGGCGTCGGACGGGTTCGGCTGTAATTTGGCTGCTGGCCAGCCGCGTTCGCCTGGATACCGCGCGTCGGCTGGGCCGTTGGTACGCGCCCGGCTATCAAGAAACGTGGCCCAAAGAACGACTGCACTTATGGACACTGCGACCTTGGTCACCCAAAGAGACGCTTCATTTTGTGCAACGGGCCACAAGCGGACGCGCGTTCCCCCCGCGAGAGGTGCCCGGCTTGGTGCGCGCGACCCATGGCCTACCCCTGGCCATCGCGGAGGCTATGCGCGTCTGGCAAAGCGGCGCCTTCCCGCGGATCCGAGCGATGGGCCCCTACCCCAGCAGCCTGCATCCCCAGGTGGTCGAGAGGGTGGTTGAACGCATTTTGGCCCCCCTGGCCGCGCGGGAGTCCGAAATCATGCTTCAGCGAGTGCAATTGCTCGCGTTGGCCCGCAAGCCCGATTACGATTTGCTGGTTGCGTTGTGGGATGTGCAAGAGCCTGGTTCAGTTTTAGAAACCCTGGAACACGCGTATGGTTTGGCTGATGCGGAGCAAGTGACGTTAGAGCCCCTGGTACGGGGTTTTTTGCGCGCGTTCCTCATGGCCGAGGGTAAACGCAAGCGTCCTTGGGTACGCGAGGCCAACCAGCGTGCATTGGCCTTCCTGCAGCAGCGCCGCGCGCAATATGAGATTCGGCTTTCGACATGGGAGCAGCGCGTGGGGCACGCGCGCTGGCGGGAGGATACCCTCGCCCGCATGCATCACGCATTCTGGTTGGACGAAGATGAAGGCTGGATGGTGTTGGTGGAAGTGTTGCCCGCGGCCATCGCGCACGATTGGGCCTTCGCGCGGCAGCTTGTCTATGAGGCGGGCGAGTTCTGGCCCACATGGTCTGCATCCCGGCGGCAACAATGGCAGGTGCTGCGGCAGGCGTTGGTCTGGGAGCCAGACTTGCCCCAGGCCCGCCATTTGTACTTCTTTATGGAGCAAGGCCGATCGCATTGGGCGGGTTTGGCCTCGCCGCACGAGAGCTTGGCCATCCTCGCGTGGTGGCGCGGATATGTATATTACTTGGAGGGGCATGAGGACAAAGCCCAAGCGTTGTGGGCTCAGGGCTTAAAGTACGCTCCCGCAGGCGAACTGCGGGAGCGCTTGCGTAGGCTAACTGCATTGCGAGACTTACCCGCGACCATGTGGGGGACGTTGGCTTAGCTCAGGACGCGGATGGCCCATTCACACCGCGAGGGTGGCCTCATGCACCCAATCCACCACCCGGCGGACCTGGTCGGGGTCGGTATCGGGCAGGATGCCGTGGCCCAGGTTGAAGATGTGGCCGGGCCGTCCGCCCGCGCGGCGCAGCACTTCGTGCACCTGCTCGCGCAGCACGTCGCGCGGCGCGAGCAGGGCCAGTGGGTCCAGGTTGCCCTGGATGGCCACCCGCTCAGGCCCGCCCAACTGCGCCCAGGCCCGGTCCAGGTCCACCCGCCAGTCCACGCTGATGACCTCCACATCCAGGCTGCGCAGGTCGGGCAACCAGCCCGCGGTGCCCGTGCTGAAGTAGATGCGGGGCACACGCAAGTCGGCCAGACGGGAGAACAGGCGCTGCAAATGGGGCAGCACCGCGCGGCGGTACATGGCGGGGCTGAGCGCGCCGACCCAACTGTCGAACACCTGCACCGCTTGCGCGCCGGCCTGCACCTGAGCCTGCAGGTAGGCCGCGGTCACCTCGGTGAGCACGCGCATCAGGCGGTCCCATGCGTCGGGGTGCGCGTACATTAGGGTCTTGGTGCGCTGGTAGTGCCGCGAGCCGCCGCCTTCGAGCGCGTAGGACGCGAGGGTGAAGGGCGCGCCCGCGAAGCCGATGAGGGGCAGGTCGGGCTCGGCCGCGCGCACGCCCCGCACGGTCTCGAGTACGAAGCCCAGCCCTTCTTCGATGGGGAAGGGCTGCAACCGCGCGATGTCGTCCACCGTGCGCAGGGACCGCTCCAGCAGGGGGCCTTTGCCGGGCACGAAACGCAGCCCCAGGCCCAGGGGCACCAAAGGCAGCAGGATGTCCGCGAACAAGATGAGCGCGTCCACGCCCAGGGCCTTGGGCAGCAACGTGACCTGCACCGCGATCTCGGGCGTGCGCAGCATTGTCAACAGGTCGTACTTCGCCCGCAGCGCGCGGTACTCGGGCTGATACCGCCCGGCCTGGCGCATGAACCATACCGGCGTCGCATCCGTCGGGCGTCGATAACACGCGTCGAGAAAACGGGACATGAGGAACTCCTGAGTGGGTCAGTCGGTAGTCGGCAGTCGTTAGCGGGAGTATCCCGACGACTACCGACCGTCGACTATCGACTACCGACTACCGACTATCGACTACCGACTACCGACTACCGACTACCGACTACTAACTTCCTTCATGGCCTCATACGCCGCGTCCAGGGTGCGCTGGATGACCGCGTCGTCGTGTTCGGTGGAGAGGAAGCCGGCTTCGAACTGGGACGGCGCGAGGTACACGCCCCGCTCGAGCATGGCCCAGAACCAGCGCGCGTAGCGTTGGGTGTCGCTGCGGCTGACTTCGTCCCAGTTGGTGGGCGCGGGGCCGGGATGGAAGAATAAGCCGAACATGGTGCCCACCGCGGTGGCCTGGACGGGTACGCCGGCCGCGGCCGCGGCGTCCTGCAAGCCCTGCACCAGGCGCTGGGTACGGGCGGCCATCGCGTCCCACACGCCGGGTTCGCGGATGATACGCAGCGTGGCCAGGCCCGCAGCCATAGCCAGGGGGTTACCCGACAGGGTCCCGGCTTGGTACATGGGCCCCACGGGCGCGACATGCTCCATGATGGCCCGCTTGCCGCCATACGCACCCACGGGCAGGCCGCCGCCGATGACCTTGCCCAGGGTGGTGATGTCGGGGTCCACGCGGTATAGGGCCTGCGCGCCGCCCAGATGCACCCGGAAGCCGGTCATAACCTCGTCGAAGATGAGCAGCGCGCCGTAGCGTTGGGTGATCTCCCGCAGGCCGGGCAGGAACTCGGGCTTGGGCGGTACCACACCCATGTTACCCGCGACGGGCTCGACGATGACCGCGGCGATGTCCTCGGGGAACTGCTCGAACAGGCCGCGCACCGCGTCCAGGTCGTTGTAGGGCGCGACCAGGGTATCCTGCGCGGTGCCGGGCGTGACGCCGGGCGAGTCGGGCAGGCCCAGGGTGGCCACGCCCGAGCCCGCGCGCACCAGGAGCGCGTCGCCGTGGCCGTGGTAGTTGCCCGTGAACTTGACGATCTTGGGCCGTCCGGTGACCGCACGGGCCAGCCGCAGCGCGCTCATGGTCGCCTCGGTACCCGAGTTGACGAAGCGCACCATCTCCACGCCGGGCACCATGTCGATGACCATCTCGGCCAGTTCAATTTCTAGCCGCGTGGGCGCGCCAAAGGATGTGCCGTCTTGGGCCACGCGCTGGATGGCCTCGACCACTTTAGGATGCGCATGCCCCGCGATGAGAGGACCCCAGGAGAGGACATAGTCGATGAATTGGTGACCGTCCTCGTCCCAGATGTAGGGCCCGCGGCCGCGGCGGATGAACAGCGGCGTGCCGCCCACCGCGCGGAACGCGCGCACCGGCGAGTTCACCCCGCCGGGGATGAGTTCCCTGGCTCGTTCGTACAGCGCTTGGGATGTCGGGGCTTGGAAGGGCATAGGGACCTCCTTTGCGTGGGTGGTGAGAAGCGAGTAGCGGGAAGCAGGAAGCAAGTAGCAGGGAGGAAGTGAACCACGGATGAACACGGATAGGGGTGAAACCACGGATGGACACGGATAAACTCAGATTTTTTATCTTCTTGCTCCTCGCTATCTGCTTCCTGCTCCGGGGGCTCACCGCCGTGCGCCCCTACCTGATGCCGGGCACAGCACCGCTGTGCCCCTACGATGACCACC
>JAADFA010000057.1 GCA_013153135.1 Chloroflexota bacterium
CGCCCCGGATTTCGCTGCCCGTCAAGCCTGATGGGGTGTGAACGTGCCCTCGCACATTTGACGGGCTGCGCGGGCCAAGGCGCCCGCGGCTATAATTCTAACAACGACCGCAAGCAAGGGGGTGTTGCATGGATACCGCGTTTCGACTCGTTCTTTTATTGATTATGCTCGTTGGGCTTTTGGGTTCTCTGGTGCCCATCTTCCCGGGGACAGTGCTTATTTGGGTCGCGGCTTTAGTTTATGGGCTTAAGGTTGGCTTTGACCCTTGGTGGCCCTTCGCGGTGATTACGCTGCTGATGCTGGCGAGCGTGGTCGCGGATAACGTGGTCATGAGCATGAGCGCGGCGCAACGCGGCGCGGCGTGGTACAGTACCCTCGCGGCTATGGGGGCCGCGCTGGTAGGATCGTTTTTGTGGCCTCCGTTCGGTGGTCTAGTGTTGGCAGTGATTGTGCTTCTTGGCATTGAGTTCGCGCGGCATCGTGACTGGCGCCGCGCGTGGGAGGCGTCCAAAGGCTATCTGCTCGGCTGCGGATGGGCGGCCTTGGTTCGCTTTGGTTTGGCCCTGGTCATGATCGGGGTTTGGTTAGTTTGGGCCTGGTAACGCGGCCAGGTGTGCTAAAATGCCTGCAAGCGGCCCTGCTGGATGGCAACATGGGCCCTTAGGTTGTTCGGCCACCCTCGTGCGCGACGACTTTCTTCGCGCGAGGATAAAGGAGAAGATGCCATGCTAACCCCAGAACGAACGGTGCGCACCATCTGCCCCTATTGCGGCGTCGGGTGTACCCTGGAGCTGTACATCCGCGGCGATTACATCTACCAGGTTGACGCGCCCCTGGATGGCGTTGCCAATCGGGGACTGTTGTGCGTCAAGGGCCGGTATGGCCTGGATTTCATTTACCATCCGCACCGCATCACCCAGCCCATGGTGCGAAAGACGCGCCAACGCCCAGGCGCGCGGACGCCGGCCCAAAGCCTGGATGAGTGGGAGCCCATCTCGTGGGATGAGGCCCTGGACATGGTCGCAGAGCGTCTTGTCCAAATTTACCGCGAGCACGGCCCGCGCGCGATCGCCGCATACGGCAGCGCGAAGGCCACCAATGAAGACAATTACCTCCTGCAAAAGCTGTTCCGTGCGCTCTTCCAGACCCACAGCGTCGACCACTGCGCACGGTTGTGCCACGCGTCCACCGTCGCCGCCCTGGGCGCGGCTATTGGCTCGGCCGCGATGAGCAACACCGCGCTCGAGGTCCTTGAGACCGAGGTCGCGCTGGTCGCGGGCTCGAACACGACTGAAAACCACCCCGTCATCGGCGCGTTCATCAAACGCGCGGTGCAAGAGCGCGGGGTCAAGCTCATCGTGGTGGACCCGCGGCGCATCGAGCTCGCGGATTACGCGACCCTGTGGCTTCCCCTGAAGCCTGGGACCAACGTCCCCCTATTTTCGGCCATGGCTCACGTCATCATCAAAGAAGGATGGTACAACGAGGCCTTCGTCCGCGAGCACACCGAAGGCTTTGATGCCTTTGCCCAGGCCATGGAAAAATTCACGCCCGAGTACGCGGAACAGGTGACCGGTGTGCCCAAAGCGCGCATTATCGAGGCCGCCCGGCTCTACGCGCAAGCCAACCGGGCCATGATCTTCTGGGGCATGGGCATGACCCAATTCGCCCATGGCACCGCGAGCGTGCTTTCCTTGGTCCACCTGGCTTTGCTGACGGGGCACGTGGGCAAACCAGGTACAGGACTCAACCCCTTGCGCGGTCAGAACAACGTGCAAGGCGCGTCGGATGTGGGCGTGTTGAACAGCGTGTATCCTGGCTACATGAAGGTGACCGACCCCGACGCGGCCGCGCATTGGGAGAACGTTTGGAACTTGCCCCCGGGCACGCTACCCTTGGAACCGGGCCTGACCGTGCCCGAAATCATCAAAGCCATTGGCCCCGAGGGCGTGCGCGCGTTGTACATTATGGGCGAGAATCCCTTAATGTCGGAGCCTAACCTGGCTGAAGCTGAAGCTCATTTACGCGAAGCCGAGTTCATCGTGGTGCAGGACCTCTTCCTCAACGAGACGGCTGCATACGCGGACGTTTTCTTGCCCGCGGCGTCCTTCGCGGAGAAAGACGGCACGTTTACCAATACGGATCGTCGAGTGCAGCGAGTACGGCGGGCCATTGCCCCGCGCGGCCAGGCACGGCCTGATTGGCAAATCCTATCCGACCTGGCCAAACGCATCGAGGCCAAACTGGGCCTGCCTTATTCCGCGGGGTGGGATTACAGCCATCCCCGCGAGATTTGGGATGAGATCGCGCGCGCGGTGCCCGCGTTCCGGGGCATTTCGTACGAGCGTATCGACCGGGTTGGGCTCCAGTGGCCCGTGCCCTCGCCCGATCACCCGGGCACGCCCTATTTATACGCGCAGGGCTTCCCGCGCGGGAAGGGCCGTTTCTTCCCCTTGGACTTCATCGAAGCGCCCGAGCCCGCCTCGCGCAAATACCCGCTCACCCTGACTACGGGCCGCTTGCTCGAGCATTGGCACGGCGGCACCCTCACCCGCCATTCCGACCTGGATGCCCTCTTTCCCATGCCCATCGTGGAAGTGCATCCCATCGACGCGGACGCGCTGGGCATCGCGGATGGCGACCCGGTGCGCGTGACCTCCCGCCGCGGATCCGTGGTCGCGCGGGCGCACGTCACCACCAAGACCACCCCCGGCGTGGTCTTCCTGCCCTTCCACTTCGTTGAAGCCGCAGCCAATCTGCTCACCCTGGACGCGCTGGACCCCCAGTCTAAGATCCCCCACTACAAAGCCACGCCCGTGCGGCTCGACCCCGCGCCGGAAGAGGCCCTGGCAAACCCGGTGTGGTTGCGCCGCGGCCGACGTTAGGCCGAGGAACCACGGCCAAAAACATCCCGGGCGCCCTGGACGATGGGGCGCCCGTTTCGCGTTAGGCCTGGGTCGAAACGCCAGCCATCCACAGGCCCAACCGTTCGGGGTCGGCTTGGTCTGCGGGCACTTCGCCCATGATGCGACCTTCGTACATCACCACGATGCGGTCGGCCAGCGCGAGGATCTCGTCCAGGTCCTCCGAGATGAGCAGGATGGCCGCGCCGGCCTCGCGTTGTTTCAGCAGCTGGCCGTGGACGTACTCCGTCGCGCCGATGTCCAGCCCACGCGTGGGCTGGGCCGCGAGGATAACTTTGGGCCCACGGCTGAGCTCCCGAGCCAGGACGACTTTTTGGATGTTGCCACCGGAGAGGGTCTGGACGGGTGTCTCCCGGGAAGGCGTTTTGATTTGGTAGGCCTGGATGAGCCGGTCGCTGTGCTCGGCAATGGCCCTGGGCTGGAGGATGCCCCGCCGCGCGAAGGGTGGCTTGAAATGGTCCCGCAAGATGAAGTTCTCTGCCACGGAGAATTGTTTGATCACGCCTTCGCGCATGCGCTCTTCAGGGATGTACGCCAGTCCCATATCCGCGCGCACCTCGGGTCGCGCGTGGGTCACATCCTGCCCGAGCAGCAGCACCCGCCCCTGGGTGACGGGGCGCAGACCCGCGATAACTTCGGCCAGTTCCTTTTGCCCGTTGCCCGAAACGCCCGCGAGCCCCAAGATCTCGCCCGCGCGTACCTGCAGGCTGACCCCTCGTAGCGCGGGCGTCCCGCGGTCGCTCAACGCGTGCACATGCTCCACGGCCAACAGGGTCGCGCCGGGGGTGATGTGCGCCTTTTCCGGCCGAAAGCTCACCTCCCGGCCCACCATCCAGCGGGCCAGGTCTTCCTTGGTGGTCTCGGACGCGGGCACGGTGCCGATTTTGCGCCCGTCCCGCAACACGGTGATGCGGTCGCTGATGGCCAGGACTTCGTGGAGCTTGTGCGAGATGAACACCACACTGTGCCCCTGCGCGACCATTTGTCGGATGACGCGGAACAGCTCCCGCACCTCTTGCGGCGTGAGCACCGCAGTGGGCTCGTCGAGGATGAGCAACGAGGCCCCGCGATAGAGCACTTTGAGGATCTCCACCCGCTGCTGTTGCCCTACCGAGAGCTGCCAGATGTAGGCATCGGGGTCCACGTGAAGGCCGTACTGCTCGCCGAGCTCGCGTAACCGGGCGGCAACCCGGTCCAGGTCCGTGAGCAGGCCGCGGGAAGAGGGTAGGCCCAGCGCGACGTTCTCGGCCACGGTGAGGGTCTCGACCAGCATAAAGTGCTGATGCACCATGCCGATGCCGTGGCGAATGGCATCCAGGGGCGAGTGAAAGGTCACGGGCTGACCGTTGATCAGGATTTGGCCCTCGTCCGGTCGATACATGCCGTAGAGGATCTTCATCAGCGTGCTTTTCCCCGCGCCGTTCTCGCCCAAAAGCGCGTGCACCTCGCCCGCGTGCACGTCGAAGTCCACGTGGTCGTTGGCCACTACGCCCGGGAAGCGTTTGACAATGCCGCGCATTTCGACTGAGGTTAGGCGAGGGGTCGCGAGTTGCGGGGTGGCCATGGGGGTCCTCCTGGCTCAGGGTGCTTCTATTGTACCTGGCCTTGCGACCTCGTGGCCTGGTACAATTGCCCGCTGGGAGGTGACCATGCCGTACGTAACCCGTGACGG
>JAADFA010000145.1 GCA_013153135.1 Chloroflexota bacterium
AAGCGGGCGATGTGGAGGACTTCTTCTCGGGTCAGCATGTCCGTTATTATACCAGCCCTTTGAAGCCCTTTGAGGTGGCGATTGACCTTGGGGCGGCGTGGGGGGCAGGCAAATCTTGTCGAAGTCCATGCCGCGTGCGGCGAAACCCGCCCGCTATCCGCGCCGCCCCATGCCCCGCGCGTTGGGCCGGATGATTCGCGCGCAATGTTATGCCAACTCGCCGCAGGCTCAGCCCGCGGCGGAGCTGCTCGACGAGCCCCTTCCTTGGTTGACGAATTTGGAGCAATTTTCCTTTCTTCCCTTTACGGCATGGGGTGATTTGTGGTACAATGCCCTCACCCCGGAGGGGTAACTCTGCGGGAGGAGGGGAGAGGATGCACGAAGGCTTTATCGGTGTCTTTGATGTGGGGGTGGGAGGGCTGTCGGTGTTGCGAGCGTTGCAGCAGGCCTTGCCCATGGAGGCGTTTTGGTACGTCGCGGATCAAGCGCACTTTCCCTATGGCCGGGAGCAAGACGAGAAAGCCATTTTGCACTGGTCAGATGGGATTGCGCGGTTTTTGGTCGAGCGGGGTGCCAAGCTTATCGTCGTTGCCTGTCATGCGGCGACAGCGGCGGCGTTGCAACGCCTCCGAATGCGGTATCCGCAAGTGCCTTTTGTTGGCGTTGAGCCCGCACTCAAGCCTGCGGTCATGGCTACCCGTTCGGGCGTGATTGGTGTATTGGCTACTGAAGCGACGCTACGCAGTCAACGTTACGTCCATTTGGTGCGGCGGTATGCCTCGTATGTGAAGATCCTCTCGGACCCATGCCCGGGCCTGGTTGAGCGCATTGAGGCTGGTGATTTGGATGGCCCTGGGGTGCGGCGCATCTTACGCCGCGCGGTTGAGCCCATGCTAGAACAGGGTGCTGATACGTTTGTTTTGGGTTGCACGCACTATTCTTTTGTTGAACCGACCCTGCGCGCACTGGTTGGCCCCGAGGCCATCTTGTTAGATTCCGCACCCGAGGTTGCGCGGCGGGTGCAAGAGGTCTTGTTTGAGACGGGCCGGGCTCGTTTGTTGCCTCGCTTTCCGCAAGGCACGCGCTACTTCACCACGGGCGATCCACGACGCTTTGCTCAACAGGTCGTCCGCTTACTCGGCGAAGATCAATCGGTCTCCGTACATCGGCTGGTGTGGCAGGAAGGGCGTTTTCTCGCGCGGGTTCGACCGCGCGAGATCCCCATGGCTGTAACGCCCTCATCCGCATGGCAGGCCATGGCTGTGCCGGCATAGTCGTTGTTCGTCCTCGCGGCCTCGTGCCCTTAAAGCCAAAGGCCCCATCGCAAGCGGGAGCGATGGGGCCTTTTGGTATACCGCCGCGCTCATTCCGCACTCAAGGGCATGAATGCAAGCAACATTTCTCGCGCCAGCCACGCGGCCAAAATGCCCGTGCTCCCGGTTGCGTCATACGGCGGGCTATATTCCACCAGGTCGGCCGAGCGGACCAACACCGGGCTTTGGCGCAAGGCGCGAAACACAGTGCATAGATCGCGCAAGGTCCAGCCCAGGGGCTCGGGGTTGCCGGTGCCCGGCACCAAGCTCAGGTCGAGCACGTCGATATCCAGGGAAACGTGCAACCCGGCCCCGCGCGGCAAACTTTGGATCCATTGCACGACCGCTTCAGGCGAATCCAGAAAGAGGCCTAAGTTGTGTCCTAAGGTGAACTCCGCGCGGGTGCCCGAGCGCACGCCCGCGAGGCGCATTCGGTCGGGCCCCAGCCACTCTAACGCGCGTCGCGCCCAAGCCGCGTGGGAGTAGGGATCGCCCTCGTAGTGGTCCCGCAGGTCCGTGTGCGCGTCCAGGACGAGTAAGTAGAACGTGCTGCTCGCGACCTCATCTGGCCCGAGGAACGCGAGGGTGGATGTATGGTCGCCGCCCAGGAACAAGGTAAAGTACGCGCGCTGTTTGCGCTGTTGAATATCGCGGCGCACTTCATCCAGGACCTCGGGTAGCGGGCGTTTGGGGAGGGGGTAATTTCCTCGATCGACCACGAGGTAGTCAGCCAGGTCGATATCTTGTCGTGGACTGTAGGTCTCAATACTGGTGGAGAAGTAACGGATGTAGTCCGGGGCTTTATACGCACCAGGGCGGAAGGACGCGCGCCCCTCGTAGGGGAAACCAATGATTTGCGCCTGGGCTGCGAGGGGTTTGGTTAAATCGCGGAAGGCCCAATAAGCCTCCGTACCCTCGAAGGGGCCAACGGGGATTTTAGGACTGAGAGGACGAGGTGGCGTATAGTCGAAATACTTCATGGCGCACCTCAGAGCTTCACGGTTAGCAAGCGTTGGACAAAAGGCGGCAAGACAAAGGCGGCCTGATGCACCTCAGGGGTGTAGTAATGTGTCTCCAGCCCCAGGTCTGCAAAGCGCGCCGGGTCGGGTGTGGTGGGCAGGGGACGCGCGGGGGAAGCCAAGATGAAGGCCCACATACCAGCGGGGTACGTGGGCACATGGCTGAGGTAGAGCGCGCGATGGGGAAAGTGGGGGGCCATGGCCTGCCAGTTGCGCTGAACCACGTCGGGCTGTAGCCAGGGCGAGCCACTTTGGGCCGCGATGATACCGTCATCGGCCACGTTTTGCCGTACGAGCTGGTAGAAGTCTTGGGTGAATAAGCGCATCGCGGGCCCGACGGGGTCGGTGGTATCCATCAGTACCACGTCGAAGCGCGCGCGGGCGCGGGCCAAGAAGGTGAACGCGTCCTCGTACACCAAGCGGGCTCGCGGGTCATCGAACGCGTTGCCGTGGATGCTCGGAAGGTAGGTGCGCGCGGCGCGAACCACATCCTGATCGATCTCTACCATGACCGCTTCGTCCACGGGATGTTGAAGCACCGCGCGCAAAGCTCCGCCATCGCCACCGCCGACGATGAGCACCCGTTTCGGGTTAGGGTGGGTAAACATGGGCACGTGCACCAACATTTCGTGGTAGGCCCAGTGATCGGCTTCGCTGGTCTGCACCGTGCCGTCCAGCCACAGCATGCGGCCGAATTGGAACGTATCCACAATCTCAATGTGTTGGTAGGGCGAGCGCATCGCGAAGATGGGCTCACGTACGCGAACGGCAAAGCGCGCGTCCGGGGTCCAGCGCTCGGTCAGCCAGGGTTCGGGCTGGTCGTCCATTTCATCGCCCCAGAGTACTGCGGCCGCGACCGCGCAGCCGTGTTCTTGGACCGTGTGCTCTGCAACGACCACGTGATATTCGTGGAGTTCCAGCCCGCGCATGGCAAACGCGGCCTCGACTCGTCGGCGCACGATGGCTTTGCCTTCTGCTTCGGTGCCAATGCCGTGATATTCCATTAACACGCCCCGACCATCGGGGCTCAGGCCCATGCCGACCGCGGCAACCACGGTCTCGCCTGGGCGGTCGCTGCACGCGCGCGCGTAGACGGTCGGCACCAGGCTACCTACTGGAAAGCTGCGCATAGGCACGACCCGGGAACCCTGGGGAACAATGGACGAAACTTTGATGAGGTTCAGATCTGCAATGCCCGCGTCGTGTAACGCATTGTCAAACGCGGTCAAATCGTCGATGCCCTCGGCGTGGCCCGAGGTCAAAGAGACGTAGCGGGGCAAGGTGATCATGGGCGGCCTCCTGTCAAGGTTTCGGGAACAGCAAGGTTAATAACACGAACCTGTCCCCTTTGGCAAGCAAAGGAGACCACCTTCAGCGCAGCTTCGGACTCAAGCGCGCGTGTTCGAAGGTGCCTATATCGCGGTCGTGCTGGTACCCTCCAGACGTTGCAAGCCTTGCAAGAGGAGCCCGAATAAGGCCAGACCGCTCACGATCGCGGCCACGACCCACCCGTGGAATAGGAGCAGGGCGAGCAATCCGGCGCTGTATTGGAGCGCGACCGCAGTTCGGAAGCCTCGATCCTGGGGGCCAGCTTTCCACCAACCGACGGCCATCAGGCCGATGGCCAGGCCATTCCAGAGAGCTACAAGAACCCAACCGGGGATGCCGCGCACCGGCATGACCAACGTCCCACAGTCGTTGAGTGCAGGGTCTAAAGGGGGTGTGCGGGCTACATACACACTGACCAGGAGCATCCATCCGCCGTATACACCCTTATCTGGCGCGATGTCGCGCACCACACGGCGGGTTTCGCGCGGCCCCAGGTCAAGGATGATGCGCTCTTGGTCCACCAGGAGCACGTGGCGATGGGCCACGCTAAATCGGACGATGCGCCGAATGGGTCGGTTCAATGGATTGGTAACCGTGAATTGGACCTTGGCTGTCTCATCTCGCGCGACAACCAGGGGACAGCGTAATGAGCGCAAGCGGATGCGTTTGCGGCCTGGCGTAAAGAGATCCGCAGGGTAAAACATGCGGGCTTCGAAGTTGACCCAGGCGATGATCATGAGGAACCCCAGCCCGAGGAGCGCGCCAAAGATGAATAGCCCCCGGGCTTGGCGTTCCGTAAGCGCTCCCCCGGTCATGCTCTATGCCTCCTGACTTGGGCGCAGATCCCGTACGTTTAATTGTAGACCTGAACGGCCGTTGTAGGTATCCCACTC
>JAADFA010000120.1 GCA_013153135.1 Chloroflexota bacterium
GTTGGTTGCTCATCCGTCCTTCGGGCACCGAACCTGTGCTGCGGGTCTATGCCGAAGCGCGCAGCCCCGAGATGCTGGACGCGCTTTTGGCGCATGGTGAGCACGTCGCGCGTTCTCTGGCTGAGGGTGGTTAGTGGTTAGAAGTTGGAGGGTGGTGGTTGGTGGTTGGTAGTTGGTAGTTGGCGGTTGGCGGTTGGAAGTTGGAGGTTTGAGGGTTGAGGTTGGAGGTTGGAGGTTAGTAGTTGGCTTGTTAGGTGAAGTTGGTGGTTAGTCGTTGGTAGTTGGCCTGTCTGTGGGCTGTCGACTGCCGACTACCGACTACCGACTAACGACTATCGACGACCGACTGCCAACTGGGCTGGCTTATCTGTTGACTAACGACTGTTAACTCCTAACTTCAAACTTCCTGCTCTCTGCTCCCCGCTTACTAGCCAACTTCCAACCTCCAACTTCCATCTTCCAACTTCAAACCACTAACCATCCGTGTCCCTCCGTGTTCATCCGTGGTTCCCAACTTCCAACCACTACCATCCGCGTTCATTCACGGTTTCATCCCCTTGGCGGGCGTATAATGGGTCTGGAGTGATGGCGCATAAATTGGATTTCCCTTTTCCGATTCACTTCGTTGATTGGCCGACTTGGCCTGAGCACGTGGTTATGCATATTGCCCAGGCTCTAACCCGCTGGGTCAAGGCCTTTCCTCCGGCGTCGTGCTGGGCTCGCGTGTTCGCGGGGTTGCGCTTGCATCTTCATTCGGATTTACCTCACGGTGCCCTGGCCCGTCGGGATGCGATCCGCTTTCATCCGCGGCTATTTCAGCAGCGCCCCGCCTGGCTCGCGCAAGTCGCGGTTGTGCATGAGCTGGCCCATGTGTGGGCCTTCCGTGCCAAACCGCGCGCCCTCGCGTGGTTGCCCATCGATGTGCTCGCGTGGCGTTTGGTCTGGTTCGCATGGCGCGAGCCAGGCCCTACGCGCTACGGTCGGCGACGCTGGCTCCAGCCTAGCGAGGAATGGGCGGAGACCGTCGCGGCATACGTCTATCCCGAGTACCTCGATCATCTACGGCGCACGTCCGAACCGGAAGCCTGGCTTGGACCCAAACATCGCACTTTTGTCCAGCGTGTATACCAGACGATGTGTTGAAAGCTTCTTTCATATTTCCTTCACTGCTCCTTCACATGCAGGCTCTGGGCATAAGGTAAACTATCTTTGGGTTGTTTGCCCGTGGAGGAAGGGGATGTTCCGGCGACGATGCCCCCATCGCGCATGGGACCCAAACTTGGTTTGGTCGGCCGTTCGGCGTTCCCCGCGGCGTACGTTGCGTTGGCTCTATCGCCGTCTGACCGCCCAACGTCGCGGTTTGCCCGCAGTCTACATCGCGGGCCCTAAGAAAACAGGTACCACGTCCCTGTTTTGGTACTTGCTCGAGCATCCTCAGGTTTTGGCGCCTTTTCGGAAAGAAGTCAAATACTACACCTACCAAGCTTATCTGCCTGTATCCTGGTATCGCGCGAACTTTCCGCCTGCGCGCGCGTTGGCTCAACATAATGCCATTACCCTAGATGCGACCCCGGATTATTTTATGCATCCTGCCTTCCCGCAACGCATGAAAGCCGTCACACCCAACGCGAAGGTGATCGTGCTGTTGCGCGATCCTATTCGGCGAGTAATTTCACATTATTTTCACAACCGGCGCCGAGGGGTTGAATCGTTGCCTTTAGCGGACGCGTTGCGAACGGAGCCTGAACGCTTACGGGGACTGGCTGAACGCATTGCGAAGGATCCGTGTGTCAATCCGTACGCGTATCATCACTATGGCTATCTAACCGAAAGTCGCTATATTGAGCACCTCGAGCGGCTATGGCGCACACTCCCACGGGAGCAGGTGCTTGTCTTGCGCAGCGAAGACTTGTTCACCCGGCCGCAAGCCGTGCTGCGCCAGGTGGCCGCGTTTTTAGATCTACCTCCTTGGCAACCGCAGCTTAAGGTGTATAACCAAGGTACCTATCCGCAGGACTCTGAGGTGCAAGCCCTTATCCCCTGGCTTCGAGATTATTTTCAGCCTTACAATGAACGGTTATATCAGGCTTTGGGCTGGACTCCCTGGTAACTTGGCATTAGCTCGTTTCATCTTGCTCGGCCCTGGGATGGCAATGGAGGTAGCGCCACGCGCGCAGCAAATCCTGAACAGCTTCTTCAGGTACGCGGCCCGTGATTTGCAATTGAAACCCGCGTTCTGTTTCGGGGCAGTACCAAGATAAGGTCCACTGGGGCGTATCGCGACGTCGCCAAGGTGGGCCGCGGCGCACGGTGCGCCGGCTGAGCACGGCCGGGTGCCGCGCAATAGGGCCCCACTCCTCACCTTCAGCCATACGGGGAGGACTCGGCTGCACATGCAAGTGCATCTCAAGGAGCCAAGGCTCTTCTTGATGCGCGAGGATGTACCACGCATCGGCAGCTGCGATCCAAACATGCCCGTGGCGTTCATGGGTCGCGTGGATTTCAGGATGTGCGAATCCTCGGCGCAACTGCCACGCGGGCGGCAGCGTGAAGTGCAACAAGTGCGCAAGGCCAAAAACAAAGTTGTTGACGTAAATGGGCAGAATTTGATACGTCGTCTTCGCGTCGTTCATCGAGCCCTCCGAAGAAACAAACAGGGGCGATCGCTGGGACCGCCCCTGGTGCGCTCGCCTCAAACGCCGGTTAACCGCTGGACGGCGGAGTGGGATTCGCGAATAGATATTCGGCTACGCGGCGTAACATGGGCACGCCCCGGACTTCCGTTTCGAACAGGGGAACGACCGAACGTACCAGGGGGCCGAACAGCTGATGAATTTCCTGCATGTAGCGCTGTTGCATCGCGACACGGTTCTTGACGAACTCATCCGCGTCCTCCGGAACCGTGAGGGGGTCAATGTACATATTCACGATCACGCCCCCAATGGGGATGCCAAAATCCGTGAACCAATTAATAAAGCGGCGGATGACCGCGATGGGCAAGGCTTCGGGCAGTGTTACGAAGAAGAACGCGGTGAGTTCTTCATCGGTGAGCAAAGCCTTGGCCCGCTCGATGCGTTTTTGAAAGGTGATGAGGTAATCCATGAGCGGATCCTTCTCCTCCTTTTTGCGGGAGAAGGACAGTTTGAGCCGCATTTGCTGGGCCTCTTTGCGACTCTGGACCATCTTGTTGACCCACAAGGTATAAACCGCGGACATGCCCAGAAGCCGCCGCGCGTTGGCTGTGGGCGCGGTGTCAAAGACATAGACCTCGTACTCATCCCGGAACATTAAGTCAATCATGTTCTCAAACATCGCGGATTCTTCAAAGGCCGGGTTCATGGTTGCGGATTCAATGAACTCGTCCGCGCGACCCTTGATATCCGCGTATTTGAGAAACCACTCGATCTTTTCTCGAATGTCCCGCTTGGAGCGTTCGATGGTATCTTTGGTATCAATTTCATAAGCCCACAAATTCTCCACGCCCGTAACCGGCGTTGGTTTGCCGAAGACGTCTTGGCCCAACATACTCGAGAGGCTATGTACCGGGTTCGTTGAGGCTAGCAAAACCCGTTTCCCTCGTTGGGCCATGGCGACAGCCGCCGCGCCGGCCATCACGGTCTTCCCCACACCCCCTTTGCCGCCGAAAAACAGGTATTTCATGCGCGGATGTTCATCCATAAACTCGCGCATACTTTTCTCGATGGGAATAGGCACTTTAAGGGGTAGGACGCCGGGGATCATGGCAGCTTCTCCTCGCCAAAGAGCAATTTCGCCATGCGAGCGATCATATCCAGACCGGTCACGTCTCGTTCGAGCTCGGGAACTTCAGCCAGAACTTGGTCGCCAAAGCGCTCGTAAATCTCCTTGATATACTTTTGCTGCATTTGATAGCGGTTGCGCAGGTATTCAGGTGCTTGGGGCGACATTGCAATTTCTTTGGGGATAACGCGATTGAGTACATAGCCGCTAATAGGAACATTATATTTTGCAAAGAGTTGTGCGGCTTTGAGGGTATCAAGAATGACCATTTGCTCGGGGACGAGTACGAAGAAGAAGGCGGTTTTTTCTTTATCTGTCAAAATCTTAGAAGAAGTCGAGATGCGGTGGCGGATGTATTGAAGTTCTTGTAGAATTTTGTCTTCTTCCAGCTCTTGGTCGCGGCGTACCCGCTCAGCCATCCGCGCATATTCCTGCATTTCTTCCCGCAGTTTGGTGATCTTGCTAATCCACTGGTCGTATACGCTAGCCATGCTTAGATAGTAAAGGGCATGGCCTAGAGGAACGAGGTCATAGATATAATAATCATACTCACCCGCAAGTACAATATCCACAACTTGATCAAAGATGGCTGACTCTTCCATCGCGGGCTCAGCTGCAGCGGCCTGGATGTACGATTCGATTTCCTCGGGGATTTCATCAAAGCCGTACATATCCCGGATTTTTTGGCGGATCTCTTCTTGATACGCGCGGATGTGGCTGTCGGCATCGATTTCTTGCGCGTATAAATTGGGGATGATTTCCACAGGGCCCTTGCCGTAAATAT
>JAADFA010000124.1 GCA_013153135.1 Chloroflexota bacterium
CTCGAGGCCGCGTCTCCCGCCATACCCCAATCGTGGAACGAATGGGTACAACGAGCGGGCCTCACCCCAGAAGAAGCGGACGAAGCCCAACACTTTATGCGCGAACACCTCAATCCGTACCCAGGTCGCGCCCAGTGGGGTGACCCGCGTTTGGGCGGCGGAGCTTCTCAGCCCATCCCGCCCCAACCGGACGTGGTCATTCGCTACCTGCGCCCTGACGATCCCACCTCGCCTTTTGTTATTGAGATTCTCGCGCCCCTAGAAGGACAACTGCGCTTGCAGCCGCTGTGGAGCCAGGCCATTCGCCAAGCCGATCCCAACACCCGTGCAGCCATGGCGGAGGTCCAACGTGAGGCCGAGATGTGGGTACGGGTGGCACGCCACCGAGACATGGCTTTGGCCCAACTGATGCGCTGGCTGGTACGCGAGCAGGAGGGCTTTTTGCGTCATGGCCCCTTGCACCTCAAGCCCATGACCCAAATCCAAGCTGCACGGGCCCTGGGCGTAAACCCATCTACCATCTCTCGACTCGTCAACGGCAAATTCGTGCAATTGCCTAATGGTCGCGTGCTTCCCTTGCGCCAGTTCTTTGAGCCCCATTGGCCCGCTCGTGAAGCGCTCAAGGCCATCATCGCGCACGAAACGCAACCTTTGAGCGACGCAGCCCTCGCGCAACAACTGCAGCGAATGGGATTCCGGGTAGCCCGGCGCACGGTCGCCAAATATCGTCACATCGAAGGCATCCCACCAGCCTCGCAACGACGCGGTCGCCCCACCACGGCCACCCTACCCCACAGCCGCGGCCAGGAGGTGAAAGTATGATGGACGCGCGTTACCCCTGGGCCGCGCGCGAGGTAGTCGAACATATCCCATGGCCTACACTCGCCCTGAGCCCTACGGGCGAAATCGTGCGCGTCAACCGCACCTTCTTGCGTTGGAGCGGCTATGACCGAGCGATGGTGGAACGGCGCCCTGTGAGCGAGGTCTTTCCGGATCTGCGGAACGCAGATTGGACCACGAGCGAACCATGGACGCGTCCTCTCAGCTGGACCGAAGACCTGACCCACCAACGCACCCTAACCGGGCTATGGGTACCCTGGCCCGGGGGCGGTGGCTGGCTTCTTTTGCCCACGACGGGCGCGGGCGAGCCCCGGCGGCCCGTGTCGGACGCGTCGCACGCGACCGTGCCCATCGACGCGCTGGCACAGCTACGGGCCGCACTGTGGGACGACGTCGACGGCTTGCGATGGCCGCGGGCGCTCAATGCAACGGTAGCCCTGGTGCAAGGCGCCTGGGCCGCGCTTTATTTGCGTCAGGGCGAAACGCTGCACCTCGTCGCGCACACCAGCGAGGCCCCCGCCTTGCCGGGCCGGGTACCTCGAGACGCGCTGCGCAACCTGGACGCGCGTGGCCTCTGGGACGTGCAACAACCCGCGCCCACTCCTATCCATCGGCGGGCCCGCCTCACCGCGACCACCCACGTATGGCACGCACGACTCCAACAGCATCCCCTGGTCGACGAAGGGGTACTATGGATCGGCTTTCAGGAAGGACCGCAGACCGGTTCACACGCGCTCCTGGAGCTGGTTGCCGAGCTGTGGCTATGGCGCTTCCGCGCGCCCCAACATGGGGCTTTCACGCCTGGTTTGCTGGATCACGCCCTTGAAGCGGTCATCGTATTGGACGCGCGAGGGCGCATCCGGGGCTGGAACGCCACCGCGGCGCATCTCTTTCAATACCAACCTGCCGAGGTACAAGGGATGCGCGTCTCGGACGTGCTAGTTGGACCCAAACCTTTGGACGACGTGCTGCAACAAGCGCGCACAGAAGAACATCCCCTTACGTTAGATGGATGGTTGCTGGTCCGCCGCGATGGCGAGCGCCTACCGTGTCGCGTTCGGGTCGTGGCCACAGAGACCACCGCTCGCGCACCAGGCGGATGGGCTTTGTTCATCCAAGACCTCAGCGAACAAGAGCACTACCGTCTCCAAAGCAAACGTCTAGAGCAACGGGCACTCATTGGCGACCTTCTCCTCACCTTCGCGCACGAAGTACGCAACCCGCTCAACAACTTGGCTGTCGGCCTTCAGACCTTACAATATGCCTTGCGCGACGAGCCCCAATTTCACGAACGCTTGCAGCGCTTATGGGAAGATACCCAACGCCTCACCCGTCTGATGAACGACCTGCTCGCCTTTGCGCGCCCTAAAAAGGGCGAGAAGCGAGCCCTTGCTCTTGATGAATTGCTGCGCCAAGTCGTCCGCCGTATGGAGCCGCGGCTCGATAAGCGCCGCATCCAAGTGGAATGGTATTGCCAAGACGACCTCCCTATGGTCCTCGGTGACCGCTATGCCCTGGAGCAAGTCTTTGTTAACTTGGTGACCAATGCCATGCAAGCGCTCGAAAAGCAAGAAGGCGAACGGTTCATTGGGTTGCGATGTCGCACGTTGGTTCAAGATGGTCAAACCTTCGTCGAAATCGCCATCAGCGATAACGGCCCCGGCATCCCGCCAGAGATTCGAGATAAAATATTCAAGCCTTTCTTTAGCACCCGCCCCGATGGCACAGGCCTGGGGCTGGCCATCGCACACAACATTGTCACGGACCACCAGGGACACATGCCCTTACCCGAGACCTTCCCTGGCGGCACGGTATTCCGTGTGCGCCTGCCCGCGTGGCAAGCCGTGCCGCCTCGCGGGGATGGCCAACCGCAGACCACCCTGAAGGAGGCGACTTCATGAGCATTACGGTGCTTTTGGTCGACGATGAGGAAAACGTCCGGGTCTTCTTGAGCGAATTTCTACGCTCCCAAGGATACAGCGTGCTTGCGGTGGATTCCCTCGCGGCCGCGCGGCGTGCACTGGCCCAGGGCGAAGGGGACGTGGTGTTATTGGACGTGCAACTACCTGATGGCTACGGTCTGCGCCTGTTGGACGAACTCGCGGAACAGCCGCAACGTCCTCCCGTGATCGTGATAACCGGCTACTATGACAACGTCGAGACCGCGGTCGAAGCCATGCAACGGGGCGCGCACGATTTTCTTACCAAACCCATCTCGCTGGACCGATTAATGACCGCGCTACGACGAGCCGAAGAGGTAGTGCGGATGCGGCGTGAGCTATGGCTTTTGCGCCAAGCTCAGCAGGCCCAAGAGATGGACTTCGTCCTCGGGCGTTCGCCCGCGATGCGCCAGCTCTTGGAACAAGCCCAACGTGCGGCTGAGGCATCGGTCTCGGTCCTGATTACGGGCGAAACAGGCACGGGCAAAGAGGTTCTCGCGCGCTACATTCACCGCGTAGGCCCCCGAGCCGACAAACCTTTCATCCCCATTAACTGCGCGGCCATCCCCGAAACCATGCTGGAGGCGGAGCTCTTCGGTTATGAGGCTGGCGCCTTCACCGGCGCAACCAAACGCAAACCCGGGCTCTTTGAGATGGCTGACCAGGGCGTCTTATTCCTGGACGAGATCGCGTCCATGCCCATGAGCTTGCAGGCCAAACTGCTGCGCCTCCTGGAAGAACGGCAAGTGCGGCGCATCGGCGGTACTCGGTGGATTCCAGTTGACGTTCAAATTATCGCTGCTTCCAATCGAGATTTACCCTCGCTTATTAAGGAAGGGCGCTTCCGCGATGACTTATATTATCGACTCAAAGTCGTAGACCTGCATCTGCCCCCCTTACGTGAACGTCGAGAAGACATCCCTGAGCTGGTTGGGTTTTTCATCGCGCGGCTGGCTCCGCGCATGGGCCGGGCCGTACATGATATCACCCCACGGGCGTTGGAAGCACTCATGCACTACCACTGGCCCGGCAACGTGCGCGAGCTACGCAACGTAATCGAACGCGCGCTGCTATTCTGCGATGGCTCGCGCATCGATCTCGAACACCTGCCCGCAGATATCGTGCGCGCGTATCACCAACGCGAAAACCCGCCCACTACGGGGCTCTCGGCAGGATAGGCTTCGATCAATGCGGCAGGTGCGGGGCGCTCGAAGAAAAGGGCAACGCGGCGTGCTCCGCCAAATGAAAATGTTACCGAAGGGCTCGTAACCGTCAAATAAATCAGTAGTTGATGTTGATTCGGGTCAGCCAGGGGCAATACCCAGGGGACCGAGGGGGCCTCGAGGATAGATTGGCGTAAAGCAAATGGGGCCCAAAGCCGTATACACCGTCTCACTCCAGGCTCGAAGATGCGCGGAGAGGATGCCTGTAGCTTTGAGGCGCTCTCCAGGCGTGGTGGCCGAGGGTTGGTCTGTCTGGCCTTGGGGCCAGCACGACAGGGACTGAAAGCAGTGATAGTAGAAGTCTAGTAAAGGCTGGAAGTATTAAGTATAGACGTCCATAGCTCTTACCCATATATTACACCTTAACAAATTGTTCTAATAACAGTAGAATGGGCCCGAGCCAAGCAAACCGGAGGAGGGTGGCGATGCCCAAACGATATCGCATTGAATTAGATGAAGAGGCGCGGGCTAAGTTGCAAGCCCGGGTAATGGGTACGCCGGTACTTGGCCGAAGGGCTCCATG
>JAADFA010000037.1 GCA_013153135.1 Chloroflexota bacterium
GGATGCGCGCGTCGCCGTCCTCATTCCATTCGCCCGGACCGACCGCGAGCACTTCGCCCTTTTGGGGCTTTTCCTTCGCGGTTTCGGGCAGCACCAGACCCGACGGCGTGCGCTCTTCTTCCTCAATGGGCTTGATCACCACACGGTTAGCCAGGGGTTGCAGCTTGATCGCCATCGCGAGCCCTCCTTGCTGGGATTTTTAGCACTCTCGGCGTTTGATTGCTAATCACCGCTCTCAATCTTACCCACCGGATGAGGCTGACGTCAATCCTCCCAGGCCTTACCATGCTGCGATTCTTACAAAACTCTTACATCTTCCGCTCGAACGTCGAAAGCATCCACGCGTCGGCCAAGGGCGTACATAGCAGCAGAATGGTCGGTATAATGGCACCATTGGAGGCTGGCATGATTAAAGCGCAAGGGCTCGCGAAGGTCTTTGACGATTTTTGGGCTGTCCACGACGTCACCCTGGATATCCCGCCGGGCACGGTGCTCGCGTTGCTCGGCCCGAATGGTGCGGGAAAGACCACGACCGTGCGCATGCTCGCGTCGGTGCTGCGGCCCACTCGTGGCCATGCGTGGGTGGCGGGGTATGATGTGCGTACACAACCCTTGGCTGTGCGTGCTCATGTGGGGGTCCTGACTGAGCATCACGCACTCTATCGTCGTATGTCCGTGTATGAATACCTGGACTTTTTCGCGGACCTGTATCGCCTTACCCCCAAACAAAAGCAGGTGCGCATCGAGCGCTGGCTTACCTTCTTTGGTTTGTGGGATTTCCGCAACCATCGAGTGGGCGGTCTTTCGAAGGGTATGCGACAAAAGCTTGCCCTCAGCCGCGCCTTGCTCCATGAGCCGCCGGTGCTGCTGCTGGACGAGCCGACTTCGGCCATGGACCCCGAGAGTGCTCGACGGGTGCGCGAGGCCATCGCCCGGCTTCGTTCCGATGAACGCGCGATTCTCATCTGTACCCACAACTTGACCGAAGCTGAAACCCTGGCCGACCGGGTCGCGATCATCCGGCGGGGGCGCATCATCGCCCAGGGCACGCCGTCGGAACTCAAAGCTCGCTACCTGGGCCCTCCCGAGTTCCGCGTGACTTTCGCCCGCGGGTGGGACGGCCATCCCCCGAGCATCCCCGGGTTGCGTATCACCCGCTGGGATGGACGTAGCCTGAGCTACCGCACGGCTAACCCCGCGCGTGATAACCCCGCCGTTTTGCGCACACTCATGGATATGGGGCTAGACATCGTCGCTTTGGAAGAGGTGCCACGTTCTCTGGAAGAGGTTTATCTCAAAGTCATGGCCCAAGCGGCACAGGCGGAAGCCGCCCAAGCCACCGCGCCCGCGGATGTGGACGCGGTTACGGAGGAGGTATGATGTCCGGAGGCATTCCTATGGTCGAATCGCGCGACGAGGCGGCCCCTCGGGCTAGGTTCTGGGCCCGTTGGCGTACGTGGTGGCATCCGGTCTGGGTGATTGTGCGCCGTGAGCTCCGGGACCAACGTCGCGATTGGCGCATTCTCACCCCCCTGGTGGGCCTGACCCTTTTCTTCCCTGTACTTATGTTATTTACCGCGAACCGCATGGTAGCCTTTGTACAGCGCTTTGGCGCGGAGCTGATTGCAGAACGGTTGTTCCCTTTTCTCTTGCTCATTGTGGGCTTTTTCCCTCTGTCTATCTCCCTTGTTATTGCCCTTGAGAGCTTCGCCGGCGAGCGGGAGCGCGGGACCATCGAGCCCTTGTTGGTCGCACCCATTACCGATGGTCAGTTTTACGTGGGCAAGCTGCTCGCAGTGCTGGTATTGCCGCTCCTGGCCAGCTACCTGGGCGTGGCTGCGCTGTTGTTAAGCCTCTACGTACGAACGGGATGGTATCCGGATGTCGCGCTGCTCATTGTGGTTGTGGCCCTGGTCACAGCCAAGGCGGTGGTCATGATCAGCGGCGCGATGGTGGTATCTACGCAGGCTACGTCGGTGCGTTCAGCTAACTTGTTGGCTTCGTTAATCATCATCCCTATTGCGCTGTTGCTTCAGAACGAAGCCACGCTGCTGTTGTGGCGCCGCATGGATGTGCTCTGGTACTACGTGGCCGCGCTCCTGGTGGTGGCTGTATTGCTCACCCGGACGGGATTGGCGCACTTCAACCGCGAGGGCCTCCTGGGACGGGATTTGGACGCGCTCAACCTGGGTTGGGCCTGGCGCACGTTCTGGGGAGCTTTTTGGGGCCAGGCGCCGTCGCTGCGCGCATGGTATCGTGAGCAGATTGGACCGAACCTGCGCGCGTTGCGCGTGCCCTTGCTGCTTATGGCGGGCCTTTTGGTCGTAGCCGTGGTCATTGGCGCACACCTAACGAACACATACCTCAACCAAATCCCGGATGACGTATTGCTAGCGAACATGCCCGACCGTGATGAAATGGTGACCAATCTCGCGGGCTTGCGAGGCCCCCTCACGTTCTTCGGCGGTGGCCGATGGAGCGCGCGAGCCATTTTGGCCCACAACTTGCGTGCCATCGCGTTGGTCTCACTGCTTGGGGTGTTGAGCTATGGCGTTGCAGGCGTGTTGGTCCTGCTTTTGCCCTTTGCCCTGTTGGGCGCGGGTCAAGCGTTGATCACTCGGGTTGGGCTGATGTCCGTACCTGCATATTGGTTGGCCTTTGTGTTGCCCCATGGCATCTTTGAGATCCCGGCGGTGCTGCTCCTGGGCGCGGCGCTGTTGCGTTTGGGCGCGGCGTGGGCCTCGCCCGCCCGCGGCCAGAGCTTGGGCGCGTTTTGGCTCCGGGCCTTGGCCCAATGGGCGCAAGTATTGGTCGGTGTGGTGCTCCCTTTGTTCGTTCTGGCGGCTATTGCCGAAGCATGGCTCACCCCCCGCGTCGCGGTTTGGGTCCTGTTGCACCAGCTGCCCTAACTTCATCAATGCCTGGCTTGATTCAATCCCACCTTTGGAGGTCCCGCTGTGATGACCCCATCATCTCCATATCACGACGAAGACCGGGCCCGTCAGGCCGTGGTTGACGTGGTCATGGAACTCTACGACGCGCGCCTGATTACCTCTACCGGCGGAAACGTGTCTGTCCGTTTGGCCGATGGCGATGTGCTTATCACGCCGACCCGGATGCATAAAGGCGGCCTTACGCCGGATTCACTAGTTCGGGTGAGCCCGCACGGCGAGCCCCGGCCCGGTCAGGGACGCCCGTCCTCGGAGACCCCCTTGCACCTGGCCGTCTACCACGCCCGGCCGGATGTGCACGCGGTGGTGCATACCCACGCACCCCACGCGATCATGTTAGGCTTGTTAGAGGGCCGCGTGCCGCCCATCATCGCAGATGCATTACCCTTTGAGTCATTGCCGATTGTGTATTACGTCTTGCCCGGTGACCGCGAGGGCATCGCGCGCATTGTGCAAAGCCTGGGCGCGCAGGGTAGTGCCGTGCTGCTCAAGCATCATGGCTTGTTGACCGTAGGACGAGATCTCCGGCGCGCGGTCAATGTGACCTTCGCCCTGGAAGAGGTCTTGCACATTTTGACCTTGTGCCGCATCTGGGGGTGCACGGAGCCGCCCACCTTGCCGTCGGACGACGCGGCCACCTTACGGCGGCTGGATATCGTATAGCCCTGAGCGGGAGAAAGGCATAACTTCCGCGTGGCCTGCGTGTTACATCCAGCGGATGGCTCCAATCTCAGCTGCGGAGGCGGACGTGGTGGACGGCTTGCGCTTGCTTTGGCTCTTTGCTCTGTCGTACGTGTTGGGTTCGGTCCCTTTTGGCTACATTATTGCCAAGGCGACCAAAGGAGTGGATGTGCGCAAGGTGGAAAGCGGCCGCACCGGCGGGACCAATACCTTGCGGGCTGCGGGGTTTTGGGCGGGTTTAGCGACCGCGACCTTGGACATCCTTAAAGGCGCGTCCACAGTTTGGATCGCGCGAGCGATCTTTCCGGGCGCCGCGTGGGTGCACGCGTTGGCACCCATTTTTGCGATTTTGGGGCATAACTACTCCATTGTACTCATTGAGCGGGATGAGCAGGGGCGTTTGCGTTTGCACGGCGGCGCGGGGGGCGCGCCCGCGGCCGGGGGGGCCCTCGGACTCTGGGCGCCTACGTTCTTGTACATCCTGCCCATTGGCGCGGTGATTTTCTTCATTATCGGCTATGCATCGGTCACTACCATGAGCGTGCCGCTAATCACCGCGGGGGTGCTCGCATGGCAAGCTGTGCAGGGCAACCTGCCATGGGCGTACCTGATGTATCCTGTCCTGGCCGAGGCTCTCATTCTTTGGGCCTTGCGGCCCAATATCCGTCGTTTGCTTCAGGGCACTGAGCGGGTTGTGGGCCTGCGCGCGTGGTATCGCAAGCGCCGCGCGCTGCACCAGCGCCCGTCCTCATAGCACGCTCGTGCGGGTTCGCACTAACAGCCGCCATCAAATATCCCGAGGAGGCCTTCCATGACCATGACGTTGGACGATTTGCTACGTTCCCGGGATTTTGATTTCTGGGCCAAAGGCGCGCATAACATTATGCCTGAGGCCTTTGTGGAAAAGATGCTGCGGGGTGAGGCTGTGTTGTTAGACGTCCGCACTGAGGACGAAGTCGCGCTCCTGGCTTTCCCCTTTGCGTTGCACATTCCCCTGCATCAGCTGCCCGACCGGTGGTCTGAGGTGCCGCGCGATAAATTGGTGGCCATCTTCTGCCCGGGTGGCAGCCGTTCTGTGCTCGCGCACGCGTACCTTACGCTCAAGGGATACGAAAACGTGCGCTTGCTCAAGGGCGGCTATCCGGGCCTGACGGCTGCGTTGGTGCCGCCCAAACTTCGGCGCCTCGCGCCGCGTGCTTCCCAAGGGGAGGAGGCTTAACCTTCGGGCTGGCGCACGCGTAGGGTGCGCAGCCGGTTTAAGGCTGCGGTTAGCCCCCAGCGGGTAAAGCCGCTCAAGTTGCCTTCGGGGTAGGCGTGCGGACTGAGGATCTCGAGCCCATGCTGCGCGAGGTCCTCCATAACGCGCGTGAGGATCTCGTCCCATGTCCGTTTGCCGTCCATGTAGCGCTGTTTCGCGTAAACCAACGCCAATCCGATGGCGCGCAGCTGGCCTGGCTCGACCAAGGGGGAGACCGCGCTGAGATCAATGGTTTGCGTGCCCCATTGCAGTTCGCGTGTACCTAGGGGCTTGATGACCAGCTTGCGCCCCTTATAGGGATTCAGACTGTGCGGATCTGGCACACGTCGCGGTTGGGGAATGGGCCCTTGGGCCTCCGGCTGCCGTCCGGTGGGGAATTGCGCCGCGATGGCCCGGGCCTGCTCGGTTACGTCATAGGGTTGGTACGCGTCCATCAGGATGACCGTATCCGCGACGTCGAGATAATCGCCGCTGCCACCGATGACCAGAACGGTGGATACACCTCGTTCGGTGTACAGCTGCCGCACGCGGTCGATAAATGGCGTGATGGGCTCTCGATCTTTGTGCACCAGGGCCTGCATCCGTCGGTCGCGGATCATAAAGTTGGTCGCGGCCGTATCTTCATCGATGAGCAAGACCTGCGCGCCCATCTCCAGGGCTTCCATGATGTTCGCGGCTTGGGATGTGGATCCGGATGCGTTTTCTGTGTAGAAGAAGGTGGTGGAGCGCCCGCCGGGCAGGGTGCCGATAAAAGCTGAGATATCCACGCCGGCCACGTAGCGGCCGTCTTCTGCGCGGATGACCACGGTGTTAGGCAGGCTGACGACGCGCTCCCGTCCGTCGCCCGGCTTGTGGTTATAAACACCGTACGCCAATCCCCGCAACAAGGTCGATTTGCCGTGGAACCCGCCGCCTACGATGAGGGTCACGCCTTGGGGAATGCCCAAGCCCGAGATCTCGCCCGCGTGGGGTGCGCGCAAGGTGACCCGTAGGGACTCGGGTACGCGCAAAGGTACCCCATCAGGCAGTGGGCGGTCGTCGACGCCGGACCGCCGTGGGAGCACGCTACCCTCCGCAACGAACGCGACCAGGCCATGTGCGTTCAGCTGGGCCCGGAGCGCGTCCGCGTCTTCGGCTGTGTGTGCATAGCGCCAAAGGGTCTCGGTATCCAACGCGTCGTAACGCAAGCTGTGCTGTACCACTGCTGGGACGTCCTCCAAGAGCAGGGCGAGGGCTTCACGGGCTAAGATGCGTCGTCCGGCTGCGGGCAGGCCCACGGTGAAGCGCGCCTCAACGCCGTGTTCGCCTAGGCGCACGGCGGTACGGGGGAGCATCTGTTGCCCCACGGGCATCATGCGGATTTGACCGCTGTGCCCTGTGCCCCGCGAACGGCTACGGCGCCGAGCCCAGGCGGCGAATTGTTCCGCGAGGAAGTGTTCGGCTCCTACTCGGCGGCTGGGATGCGCCCACAGGTCTTCGGGAAAGCCAGCCACGTCTCGCGGTACAATTACCCGTACGGCTGAGGGTGTGGCAAAGGGGTCACCCTGGATGTGATCGAGAATCAGGGTAAAGGTGGGAAAGGTGTACGTCCCACGCAGGGCTTTATAGGCCTTATACCCGCGTCCGTCTAAACGTAGCAGCTGCTCACGAAGATCATGATGCGTCCGTGCGGTCATTGCTTCTCCGCAGTTCGTCAAGGATTCGCGCGCCTCGCGCGCGTAGGGAGATGGATGCCTATCAGTATACTCGCCGCGCGTGCTGCGCGTCGAGCTTTGGCCGCGGCTGCCTCGCCGGATTCGGATTCCGACCCGTGGCTGGTTGGGCCTGTGGTGGGCGCGGTCACCCCGCATAGCGTGGCCTTGTGGGTTCGCGGTCGCGAGCCTGGTCCGGTGTATGCCTGGATTGGTCAGAAGCCGAACTTGACTGACGCGCGCCTCGCTGCCCAAGGCCAGCGCCGGGATGATGGCGGCCACGCGGCGGTGGTTCGCGTCACGGATCTGCGTCCTGCGACCCGGTATTATTATGCCCTCACAGCAACGCGGCAACGTCCCGCTGGCTCGGGGCCGTTCCCCAGCTTTCGCACTGCACCGCTTGAGGGGGACGCAGGGCCGTTCACTTTTGTGTTCGGTTCGTGCTTTGCCCCGCGTAACCCCTTTGGCGAGGCCGCGGTCCAGCGCTTGTTACATTTGTTGGATGGCCCGGACGCGCCGGATTTTGGCCTGCTCATTGGTGATCAAGTTTACCCTGACCAAGGTTGGGCCAATGGCCTTGGCCGACCCGCGCTCACCCTGGATGAGTACCGCGAGGTGTATCGTTATGCTTGGCGCGAGACGGCCTGGCGCGCGGCTTTGGCTCGCTTGCCCTGGTTTATGATGTGGGATGACCACGAGGTCGACAACGATTGGTACTGGACGACCCAAGACCGTATTGAGGCCCGCCTGCCCACGCTAACCCGGCTACTACGATGGTTGCGTGGCGCACCGCCCGAGGCGCGTCGCCTGAGCCGACGGCGACTCACAGCCGCGCTGCACGCGTTTTGGGAACATCAGCTCATGCATGCTCCAGAGTTCGTTCGTCCCCCCGAAACCGCGCCCGATGGCCGGCCGTTGCTCTTGACTTCGGACCGAGGGCATTTTTCCTACACATTTACCTATGGTCCCGCAGCGTTTTATGTGATGGATTTGTATAGCCATCGCGTCTCGGGGCCGTACGGCCGCGCGTTGTTGAGCTCCGAGCAATGGGCCGACCTTGAGCAATGGCTCTTGCGCGTGCGGCATACGTATCCCATCAAGTTCCTGGTCTCGCCCGATACGGTTCTGCATCATAGCTTGCTGCCTTGGGGTTTGGCCGCGTGGACGGACTTCCCTGACGATCGGCGTCGCTTAATCCACCTCTTGGCTGCTCACCAAGTGGAAGGAGTGTTTATCCTGTCGGGCGATATTCATCTGGGCTATGTGGCCGAAGCTTGGCTCGAGGGCGCGGAGCGGGCCTTGCCGCTGTGGGAGATTACCGCTTCGCCATGGGGTCAGACGCCACCGCCATGGGGTTTTCGGCTGAGTCGGCTCGCGCGCGTTCCGGGTGTGCGGCGAAGCGCGTGGCTCGCTCGCTGGACGGCCGCGAATTTCGGTTGGGTGCGCTTTGGCACGGAGCCCGCACCCTGGGTGCAGGTGCGGCTAGAGACACCTCAAGGTCCGGCCTATGAGGTGCGTTTCCTCCGCGGGCCGGATGGTTGGCAACGGCAGGCGTTGGAAGGACCGTACGATGACGTTGGTATTGTCGGTTGACCCCGCAGCTCCAGATCCGGACGTTATCGCGCGCGCGGCTGAGGCTCTGCGCTCAGGTGGTCTGGTCGCGTTCCCTACTGAGACGGTTTACGGCCTGGGCGCGAACGCGCTGGATACGCGCGCGGTGGCGCGCATTTTTGCGGCCAAGGGGCGACCCGCGTATGACCCGCTCATCGTTCATTTGGCCCGGGCTGAGGACGCGGCGTTGGTCGCGCGTGAAGTGCCCGAGGTCGCGCGACGCCTGTGGTCGCGCTTTGCACCAGGGCCGTTGACGTTGATTTTACCTAAGCATCCCCGGGTGCCCGCGCGCGTGACCGCGGGCCGGGATACGGTCGCAGTGCGCATCCCCAGCCATCCTGTGGCTCGGGCCTTGATTGAGGCCGCGGGTGTGCCTGTCGCCGCGCCCAGTGCTAACCGCTTTGGCCATGTGAGCCCGACCACGGCCGCCCATGTGTTGGAGGACTTGGCGGGCGTGGTGGATGTGGTTTTGGACGCGGGACCGACGCCTGTGGGGGTGGAATCGACGATTTTGGATGTAAGCCGCGAGCCGCCAGTGTTGTTGCGACCGGGCGGGGTTCCGCGCGAGGCGCTCGAGGCCGTCTTGGGTCATCCTGTGCGCATAGCCACTGCATCTACGCCCGAAGGGGAACCTGCACCGGCCCCCGGGACGCTACCGCGCCATTACGCGCCCCGAGTGCCCTTGTGGCTCTTTGACGGACCGCCCGATTGGGCTCGTACCATGATGCGAGAGACCGCGCACGTGCTTCTGGCGCAAGGGGAACAGGTCGCAGCTCTGGTCCCCGCTGAGGACGCGGCGGCTCTACGTGATCTAGGGATGCAGCTCTTCCCCTTGGGTCCGAGCGAGGACCTCGCGCACATGGCCGCACGCTTGTTCGAAGGCCTGCGCACCTTGGAAAGCCAAGGCGCGACGGTTATCCTCGCGCGCACGGTACCCAACCAGGGCCTGGGTCTGGCCATCAACGACCGTTTACGTCGCGCGGCCACCCATGTCTTGCGCGCCGCGGCTCGGTTATGAGATTCGGCTCGCTTTGGCTTCAACGGTTACTCAACTGGGAGGCCTTCCATGTGGCATGAGCTAAAAGAACGCCTCAAGGATTGGGAGGCCCGCGTGTTGGCCCCCTTTTTGCGCAAGAGCCCTGAGCGGAAGCCTGAATTCCGCACGTCGTCGGGCATCCCGGTTCCGCGGTTTTTGCTGCCCGAAGACCCTGACCCCGATTACATGGAAAAGCTCGGCTTCCCCGGCGACTACCCTTATACCCGGGGCGTTTATCCGACCATGTACCGCGGCCGGTTGTGGACGATGCGCCAGTACGCGGGTTTTGGCACGGCCGAGGAAACTAACCAGCGCTTTCATTATCTCCTCAAAGCCGGTCAAACGGGCCTCTCGGTCGCGTTTGACTTACCCACTCAGCTAGGTTACGACGCGGATCATCCGCTGGCCGCGGGCGAGGTCGGGCGGGTCGGTGTGTCGGTCTCATCGATTGAGGACATGGCTCGTTTGTTCCGCGGTATCCCCCTGGACAAGGTTTCGACCAGCATGACCATCAACGCACCCGCGGCTGTGATCTGGGCTATGTATATCGCGGTGGCCAAGGAGCAAGGCGTGGATCCCGCAAAGCTCCGGGGTACGATCCAGAATGACATCCTCAAAGAATACACCGCCCGCGGGACCTACATCTTCGCGCCCCGACCTTCCATGCGTCTGATTACAGATACGTTCCGTTACGTGGCCAAATATGTACCCAAGTGGAATCCCATTAGCATTTCGGGGTACCACATCCGCGAAGCCGGCGCGACCGCGGTGCAGGAGATCGCGTTCACCTTTGCCAACGGCATCGCGTATGTTGAGGCCGCGCTGCAGGCCGGGCTCGATGTGGACGCATTCGCACCGCGCTTGTCGTTTTTCTTCAATGCCCATAATAACTTCTTTGAAGAGATTGCCAAGTTCCGCGCAGCACGGCGCTTATGGGCTCGCATTATGCGGGAACGGTTCGCCGCACGCGACCCGCGGTCGTGGCGGTTGCGCTTTCATACCCAAACCGCTGGTTCAACCCTCACCGCGCAACAGCCTGAGAACAACATCGTCCGCGTGACCATCCAAGCCTTGGCCGCTGTCCTGGGCGGCACGCAATCTTTGCACACCAATAGCATGGACGAAGCGCTCTGGCTCCCTACGGAAAAATCCGCGCGCATTGCGCTGCGCACGCAACAAATTATTGCATATGAGAGCGGGGTCGCGGATACGGTCGATCCCTTGGCTGGTTCGTACTTTGTGGAATATTTGACTGACGAGATCGAGCGCCGCGCGGAGGCGTATTTGCGTCGCATTGATGAGCTCGGGGGCGCGCTACCAGCCATTGAACAGGGGTATATTCAGCGCGAAATTCAAGAAGCCGCGTATGCATATCAGCAGGCTGTGGAACGGGGTGAGCAAATCATTGTTGGCGTTAACGCATTCCAGATTGAGGAAGATACGCGCGACCTCGAAGCCTTGGTCGTTGACCCGGCCATTGAAGAAGAGCAACGGCGCCGTTTGGCCGCGTTGCGTGCGCAGCGGGATGCCCAGGCGGTGCATGAGATTTTAGCGCGCATTGAGCAGGCCGCGCGGCGCAGCGATGAGCCGCTCATGCCTTTGTTCGTCGAAGCGGTCAGTCGTCGGGCGACCCTGGGCGAGATCATTGGAGTACTGCGCGAAGTATGGGGGGAGTATCGGCCACCAACGTGGGTCTAGCGTCGCTGCTCGGTCTGGTGACCTTGGATTTTCGAAGGGAGCTCGAGGACCTCATACCCCGCGTTGGGGATGGGAATTGTACGCACCTGGTCGGGGGAATAGCCCTGATAGCGAATTTTGAGCAGGGCCAGAGGGAGCCGGTGGCTCACCACAAGCACAACGTCGTCCGGGTGCCGATGCACAAGCTCGTCGATGGCCTCATAGACACGATCGCGCACTTCGGCGAGGCTTTCGCCGCCCGGAGGGCGCACGGTCCACGGTGCGGTTTCCCATGCTTGAAAGCGCTGAGGCCAGCGTTGTGCGATTTCGTCGACCAGCAGGCCTTGCCACGCGCCTTGATGAATTTCCATCAGCCGGGGTTCAACACGCACGGGCGCGGGCAGGTAGGTCTGGAGGATGGCCGCAGTCTCGGCAGCACGACGTAAGGGACTGGTATAGATGACTTCCGGACGCCACCCTTCGGCTTGCAGGCGTTGGCCCAAGGCATGGGCTTGCGCACGGCCGCGCGCGTTGAGGGGTGGGTCGGCTTGGCCCTGGTAACGGCCCTCCCGATTCCAATCGGTTTCGCCATGACGCACGAGGAGCAAAGTCGGCATAGGTCGGCCCTTAGGGCAGGAGGTCGCGTAGGAAGTTCAGCACGCGGCGCCACCACGGCCCGATGGGCGGGGTCCAGCTCGCGCCCCAATCTTCGCCAGACCAATAAAGCCGCGCGAGGCGTACGGTGCCCACAGCCGCAGCGAACGCGGGTGAGCGCCAAGCCTCGGGCAGGCTTCGCACGCCTTCGGGCCGTGCAACGCGGCTGGGGAGCCGAAGGATGCGCGCAGCCATCTCCCGTACGCCGGGCAGCAACGCGGTCCCTCCCGTGAGGATGAGCCCCGCGGCCAATTGAGTGGGCGGTTGCGCTTCTCGCACGGTCTGCGCGACAGCCTGCAACATTTGCTCGACCCGCGGCCCGAGGATGCGTACCAGGTCGTACCGGGTAATGGCCACGCTGCGGTTTTGTCCAAAGGGTTTGACAAACACACGTTCTTCTTTGAGTACTTGCGCTTCTTCGGGCCACCAGGCTGCGCCGTGCTCGCGTTTGACGCGCTCAGCCTCGCTTAAGGGCAAATTGAGGCCAAAGGCTAGATCGCGCGTGAGCTGCTCCCCACCCATGGGCAGTACCGCGGTGTGCCAAATCTCACCCCCGGAGTAGATGAGGACGTCGGTCGTGCCCGCGCCGATATCCACCACGACCGCGCCCACATCCCGCTCTTGTTGGCTCAAGACCGCTTCGCTTGCGGCCAGACCACCGAGGACGAAGCCATCCACCGCGACGCCCGCGCTCTCAACAGCTTGCCGCAGGTTCAAGAGCGCGGTTTTTTCCGCGCTGATGATGTGCACTTCGGCTTCGAGTCGATAGCCATACATTCCTTCGGGCCAACCAACGGGATGGTCATCCAAGCGGAAGTTGCGGCGGATAATGTGCACGATCTCCCGGTTGTGCGGGATCGCGATAGCCTTGGCGGCTTCTTCCGCGCGCGCGATGTCGGTTTTGTCAACCACGCCGTGCGAGACACCGACAGCACCGCGGTGGTTTTGACTCTGTACTCGTGCACCAGAAAAGGTGACGTACGCGTGGTCCATGGGGAGGGGGCTTGAGCGGTTGATGCGTTGCACAACGCGACGGATCACTTGGGTGAGGGCGGGCACGTCCACCACCACCCCTTCATGCATCCCACGCGCGGGTTCCATCGCTGTGGCGACAACCGTCAAAGGTTCGCCTTCCTCCCCCGCACGCGCAACCAAGGCTGCGACTTTGGACGTTCCTACGTCAAGCGCGAAAAAGAGCCGATCGTCCCGTTGGGCCATCATGGCGGGGATGTTCCTTCGTTCGCCAGGTGTACGATGGGGTGTTGCCAATTTGAGATATCGAGCCAACCAGGCGTCCAGCCACGGGCTAAGATTAAAGGATAGAGCCGTTGGTAGACGACCCATTGACGCTCGAACGCGGTGAGCTGATGGCCGATGAACACGGGCCAGCCTTGTTGAGTATACCAGCCGTATCCCCGCAAGGGGTGATAGACTAGCTTCGTTCCTTGAGGCAGGTGCTGATATAGGGCCACCAAACGTTGAATGTCTTCGGCGTTTGGTGGCTCAGGCCAAGGCTGGCCTTCGGCTGGGAGCACGGTTAGCCGCGGGAGCGTGTTATCGACCTCGGGGATTTCATCTGCAATGGCAAAGGCCACGCCTTCGCCGTCAAGCCATACGTCACCTTGAGGGCTCTCCCACACCAGAACGGGCTCGCGTTCTTGCACTTCGATGCGTACAGGGCCGTACCACGGCACGCTAACGTGTACTTGTTTGAACGCGGGGAAGGCTTCGCGCAAGGCTTGGGCCAGGGGCTCAGGATGGACCGCGAAACGGGGTTGCCCCACAAGCCGCTCCACAGGCCCGAAGCGCAAGATTTGTTCCCGAGGCACGCGCTGCAGGCCCGCGATTTGCACCTCGGTAACGCGGAACGCGGGATGGAAGCCCATAAGACCGAGCAGGACGGAGGTAACCAGGACCCACACGCGGACTAACCACGCGGCGCGAGCGGGATTTTGTGCGCGACGTCGCGTTTGGGTGTGCGGCGAGCGGCGAAAGGGCCACCCGCGGAACCAGCGATGCCACCGGCTGCGAGGGGGCGGTGGCACGCGCGCGATCTCCAGCGGCCGTGGAACGACGCGCCGCGGGGCAATATGTTGGGGATCCGCGATGTGGACCGCGCGACGGGTCGCCCGGGAAGGCCGCGGTCGTGTTGAGGGGTCTGAGACCGGCGTTGTGGCCGTGTGAGAGCGCATGCGATACCGTCCTAAGCCTTATGACCGCGGCATAACAACGATGTAAACACGCATGACGCCGCGGCTTAGCGATCTTCCAGAGCTAATTCGATCAAGCGGTCGAGCAGCGCGGGATAGGAGAGGCCGCTCGCTTCCCAAAGTTTGGGATACATGCTGATGGGCGTGAAGCCGGGGATGGTATTGATTTCGCTAATATACAGCTCGCCCGTCTCACGATGTAACAGAAAGTCCACTCGAGCCATCCCCCGTGCGTCAATGGCCTGGTACGCGGCCAAGGCCAGTTCCCGCGCGCGCTGGGCTAGATGGGGGGGCAGCGGCGCGGGGATGAGCAGCTGGGAGCGATCGTCGAAATATTTGGCTTGATAGGTATAAAATTCATCCGCGGGCACGATCTCCCCTGGAATGGAGGCCTGGGGGTCATCGTTGCCCAAAATGCTCACCTCGATCTCTCGTGCGGGGATACCTACTTCTACCAACAGGCGACGGTCGTATCGGGCTGCTTCGTCAAGGCCCGCGCGCAACTGGGCGCGATGTTTGGCCTTGGTAATGCCGATGGACGAGCCCAGGTTTGCGGGTTTGGTGAACAAGGGGTAGGGTCCCAGGGCTTCGCTGGCATCTAAGACGGCTTCGGGCGAGCGGCGCCATTGTGCGCGGGTGAATACCCGGTAAGGAACCACGGGCAGGCCGTGGGCACGCATCACGTCTTTGAACAAGCCCTTATCCATGGCCAAGGCGGACGCGGTCACTCCTGCGCCTACGTAGGGGATACCAGCCAGTTCCAACAGTCCCTGGACCGTGCCATCCTCACCCCAGGGCCCATGCAGCACGGGGAACACCACATCCAGCTGGGTGAGGTGTTCGAGCACGTGGTCTTTCCAAAGCCACAGACCAGCCTTGGTGGGGTCGGGCGGGATGAGGGCTGGGGTCAGGTCTTCCAGCGTACCACGGGCCAGGGCTTCGCGCGCATCAGGGCCAAAGAGCCACGCGCCTTGGGGTGTGATTGCGATGGGATAGACGTCATAACGCTCGGGGTCCAAATGGGCCATGATCGAACGCGCGGACATGAGCGATACATCTCGCTCCGCGGATCGACCTCCAAAGAGCACCCCAATACGGCGTTTCATGGATCCATCTCTCCCAGGCGCCAGACCACTCGATTCGCGAGAGGATTTTACCAGAAATTTTGAAGCGACATTTCGTTATGGAAGTTTCGGACGCCCATGCTGCCCACGCTCAAAAGGAGCCTGGGCATCCACTTCGGTCAGGCGCTCCTCGAAGCAAGGGCCTGGTTATGGGTTCAGATACCTAAAGTTTGCAGATGTATCCGCCGTGGTCTTAGCACCCTTCCCGCTACTCGTTTGCAGCCTTTGGCGGTGGGGCCTCGAGGGGCCAGCGGGGATAGGTGCCCAAGACCCGTAAGTACGGCGCGATCTCGCGTAGGTGGCTCAGCGCGCGTTCGCCTGGCGGCTGGTTGGCGTGGCCCAGGAAGTCCACATAAAACAAATATTCCCACGGTCGACCGGGTAGCGGTCGGGATTCGATCTTGGTTAAGTCAATATCGCGCAACGCGAACACGCTTAAAGCTTTGAACAACGAGCCCGGCTTGTGGGGCAGGGTGAATACGATGGAGGTTTTGAACCCGTGCGGCGCGTCGTCGCCCTGATAAGGCTCGGTGGCAATGACTAAAAAGCGGGTGTAGTTCGCGGGGTTGTCCTCCATGCCCTCACGCAGGATCTCGAGGCCATACACTTCGGCCGCGCGCCGTGAGGCAATGACCCCCGCGTCTCGACGGCCGCTTTCCTTGAGCCAGCGCGCGCTGCCCGCGGTATCCGCGGCTGCGACGGGCTCCAGGCCCAAGGCTTGCAAGTTCCGGTCGCACTGGGCCAGGGCTTGGGGATGGGAGTAAACGTAGCGCAGCTGCTCCAGGCGCACCCCAGGCAGAGCCATAAGATAGTGACGCACGCGGAAGGGATATTCGCCCACGATGTGCACGGGGTAGCGCTGTAACAGGTCATAGTTCCGATGCACGCTCCCTGCGAGGGAATTTTCAATGGGGATCATGCCGTAATCGGCCTGGCCCTGGACCACGGCCTCGAACACATCTTCGAAGCGGCGCCGGGGCAGGGTGCGCACCTCGGGCCCAAAGAATTCTTGTGCCGCGGCTTCGCTATACGCGCCCGGCTCGCCTTGAAACGCGACCAACGGCGTTTGGGGCATGGTGACCTCCTCCTCGGGGGAATGGAGTAATGCTGCGTGAGCGGCTTACCGCCGCGCGAGACGCTGTTCCCGCCACACGTCCGCTTCGTTATGATAGCCTGCTTGCTCCCAGAACCCAGGCTTGTCCACCGGGCTGAACTCCAGCCCGCGCAGCCATTTAGCCCCTTTCCAGAAATACACCACCTTCAAGTCGTCTCGGCCTGGGATCGCGCCCACGACCGCGCGCAGGGGGTAGCCGTGTTCCGGCGTCAGAGGACGGCCGTTGTAGTGCGTCGCCAACAAGAAGTTATCCTGCAGCACGACCTCGAGCGGCAGGTTGGTGGTGTAGCCATATTCCGCGTGTTGGATGACATACCGCGCGGTGGGCTTCAGGCGAAGGAAACCGTGCTCGAGCAAATCGCGCACCGATACACCTTCCCACACGGTATCGAACTTGCTCCAGCGAGTGACGCAGTGAATATCCATCACCACCCGGCGCCGGGGGAGCTGCTGAAACTCCTCCCACGTCCAGCGCACCGGCGTTTCTACCTCGCCCCAGATGCGGAAATCCCACGTCGCGGGGTCGAAGGAGGGAATAGGGCCGTAGTGCAAAACGGGGAATTTATGCGTCAGGCTCTGACCAGGTGGCAAGCGACCTTCTTGACGCATCCGGGCTTCGTCTTCCGCGCGCTTTTGCCACGATGTGCTCATCCTTGCGTCCTCCGTCGTTGTGCCAGCAGTTGTTCGCGGAACCCGGGATCTTCGACCATACGCCGCAGCGTTTCCTCATCGATGGTGGGCACGCCCAGGGTTTGGGCCTTGCGCAGCTTGGATCCCGGGTTCGCGCCTACGATCAAGAAGTCGGTTTTGCGGCTGACGCTGTTGGTCACCCGGCCGCCGTGGCGCTGGATGTAGGCTTTGGCCTCCTCGCGCGTCATGGTGGGCAGGGTGCCGGTGATCACAAACGTAAGGCCGGCCAACGGCTGGTCTTCGGCAGAGGGGGACGGCCGCGATGCGCGCGGCCACACGCCCGCGCGGCGCAATTTTTCCAACAGGCGTTGATGCTGCTTCCTTCGGAACCAGTCCACGATAAACTGCGCGGTGACGGGCCCGATACCCTCGATGCTGCTCAGCTCTTCCGCCGTGGCATGGCGCAACGCGTCCAGGTCGGGATAGCGCTCGGCCAGCAACCGCGCGGTCACCGCCCCGACCCCGCGAATCCCCAGGCCATAGATCAAACGCTCCAAAGGTCGGTCTTTGCTGGCCTGGATCGCTTCGACCAACTTGTGGGCTTTTTTCTCCGCAAAGCCTTCCAGGGGGATGAGGTCTTCGGGCTTGAGGTAATACAAGTCCGCGACATCGTTGACCAATTTGGCCGCGACCAATTGCTCTGCGACCTTACGACCCAGGCCTTCGATGTCCATGGCCTCGCGCGAGGCAAAATGCTCAATGTTGCGGCTCAGCTGGGCCGGGCAGGCCGCGTTGATGCAATACAACGCCACCTCGCCCTCGACCTTTTCCACCGGTGCGCCGCATACGGGGCAGTGAGTTGGGGGCTCGTAGATGCGCTCTTCCCCCGTTCGCGCGGCAATGACCGGGCCGACAATGTAGGGGATGACATCCCCTGCGCGGCGAACGATAACCCGGTCCCCGATGCGGATATCCTTTTCGCGGATGTAGTCAAAGTTATGCAATGTGGCCTTGCGGACAATGACGCCGCCGATTTCCACAGGATCCAATACCGCGTAGGGCGTGAGTACACCCGTGCGGCCCACGTTTACTTTGATATCGCGCAGGGTGGTGGTCACTTCTTGCGCGGGGAATTTGTACGCGATCATGCCCCGCGCATCCTTACCCACCGCGCCCAGGCGGCGTTGGAGCTCCAGATCGTTGATTTTGATGACCACGCCGTCCAAATCGTAGGGCCACGTGGGACGCCGCTGGAGCCATTTACGATACGCGCGCTTGGCACAATCCAGATCCGGACACAAGTCGGCCTCGACCACGGGGAAGCCCAATGCTTCCAAATAGCGCAGCGCGTCCCATTGCGTGCGGGGCTCATCGGGTCCTTCATAGACTACAATTTGGTAGGTAAGCAGGCGTAATGGCCGTTGCGCGGTTACGGAGGGGTCCAGTTGACGTAATGAGCCTGCCGCCGCGTTGCGCGGGTTCGCAAATGGGCGTTCACCCCGGGCTCGCAGCTGTTCGTTGAGGGCCTCGAAGTCCGCGCGCGTCATGTATGCCTCCCCGCGCACCACTAGATAGGGCGGGGGCTTGGGTCCATCCGGCCGGGTTGGGATGCGCAACGGCAACGAGCGCACAGTGCGCAAATTCGCGGTGACATCCTCACCCACCTCGCCGTCTCCACGCGTGGCCCCGAGCACAAACACGCCATCGCGATAGTGTAGTACCACCGTGAGCCCATCGATCTTGGGCTCCACCGTGAAATCGGTCTCCAAAACCGCAGGATCCAAGCGCGCGAGGCGTTGCAACCACGCGTCCAGGCCTGCATCATCGAATACATTGGCTAGGCTGAGGATAGGCGCGGGATGGCGCACCTTGCGGAATTCCGACGCGGGGGGAGCGCCCACCCGTTGCGTGGGCGAGTCGGGCGTGACCCATTCAGGATGTTTTTCCTCAATGGCCCGCAGCTCGGCCATGAGGCGGTCATACTCATAATCGCTGATGATGGGGTCGTTGAGTACGTAGTAACGGTAGTTGTGATAATGAATCAGGCGCTTGAGCTCTTCATAGCGCCGACGGAGTTCCGCTTCATCATCCGGCAGTTGAATGGTAAACGGGCCCATCGCTGGCCTCCTCCCTGGGCATCCAGTTGTTCTCATTATAGCAGCCCTTGGGTGCACGCAAATGTTGTAGAAACGGCAAGCGCCCTGCGGCCATGGCCGCGCTCGCGTGCCGCCCCGCCGCGGGCTGGAAGCCCGCGGCTAGTTGCCATAAAATTGCGCGCGAGCTGGCAGGCTCAGCGCGCGGGGCA
>JAADFA010000147.1 GCA_013153135.1 Chloroflexota bacterium
GTGTTCGGGCCGCAATACACCGCATTCGTGCGTCTTATACATAGGCTGGGCTCCTTACGCTCCAAAGTGCCGCCTGGATTATACCTTGAAGTATGCTTGAGGTGTTGCTCTGGCATTGAAGGAATATCCCAGGGTTTATCGCGGCGCGGGCATGAGCACCAACGCCCCGTGCGTGTGACCAGCAATATCCTGGTGTTTCTGGCCTGGGGGTGCAGGCAAATCTTGTCGAAGCCCATGCCGCGGGCGGCGAACCCGCCCGCTATCCTTGCCGCCGCGCGTTGGGCTGAACTACCCGCGTGCAATTTTATACAAACTATCCGCAGGCTTCAGCCTACGGCGGCGGTGCCTGCGCCTCCCCCTCGTCCCTTGACCGTTTCTACAACCTTTGCGTGCACCCGGCCTGGGAACGCGTTTGGCGCCGCGCGCGGGTTGTGGTACCATCGTTATTGTTTACATCTCAAACCTGTTGTTGCTATGGAGGTGGGGTATGCGGAACATCCCCTTGCGAGCCGTTGAGGGCATTGGCCCGGTTTATGCGGACAAACTGGCCGCTATTGGGATTTTGACCGCGCAAGACCTGCTGGAGAAAGGGGGGACGCCGCAGGGGCGCAAGGCCATCGCGGAGCGCACGCAGATTTCGCCCAAGCTTATCTTGGAGTGGGTGAACCATGTGGATCTGTTCCGCATCAAAGGTATTGGTCCTGAATACGCGGATCTGCTTGAAGCCGCGGGTGTTGATACCGTGGTCGATCTGGCACGGCGCAACCCCGAAAATCTGTATCAACGTCTGCAAGAGGTCAATCAAGCCAAGCATCTAGTCCGCCGGATGCCGTCGTTAGAACAAGTACGGGCGTGGATAGAACAAGCGCGCACGATGCCGCGCAAAGTGTTTTATTGATCGCGGGTCCATTGAAACTGATTTTCGCGCACACGATGGGCCGCCCATGGCCTAAAGCCGTGCTATGAAGACCGCGCTCCTCGAACTGCAGCCCTACGACGATCGCTATACCCTGTTCGACCGCATGTTATGGGCGCGGGCCCCGCGCATTTTGCTCGTTTGGCCCGAGAAAGGGCCCCAGCCCGCGATGCGTGGGCCATTAGATTTGGTATTGCTGCAACGCCATGCTGCGCGCCTCGGCGCGCAAATCGCGGTGGTAACCCAAGATGCTCGCATCGTCCGTTGGGCTCAGTTCGCGGGCGTGCCAGTTTTTCCGGATATTGATACGGCCCATCGTCAACCGTGGCGGCGTCCTCGCCGACGATCCACGCGGATCCGGCGCCGTACTCATGTCCGACGCGCGCGGCCAGCCCTGATCCGTTCCAACGCAGCCTTGCACGAGCAGGCCTGGCCGCGCGTGTTGGCTCTCGGTCTTGCGGTACTGGCTTGGTTCGCCTTGGCTATATACCTTGGTCCAGCCGCGCATGTAGAAGTGCAAAGCCCAGTGTATACCTACCGTGCGCGCTGGGATATGCAGGCCTCGCCAGCTTTCCCGCATGTACTTGCTTATGGTGTGCCGTTACGCCGCGTGACCGTGCAAATCCAGGCCCAAGCCAGCGTCCCAACCCATGGAGTCATGTCTCTGCCCGCGCGTACAGCCCGCGGCGAGGTCGTCCTAACAAATTTGACCGACCAGCCCTTGACCCTGCCCGCGGGCCTGGTTATACGTAGCCGCACAGATCCAGATTGGACTTTTGTGCTGCCGCGCGCGATAACGCTGGAACCCGGCCCAGGGACGCGTGCGCGAGGGCTTATCGAGGCCTTGCGCCCTGGCGCGGCAGGGAACCGTCCGCCTGGTGATGTGGCTGTGGTGCCGCCCCCTTGGGATGTGCGTGTTGCCGTGACCAACCCCAAGCCCTTATCAGGAGGAGAGGACGCGCGGGTGGCCCGACCCACGGAGGCTGACTATCAGCGTGCACGCGAGGCCGCGCTGGCAAAACTTGAGGCGCGTTTGGGTGAACAACTAGAGGACCAAGGTTGGCTTTGGACGTGGGAAGGCGTGCAACCCCGCGAGCTCACGGTAAACTTCACCCCATCGCCTAGCGATCGGGGGCCCGCGACCCAAGTGACAGCACGGGCACAGGCGCGCTATGAGGTCTGGGTCGTTGCCGTCGAGGATGTAGCGCAATGGGTCCAGGCGCAACTCGCGCGCAGCCGGCCGCGTGGGCTCGCGGGCGTGCCCGGGAGTCCGCGCTGGCAAGTTGAGCCCATTCCGGGCCGCTCGCCATGGCATTGGCGCGTAACCGCGTCGGAGCAACGTTACGTGCAGCCGGATGGTCGCGCGCTCGCGCGGACGGTACGCGGCTGGCCGTGGCCGCGGGTGCAGACGTACATTCAAGCCACATGGCCGGGCGCGGTCGTGCAGACCGTGCAGCCTTGGCCCTCGTGGTGGCCTTGGGCCCCCTGGTGGGAGGTACGGCTCACCTGGGATTGGATACCTCAAGCCCCCGCCGCGAACTTGGATAGAGAAAAATGAGAAACGGCCACGAATTCGGCCTTGGGGCTTGACAAAGCCCCTATCACGTGCTATACAGTAGGGCGCGAGAGAGGACAAAAAACCACCGTTTCTCACGCCAAGAGTGCCATGCGCACTCTTTTTGTCTTATAAAGGGGACTTTTCAGGGAGGACGTCCCTTAAAGATGGGCTGTTCTACACTTCGGCCCAACAACCCAAGGAGGTTGACCATGACCGACTTCAAGAGCCGTTACCCATCCCGCTACCAGGCCATTACCATTCACAACGTGGCCAAACAGCCTGAATGGCAGCGCCTGGACCCCGAGCTGCGGGAGGCGGTGGAAGTGACTGCCCGCGTGTTGCCTTTCCGGACCAATGTGTACGTGGTGCGGGAGCTGATCGACTGGGACAACGTACCCGAAGACCCAATGTTCCAGCTGACCTTCCCGCAGCCCGGCATGTTGGATAAGGAAGATTTCGAGGCCATGCGGGAGCTCATCCGCCGCGGGGCCTCGCGGCAAGAGATCATTGCCAAGGCGAACGAGATCCGCTTCAAGCTCAACCCTCACCCTGCGGGCCAAATGACCCACAACGTGCCCGTGATGGACGGTAAGCGCCTGTGGGGCATGCAGCACAAATATCGCGAGACTGTGCTTTTCTTCCCAGCCCAGGGACAAACATGCCATGCCTACTGCACCTACTGCTTCCGTTGGGCTCAATTCGTGGGCATCCAAGAGCTCAAATTTGAGTCCAAAGAGATCGACCAACTGGTCGAATACCTGAAGCGCCACAAGTTCGTCACCGATGTGCTTTTCACCGGTGGCGACCCCATGATCATGAAAGCCAAGGCCCTGCGTCAATACATTGAGCCGCTGCTGCAACCCGGCTTGGAGCACGTGCAAAACATTCGCATTGGGACCAAGGCTCTGGCCTACTGGCCGCAACGCTTTGTCACGGACGAGGACGCGGATGAGGTCCTGCGCATTTATGAGGATGTGGTCAAGGCCGGTAAGCACCTCGCGGTGATGGCCCACTTCACGCATCCACGTGAGATGTCGACCGACATCGTGCGCGAGGCTATCCGTCGGGTGCGCGATACCGGCGCGGAGATCCGCATGCAGGCGCCCATCGTGCACCCCATTAACGATAACGCGAAGGTGTGGGCCACCATGTGGCGCGAGGGCGTCAAATTGGGCATGATTCCGTACTACATGTTCGTTGAACGCGATACGGGACCGAAGAATTACTTCGAGGTGCCTTTGGTCAAGGCCCACGAGATCTTCCGCGAGGCCTTTATGCAGGTGTCAGGCCTGGCCCGCACGGTGCGCGGTCCGTCCATGTCCGCATGGCCGGGCAAAGTGCGCATCTTGGGCACCGCGGAGGTCAAGGGCGAGAAGGTCATTGTGCTGGACTTCCTCCAGGGCCGCAACCCTGAGTGGAACGGCCGAGTCTTCTTTGCTAAGTACGACCCCGAGGCCACCTGGCTTAGCGACCTCGAGCCCGCGTTTGGCGCGGAGAAGTTCTTCTTTGAAGAAGAAGAGCCCATCGTGTGGTGGGAAGTGGAGAAGGATCCCTTTGAGGAACGCGAGCCGGCTGGCGCCGCCATCCCCGTGATCTAAGCCTTCGGCCATAGCCTAGCCCCGCGCCCCCTCCTGATGAGGGGGCGCTTTTTGTTCTTAGAGTTCGACCAATGACCCACGCTGGTCACCACAACGAGCGCGTTGGCACAAGAATTGTCGCCGTGGAGCCAGGCACGATGCGGAGCGTGCGGAGGAATCTGTAGCGGGCGGGTTTCGCCGCCCGCGGGCCGCGGCGGATTCAGCCGCCTGCAGGCCAAGCGCGGGTTCGCCGCCCGCTATCCTCGCCGCCCGCGCGTTGGGCTGAACTACCCGCGTGCAATTTTATGCAAACTAGCCGCAGGCTTCAGCCTGCGGCGGC
>JAADFA010000075.1 GCA_013153135.1 Chloroflexota bacterium
TGCATCCACGCGTGTGGGCCGCGCGCGCGGCACTCAGGGTTTCTTCCGTGTTTCCAGAGTGCGACGAGGCCACAACCCACACCTCGGGGCCCTGGGCCCAAGCGGGCAAGCCGTAATCCCGCCATACGACATATGGAATTGATAAATAAGGCTGCGCGTATCCCTGCAACAAATCAGCAGCGATGGCCGATCCCCCCATACCCGCAACGACCAATGCGCGCGGCTGCGGTCCGGCCGGTAGAGGCCAATTCTGGCCCCACGTCCATCCACGGGCTAGCTGGTTAGGTAAACCATCGATCTCAGCGAGCATGTTGGCCGCGTCGACCGCGGCCCGATGACGGGGATCATCCATGGAAAACATTCACCAGCCTCCCGTTTCAAACGTTGTTTGGATTCTACCACGAGGGCGCCTTACGTTCTGTAGCAATCTTTGACACCAACGTACAACAGCCAGCGCTGACCAACCGTGGACCTGGCGCGGTGGAGAATTTTGACAAAATCCACATCTTGGCAGAATTTTGACCTACAGATAAGCACCTTTGCAGTAGAAGTTTAGCTTTTGGCCTTTCCTTTGACCATAGGACTACAAGCATACCTGAGACTGGGCAAGATGAGTGCTGGTATAATGCCTGTGCCAAAGCCAGGAGGGCGTGTGCTGCGACGCGAACGAGGGGGCCAATGAATGAGTTGACGCCGCAACGACGCCAAGAGCTGGAAGCCTTCGCCCGCCGGCTGGGCCTCACCTTCCGGGATTGGAATTGGCTCAACCAGGCCTTTATCCATTCGTCCTATCGAAACGAGCATCCGGAGGTCGGCCAAGATAACCAACGACTTGAGTTTTTAGGCGACGCGCTGCTAGATTTCATTGTCGCAGACTGGCTTTGCCAGCAGCATCCGGACTGGGACGAAGGGACCCTCACCGCGTGGCGGGCCGCGCTGGTGCGTGGGGAACAGCTGGCCCATTGGGCCGCGGCGTTAGGCTTCGAAGATGTGTTGCTGCTTGGTCGCGGCAACCAGCAGGCTTTTGCGCGTGCTCGCACGTCCATTCTCGCGGACGCGTTCGAGGCCTTTATTGGCGCGCTTTATCGAGACCAAGGGTTGGATGCGGTACAGGCTTTTTTGCTACCTTTGCTCGAACGGGGCTTCGTAGCCCTCCAGCAGGGCGAAGCGCCGACCAATCCGAAGACACGACTTCAGGAATGGACTCAAGCTCGCGGGCTCGGCACGCCGCAATATCGTGTTGTACACAAAGAAGGTCCCGCGCACGCGCCCCACTTCGTGGTCGAAGTGCTAGTGAACGGTGAAGTATGGGGCCGCGGCGAGGGCTCGAGCAAGCGCCGAGCCGAGCGCGCGGCCGCGCACGATGCGTGGCAGCGTCATATCGCGAAGCGTTATCGCGGTCGTCGCCAGGAGGAAGGGTCATGAGCCGAGGATTCCAAAAACGGGTCGAATCTTTTGTGTGCGAAGTTTGTGGTGCCCATGTGCAAGGCGATGGCTACACGAACCATTGCCCCCATTGCCTATGGAGCAAACACGTCGACGTCAACCCCGGCGACCGCGCCGCCCAATGCCATGGCCTCATGGAGCCCATTGGCGTCGAAGTGCACAAAGGCCGTTATGTCCTTATCCACCGCTGTACCCGCTGTGGCATCGTCCGCCGAAATCGCACAGCCCCTAACGATAACTTCGACCTTATCGTCCGCCTCGCCGAACGCTGGGCTTGGGAGCACGCAGGACGGCGACATGACGAATCCCTTCCCTAATACAACAGACTGAGGTGGCCTCTATGAACCTATCTTTCCCAGCCACGTTGAATGAGGTTTGGGCCCATATCCCCTCCTGGCTGTCCCTCTTACGCCACGCCTGGCCCGACGCCCAACTCCACGAAATCGCTTTGCCCTTCGAGGACCTGCCCTGGCGCTGGATCGAGGCCCCAGCCACCAAGCACGCGACGCAGGCCTTGATATTGACCGCGGGGCTCCACGGCATCGAGGGCCACGTAGGCGTCGCTGTGTTGGACCTCCTGCTGCGCGCTCACCTGCCTGGGCACCTGGCGGCCACAACCGACCTGTACATCGTACCTCTTGTTAACCCCTGGGGCATGGCCCACAGTCGACGGGTCAATGCCCATAACGTTGATTTGAACCGCAACGTCTGGCCACCCGAAACACCCATCCAAATTGAGAACCCAGCGTACGACCGGCTGCGCGCTTTCCTTAATCCTAAGGGTCCCGTCAAACCCCAAGACCGATGGCAATTCTTTGTGCGCACAGCACGCGCGTTGATACAAACGCGCGGTACCGCGGCCCTGCGCTCCGCTTCCCTGCAAGGACAAAGCCGTTATCCACGCGGCGTATTCTTCGCGGGGCAACGGGTGGAGCCTGAGATCCGCGCACTACAACATCTTCTTACGCGTGCCATGCAGCGCCCGCGTGTGTTTCATATTGATATCCACACCGGCTATGGACCTCGTGACCAGCTAACCCTCGTTGCGCCTCAAAACGAACCCCGTTCCCTGGATGAACTGCGTCAAATCTACCGCTATCCCCACGTGGATCGGGTGGCTTCGGAGACATTCTACGCTATCCAAGGCGATCTGGGGAGTTATGTGATAACCTTAGGGCAAAAGGTTGGCACCGCGGCCCAAACCATTGCGCTCGAGTTTGGCACTTGGGGCGATGGGCTTGTCGCGCAGATGCGCAGCTTGCGGGCTGTGGTGCTCGAAAATCAGCTCTACCACTTCGGTGCAAGCCGTCCTGAAACGGCCACCTGGGTTCGAGATGAGTTTCGCGAGTTATTCTTCCCCCAACGCCCGGAATGGGTGCGCCGCGCGACAGAACAAGCGCACGCAGCCTTGCGTGGTGTAGTGCACGCGCTCACGTGAAATTCAACCTGTCCGCCTCCCACCAGCCCCGCCCACGTGTACAATTGCTCTAACGCTACCTCTGGAGGGGAGCCCATGACCACATTAAGCCCACAGCTACGCCGCGATCTGCTCGAACGTCAACGAGATGAAATAACTGAGTACTATATTTATCGAGCGTTGGCAAATATGATAGATAATCCCGACAACGCGGAGCTTCTGGAAGCTATTGCCGAAGCAGAAAAGCGCCATTACGCGGAATGGCGCATGTATACAGGCCAAGATGTTCCACCATCTCGGTTGAAGATATGGCTGTTTATTTGGCTTGCACGGATTTTTGGTCTAGTTTTCACGCTACGGCTCATGGAGCGAGGGGAACAACGGGCCCAAGCCGCGTACGAACGCATCCGCCAACATATCCCTCAAGCAGATATTATTTTGCACGAAGAAGAGGAACATGAGGAGCGTTTACTACGTTTACTCCAGGAAGAACGTCTGACCTATATATCAAGCATTGTCTTAGGGCTCAATGATGCGCTGGTAGAGCTAATGGGGGCGCTCGCGGGACTTACGCTGGCGTTACAAAACGGCCCTTTAATCGCCTTGAGCGGTTTGATCACGGGTACCGCAGCGGCGCTTTCCATGGCCGCGTCGGAATACCTTTCGACCAAGGCAGAAGGTGGCCCGAAACACCCCCTACGCGCGGCTATGTATACAGGTATTACATACTTTGCAGCAGTAACTGCGTTGATTTTGCCTTATCTGTTTCTCGACAACTACTATTGGAGTCTCGCCGCAGCCTTGGGCATTGCGGTGTTACTCATTGCGCTATTTACCTTTTATACCGCGGTGGTCAACGAGACCAGTTTTTGGCGCAATTTTTTGGAAATGACACTCATTACCTTTGGAGTCGCGGCCTTTAGCTTCGCCTTAGGATATGCTCTACGGCAAATCTTCGGAATTGAGGTATGAGGGTGGTTTGCGGTTGGGAGGTAGAAAACCAGAAACAAGCACAGCTTTGGTTTGCAGTCGTAGGTAGGGAAGCTGGCTAACGAGAGCCCATCCTCATATCAACGCGAGAATTCCCCAGATTCTAGGGATGATCAAAGAGAACTAGATGCCTATGATAAAATAGAGGACAAAAGGCGCTTCGGAGAACAACATAGGTCATGCAAATCCGTATCCATCTCCAAGGTGACCCTGAACCGCTTCGCGTACCGATCCATTACAACGCGCTACTGCAAGGCGTACTCTACAGTTACCTTGAACTGCACCTCGCGCACTTCTTGCATCAAGAAGGCTGGCAGGACGGGAAGCGCCGCCTGCGCCTTTTCGCGTTCTCCCGGCTCCTGGGGAAGCGCCGTCGAGAAGGCAATATGTGGGTCTTTGAAGGGCCTGTCACGTGGTACGTGGCCTCGCCGTGGGA
>JAADFA010000159.1 GCA_013153135.1 Chloroflexota bacterium
CAAGGAGCGAGAAGGAGGTTAGAAGTTGGAGGTTGGAGGTTGGCGATAAAGTCGGCAGTCGATAGTCGATAGTCGATAGATAAGCCAACTACCAACTTCAAACTTCCAACCTCCAAAAATCCGCGTCCATCCGCGTTTATCCGTGGTTGCCAACCTCTAACTTCCTTCTTGCTACCTGCTAACTTTATTTTACAGGAGGTTCCCCATGCTCGACTTTGAACTAACCCAAGAACAACGCATGTTGCGCGATTTGGCCCATAAATTCGCGGAGAAGGAGGTCAAGCCCGTCGCGGCGCATTACGATGAGACGGGCGAGTTCCCCTGGCCGATTATTGAGAAGGCTATTGACTACGGGTTGTTCAGCCCCAACATTCCGGAGGAATATGGTGGCCCGGGCATGAGCTTGTTTGAAGAAGTGCTCATGGCAGAGGAGCTGGGCTGGGCCTGCACGGGTATCGGTACCGCGCTCGGCGTGAACTCGTTGGCTGCGCTGCCTATCATCCTCTTTGGTACGCCTGAGCAGAAGGAAAAGTACCTGACCCGTATGGCCGAAGGAACTTTGGCCGCCTACGCGCTGACCGAACCGGACGCGGGTTCGGACGTGGCGGCTATTCGCAGCACTGCGGTCAAGAAGGGCGACGTCTACGTGTTGAATGGAACCAAGATGTGGATCAGCAACGCAACGGTCGCGGATATTTTCGTTGTCTTTGCTCGCACGGATCAAGATCGCTACGGCGGCATTTCGGCCTTTATCGTGGAGAAGGAATGGGGCGTGCAGGTCGGCAACCCTATCCCCAAAATGGGGCAAAAGGCGTCGCCTGCTGCAGAGGTTGTCCTGAAAGACGTCGAGGTGCCGGCGGAGAACTTGCTGGGCCAAGAGGGAATGGGCTTCTTGATGGCTATGCAAGTCTTTGATTCGTCCCGGGTAACGGTATCCGCGAGCGCTCTGGGATTGGCGAGACGGGCTTTTGAAGAGGCCTTGGCTTATGCCAAGACCCGCACCACCTTCGGCAAGCCCATCATCCAGCACCAGGCGATTGGCTTCAAACTGGCTGAGATGGCTATGGAGATCGAGGCCGCACGACTGCTTATCTGGAAGGCTGCGTGGCTCAAGGACCGAGGCAAGCGGAATACCATGCACGCAGCGTACGCTAAGGCGTTCACCGCGGATATGGCCATGCGGGCCGCAACCGAAGCGGTGCAGATTTTCGGCGGTTATGGGTACAGTAAGGAGTACCCCGTCGAGAAACTGATGCGGGATGCCAAGCTCTTCCAGATTTACGAAGGCACGAGCGAAATCCAACGCTACATTATCGCCCGTGAGCTCAGTCGCGGCTAAAAGGGCTATCAAGGTCGCGCGTGGCGCTCCGCTCTGGGTGGGGCTGCGCGCGACCTTGTTTCCCTTTTTAAACACCGACCGCGTAGCTTTGCCATGGACTCTCACACCTTACTCAACGAGCTTGCAACCCTGGTCGCGATGCCAAGCCATAAGGACCCGCGACCGGTGTTGCAGTATGTGGCCCAGCGGCTGCCTTTTTTGCCGTGGCAGTGGCAGCCCGTCGCGCCTGAGGAAGGACTTTATAACCTATACGCCCTCGTGCCGGGCACGTTTCTTGTGATCAACACCCATGTGGATACGGTGCCGCCTTTGGGCATGGAGGAGCCATGGCGCTTACGCGTGGTCGATGGCCTCGCCTATGGCCGCGGTGTGGTGGATACCAAAGGCCTCCTCGCGGCGCTCATCGTCGCGCTGGAGGCCTTTTACCAGAAAACGGGGCGTGTCCCCGCTTCGGTCGCGCTCACGGTAGACGAAGAACAAACCAGCGCGCGTGGTTCGACCGCCCTGGCCCCGCGTTTGCGAGGGCGGGAAGTCCTGGTATTGGAGCCGAGCCAAGGCCAGGTGTGTTTGCAGCAGGCCGGCGCGTTAGAATTCCGTCTGACCGCGCGGGGGGAACCGGTGCACGCGGCTGTGTTCTCGCGCGGGGTTAACCCGGTGCGCGTGCTGATGGACCTGTGGCCCGAGATGGAAGCCCGACTCGGTTTGCCCGTCAATGTGCTGCAGTTTCAAGGCGGGTGGGAGCATTACGTCACCCCGCCGAACGCTCACGTGTTGGCGGAGGTATTGCTGCCCGCAGGACGTACATGGCGCGAGGCCGAGGCCAGCTTGTTGGATCTCTTCGCGACCCCGCCATGGCGTCATCGCATCAACTACGAGCGCGTTGATGCCGAAGACCCTTTGGACTTGGGTGGACGCCACGCTGCCATATGGCTCGCGCGGGCCTATGAGCGTGTGTTAGGCACCGCACCGCCACAGGGCACTATGCCCTCCTGGACCGACGCGGCCGCGTTTGTGCGCGCGGGCGTTCCAAGTGTGGTGTTCGGCTTCGGGGACTTGGCCGTCGCACATACCCCGCGCGAAGCCATCGCGGTGGACGATTTGACCCGCATGGCGCAGGTGCTCTATAGCCTTTTCTCCATCCTGACCCAGTAACCCGACCGCACAGGACGGAACCCATGCCGTATATAAAACGTCCGAGCCCGGTCATTGTGTTCTCCAACCCAGAGTCGTGCACGGCGATGCCCATGGGCCTTAAGATGCGCGAGCGCGGCTTCGAGCAATCGTCCCCCCAGGCCATGCCCCCAATATTCGGGGTCGACGACCAGCTCGTGGATCTCTCCTACACGTTGTCCATCTCGATCGCGCCAGTTCGCGTGCGCGACAACGAAACCGATCACACGGCCCGCGTCGTCTTCCGCGAGCTGGAAGAAAGTGTGATGGCGCTGGAGCCATTCCAGATAGCGTTGACTGGCTTCCGGGGTCGCCTCGCCATATTCGGGATGTTCGGCATAAGCCCGCTGATATAACGCCACTAATGCAGGGAGGTCCTCATCCCGGAATGAGCGTAAGGTGATGCGAGCCATAAGGTTTGGCCTCCGAATTTCGGCCGAAAGGGGTTGGGTTTGCGGCAAAGCCTGGTATAACATATTACCCGGAACCGCGACGCGTGACAACGGCGTTAAGCAACTTGCGCACCACAAGGAGGCTCCATGCCCTTGTCTTTCCGTTTCGGTACCGTGGGCTCACCCAAGTCGACCCCGCGCGGAGGCACGGTGGGCGGGGTGAAGCGGCTCGCGGAGCTTGGGCTTGATGCACTGGAATTGGGTTGGGTCCGTTCGGTGCGGGTGAGTGAAAAAACAGCTGCGCGAATTCGTGAGACGGCTCATCAAGCGGATGTCGCGCTGAGTGTCCACGCGCCCTACTTCATCAATTTGAATGCGGACGATGAAGAATGGCCCCGTTCGCGGCAGCGCTTGTTAGACGCGGCGTATTGGGGGTGGAAAGCCGGCGCGACGGATATCGTTTTTCATCCCGGCTCGTACTTCGGTCGAGACGCGGGCCACGTTCTACCAAAAGTGTTAGACCGACTTGGCGAGATCATTCGCACTTTAGATGAGCAGGGCGTGCGCGTGGTCTTGCGTCCTGAGACCATGGGCAAGGGCAGCATGATTGGCTCGCTTGAGGATGTGCTCGCGATGAGCCGAGCGTTCCCTGGTTGGGTAGAGCCGTGTTTGGACTTCGCCCATTTGCACGCGCGGCCGGGCGATGGCAGCATGAACACGTATCACGAGTGGAGACGGTTGCTTGAACAGTATGCCGAGGCTTTAGGCTCGGGCGCGCTCCAGCGATTGCATATTCACCTTTCGGGCATTGCGTATGGTCCTAAGGGTGAAAAGGAGCACTTACCCTTCGCTGATGCGGATTTGAACGTGCGCGCGCTCTTTCAGGCCTTGCACGATGTCGGTGCGAAGGGGCGCATTCTGTGCGAAAGCCCTATCCTTGAAGACGACGCGCTCTATCTCAAACGTTTGTGGCAAGAGGTCAGTGGGGAGAAGGATCCATGAGCACCTTATGGATTTTGGGCCGCGAAGATGTGCGTGCGGCCCTACCCATGCGAGATGCGATTGACGCGATGAAACGTGCGTATGCGGCCTATAGCAGCGGGCAGGCTCAGGTGCCATTGCGCACGCGGGTGGACGTGCCCGCGCATCAGGGGTTGGCCCTTTTTATGCCTGCTTACGTCGCGGGCGAGGAAGAAGCCTTGGCCCTTAAGGCTGTTACAGTTTACAATCAGAATCCTGCGCGCGGGTTGCCCCTCATTCACGCGGGGGTGCTGGTTCTGGAACCGCAGACCGGACAGGTACGTGGGCTGCTAGAGGGAGGGACGTTGACCGCGATTCGTACGGGGGCGGCTTCAGGCGCGGCCACGGATGTGTTGGCCCGACCGGATAGCCGGGTGTTGGCTGTGTTTGGTGCTGGGACGCAGGCACGTAGCCAGATTGAGGCTGTATGCACAGTGCGGCCTATCGAGCGCGTGTGGATTTATGACGTGAACCGGGGGCGTGCGGAGGCTTTGGCGCGGGATATTGCGGGCCAAGGTCCTGTACCTCGTGATGTGCGTGTAGCCGAGTCGCCTCAGCAGGCTGTGGCTGAGGCAGATGTGATTTGTACAGCAACGACCTCGTCAACCCCGGTTTTTCGCGACCAGGACCTAAAGCCTGGCGTACATATCAACGGCATTGGGGCATATACGCCGGAAATGGCCGAAGTGCCGCCCGAAACGGTTCAGCGCGCCTTGGTCGTCGTGGATGCTTATGAATCTGCCTGGGCCGAAGCGGGCGATTTAATTCAACCTTTGCAGCAGGGGCTCATCACCAAAGATCACGTCTATGCCGAACTGGGCGAAATTATTTTAGGGCGCAAGCCCGGGCGTACGTCGCCTGAGCAAATCACTTTCTTCAAATCTGTAGGGCTCGCAGTGCAGGACGCGGTCGCGGCGGCTGTGGCCCTGCGGCGTGCTGCAGAACTCGGGTTGGGCCAAAGGGTGGCTTGGTAGGGGGCGTAGAGGACATTAGGGTGTGCATCATGGAGGACCAAATAAACCCAGACAACGCCTCGGGCTCGGCTCGAGGCGGTTATCATTATCCTTGGCCGAGTTCAAGGATAGGGTAAGGAGGAGGTCGTTATGGCAACACGTTCGCAACCTTGGCTTTGGGCTGTTCTGGGAATTGGGTTAGGGTTGACCGCCGTGGTGTTGCTGTTGGGCTGGTATTGGTGGACGACGCCCATCACGGGCGGCGCGCGTTTGCAACCCGCAACCGCCACGGCGCCGACGACCGCTGTGCTCGCAGCGGCTTCCACCCCAACGCAGCCGCCGCCTACGGCTGAGCCTTCGCCAACGGCGGCCCCGGCAACGCCTGTTCAGCCAACACCCACGCCTTCGCCGACCCCTCTATGCGGTGGCCCGGCACGCATGAATATCCTTTTTGTCGGTGGGCGTTTTGACCCGCAAGAAAATGGCGATGTGGTCCGAGTGATCGCGGTGGATTTTGCCCAAAAGCAGGTACGCATCGTCCCCTTCCCTCGGGACTTGATCGTGCAATTGCCGCAAGACTTCGTCGAACGGACGGGCTATGGTTCACCTGTCAAGCTCGCCTCGGTCAACCTGCTCGGTGGGACCTATATGGACGCGCAAGCTGAGCGTGGCGACGGCGCGATTTTGACCGCCCGGGTGCTCGAACTCAACTTCGGCGTGCACTCGGACCGCTATATCGCGGTTGGTGGCCGGGTTATTGATAATTTTGTGGACGCCATCGGGGGCATTTCGGTATACATTCCTACAGAGATTAATGACCCCTCCCAGACGGGCGCACATTTCAAACCCGGCTTTCAGGTCCTCAACGGCCACGACGCGCTGCTCTTTACGCGCATTCGTTACGACGTGGGTGACTTAGGGCGGATTGAGCGGCAGACCATTGTGGCCAAAGCGATTCTAAAGAAGCTCGCTCATCCAAGCATGATTGACCGCGCGCCTGAGATTATTGATTATTTTATCCGTGTACGTTACGATTTGATCACGGACCTGACGCCTGAGGACCTGAACTTGCTGTATTGCTTAGGTAAGATGATGGACCCGGACACGGATGTAATCTTTTACTCTGTGCCGAAGGAGTTGCTCAAACTCACGGTCGCGCCCATTTATGTAGGACCGTACCAATTCAATGCCTCGGTGCTGCAATGGGATGAGCGCTTCGTTCAATGGGTGCACCTGGCATTGGACGGCAAGGTCCCGCCCAAGATGGGCGAGTAGCTTTGGAAGAGGAGGACGACCATGCCCGTGATTACATCCGTCCATGCTCGAGAGATCCTAGATTCGCGCGGCAACCCGACGGTCGAGGTCGAGGTGGTATTGGATACAGGCCATCGGGGCCGAGCCGCGGTGCCTTCAGGCGCGTCAACGGGGGTCCATGAGGCTGTCGAGCTACGCGACGGCGATCCCAAGCGCTACCGAGGGAAAGGGGTGCTCAAAGCGGTGGAGCACGTGCGCGGCCCTATCGCAGAGGCGATTTTAGGTTTTGAAGCCACCCGTCAGCGGGAGCTGGACGCGCTGTTGGTAGGCTTGGACGGTACGCCGAACAAGAGCCGTTTGGGCGCGAACGCGATTTTGGGCGTAAGCCTGGCTGTGGCCAAAGCTGCAGCGGCAGCCGTCGGCTTGCCGTTGTATCGCTACCTCGGGGGGCCTAACGCGTATGTGCTGCCCACACCCATGATGAATATCCTCAATGGCGGCGCACATACAGGTTGGCAAGGGGTGGATATGCAGGAGTTTATGATTATGCCCTGGGGCGCGCCCTCCTTTGCTGAGGCCTTGCGTTGGGGTTCTGAAGTCTATCACGCGCTCAAAGATGTGCTCAAGCAACGGGGTTACATTACCCTGGTGGGCGATGAAGGTGGATTCGCGCCGCCTTTGCGCGCGAACGAAGAAGCCATCGAGGTCATTTTGGAGGCCATCACCCGCGCGGGCTACCGGGTGGGTGAGGATATTGTGCTAGCCCTGGACCCGGCTGCGTCAGAGCTGTATGACCCGGAAACGGGGCGGTATCGTTTGCGTCGCGAGGGTCGTACGTTGAGCTCAGAGGAGATGGTAGACTTTTGGGCCCGGTGGGTGGACCAGTATCCTATTGTTTCGATTGAGGACGGCCTGGCTGAGGACGATTGGGACGGTTGGGCCTTGTTGACCCAACGCTTGGGTTCGCGCATCCAACTGGTGGGGGATGACCTATTGGTGACCAATCCGGAACGGGTGCAGCGGGCCATAGATCTGGGCGTGGCGAACGCGCTATTGGTCAAGGTCAATCAAATTGGCACCCTGAGCGAGACGTACGACGCGGTGAGTTTGTGCCAGCGCCACGGTTGGGGTACTATTGCGTCCCATCGCTCGGGCGAAACCGAGGACACCACCATTGCTGACCTCGCCGTAGCCTGGAATATGGGCCAGATCAAGACGGGTGCGCCCGCGCGCTCGGACCGCACCGCGAAGTACAACCAGCTGCTCCGCATTGAGGAGGACTTGGGCGGTGAGGCTCGCTTCGCGGGCCGCGCGTTCCTGGGGGGTGGTGCCGGCTAGGGACGTCCAACTTCTTATTAGGGCGCAGGCACATCTTCTTGCAGAAGAAGCCCATGCGCGGACGGCACACGAGCGCGCCCCATGCCGCGGGCGGCGGAACCCGCCCGCTATCCTTGCCGTCGGCCATGGGTTCCCGCGCGTTGGGCCAACTAGCTCACGCCAATTTTATGCAACTAGCCGCGGGCTGAAGCCCGCGGCGTCGGCGGCACGCGAGCGCGCTCATGGCCACGGGCCGCGGGCGGCGAAACCCCCACCCGCTCTGGACATCTTCGCCGCCACATGCCGCGCCTACAACATTTGCATGCCCTCGATCTTTTTGGCCAGGGGAGCGTTTAAAAGAGCAAGCCGCCGTCGGTCTCAAGCAGCCGACGGCGGCTCATGCTTCCAGGCCGAACCGTTAGCGTCGCGCCGCGATATCCTCGGGGGTCACGGTGCCGAAGTTGTTCCCCCAGGAGTTGAGGATGTAGTTGATGACTGCGGCGATCTCTTCATCCGAGAGCTGCTGGCCCCAGGGCACCATGGCCGTGCCCGGTCGACCGTGGAGCACCACATCCATCACCATCTCGAGGTCGGCCAGGTTTTGGTTGCCCGCTAGCGCGGGGAAGACATCGCCCTGGCCTTGGCCGTCGGGGCCGTGACAGGAGGCACAGTTCTGCGCGTAGATGGTCGCGCCATCAACCGCGCCTCCTCCGGCCTTGGCTTCGCCTTGGCTCTCGCTCGCTGCGGCCGCGGCGGCGATAGGTTCGATGTTTTCCACATAGTCCTTGACGGACTTATCGCCCATGTACGCGAACCAAGCGGCTACGCCCGCGATGAGCAGGAAGAGCAGCACGGGCAGGATGCCGTGCACAAAGGGGTTGGGCCGCGCGGCCGCGACGGTTTCCTCCGAGGGGTCGATCAAGATAACCTCGATGGGCGCGCCGACGGGAGCCCGGTTTAAGTAACCCGCGAACGTTTGGTTTTTACGGGCTACGCTAAAACGATACAGATATTGGTGAAAGTCCCCGTTGGTGTAATACACGTAAACTTGCAAGAAGTGATCGCCCTCCGCGAAGTCCGCGGGGTCAATTTGCACTTGGAACGGCCCCTTCTCGAGCACTTTGTAGGGCGTGCTCTGGCCGTCCACGTAGACTTCTACGCGCGCGATCTCCGCCATCATTGCCTCCTTCAGGTCCGGTCTGGTCTCCTAGGTGTATCAAGCCACTCAGGCCTGGAGTTCATCTCGCGTATTGACCCGGTGGATGGCTTTGGCCAGGTGCCACAGCGTGGGCGGCAATACCAAGTAAGCCAGCGCGATGATGATCATGAGGCGGATGGTGAAGGTATCCAAGTACCCCGTTCGGATCATCATTTCTGTGACCACCAGTTGCGCGAGGCCAAAGCCATATCCGAGCCACGTCAGCCAACGGCGGTGCAAGATTTGGCCCAGTACGTAGAACACGCCGTAGAACCCGGGCAGCATGGCGAAGATGAACTCCAGGGCCATCAGCGTGCGCACCATTTCGGCGCGGGCCGCTGTATCAATCATCGCCGCCTCCCACAGCCGCTACGGCCGCTCGCGCGTGCGTGACGGCCTTCTTGCCGATGGTCCACAGGTCATACACCAGGATGAGGTAGCCCGTGAGCACGACCCAGCCGAAGAAGTAGCGCCAACCTAACGTGTTCGCGTACCAGGGATGCGTGTAGGCGCGGATGAACGCGGCCCACGTGCTGCCGCCTTCCGCGCGTTCGATCAGGGTTTGCGTGAAGCCCGAGATGGTGAAGGCGCCGGTGATGCCAAAGATACCGAAGATCATCAGCCCCGCAGCCCACTTCCACCAGCGGGAATCCAGAGGCACTTGGATGTGCTCGCGCGCGTTTTGTGCCACAATGTAAGCGAGCATGAGCACGGTGGAGAGGTACGCGCCGAAGAAGGCCAGGTGACCGTGGGCAGCGGCCAGTTGGGTGCCGTGGCTGTACATGTTGATCTGGGGCAGGGTTTGCATGAAGCCCCACACGCCCGCGCCGATGAAGTTGCCGAAGGCCTGGGTGATGAGCCAGAAGACCGCGGGCTTGTTCACGGCCATGAGACGGTGGCCGCCCGCATCATACAGCGCGTGCACCACCATGGCGACCAGGGGCAGAGGCTCCATCGCGCTGAAGAAACCGCCCAACCCCAGCCAGTATTCCGGCGTACCGATCCAGAAGTAGTGGTGACCCAGGCCCAAGATGCCCGTGCCGAAGACCAGCGCGACTTCCAGGAAGAGCCAGGTCTCCACCACCTTGCGCGGGGTGCCCAAGAGGTACATCAAGGACCAAGCCATAAGTACGCCGACCAGCACCTCCCAGGTGGCTTCAACCCACAGGTGCACCACCCACCACCAGAGGAACTGGTCCATGGTCAGGTTAATGCTGTAGTGCATACCCGCGCTGTAGAGCGCGCCCAGCGCGACCAAGTCGAAGATGAGCACCATCAAGGTGCCCGTGATGCGGCGGCTGGCCAAGGTGGTGGCGATAACATTATAGAGGAAGATAGCCACCCACAGAACCAAGGCCAAGTCGACCCAACGGGGCGCTTCCAGATATTCACGGCCCTCCATGAAGAGCCAGAGGGTGCTCATCTCGCCCGGGCCGTATTGTACGAACAAGTAGATGCCCGCGAGCACGAGCACGCCGGCCACGATGACCCACCAAATGATTTTGGCCGCCTTGATGCCGACCACTTCGCGCCCCGTTTCTTGGGGCAGGAACCAATACACCCCGCCCACCAGACCAACCAGCAACCACACGACCATGGTATTCACGTGCAGGGTGCGGTTGGTCATGAAGGGCGCGACTTCAAACCAAAATTCCGGGTTCAACTGCTGGTAGGCTGCGATCAAGCCAAAGGTCAATTGCAAGCCAAACAGCGCAATGGCCACCACGAAGTACCAGATGGCCAATTTCTGCGCTTCGTACAGCTTGGGGCGGACTCGCGTCGTCGCACTCATCTTTCCCTACCTCGCAAATGGGGTTAGCGCTGCTCATACGTAAGGCTGAAATGCGGCGGGAAGCCGTTGGTATCGATGGCCGACATCCACTTGAGGAACGCGACCACGGCCTTGGCTTCCTCCTCGGTCAAGCCCAAGTTGGGCATCCGCCGCGTGCCTTGGGGGTATTGGGGCGGGTTCATCAGCCACTTCATCATGGCTTCTTCCCGAGTTTCCGCCCCGACGATGGGCTTGATGCGCGTGTCCCACCAGGGGTCGAGCCACGCGCGGGTGAGGTCCGGCGCGTAATACGCACCGTTCCCCAGCAGGGTGTGGCATTCCATGCAGTTGCGGGATTGGATGGTCAGCTTACCTTTGTTAACCAGCGCTTCGGCTTCTTCGGGGCTCCAAACTTTGCCGAAGAAGCCCGTCTCTTCGCCGACGACAGGCACCTGCCATTGCCGCTCCGCATCCCACTTAAGGCCGATCTCATGGTTGATGACCGTCCACGGTGGGATGCGCCCTGCACCCGGTCGGGTCTCGCCCAGGGTCAGGAAGCTGAGCGCGAGCAAGATGGTGGTCATGGTGATGCTGCTCGCGATCATGGCTCCGCGCCAAAAGTGCCACGAGAGCCATCCCGAGCCCCGGCTGAGTACCCGGGTGAGTACAACCGCGATGGCGATGGCACCAATCGTGATTTCAAGCCAGTGAATGTTCATACAGCTCCTCCTTGCACCCTGATAGAAACAAGGGGTCATTTTCACTATAGCAACAAACCTATGTTTCTTCTGTGATGTGCATCACAGAGCGATGGCGATTGACGCAAAACGCCCCGCGAACCGGCATCGCGGGGCGGTAAGGGATGGATGGACAAATGGCCTTAGATGCCCAAGTAGGCCTTCTGAACGTGCGGATCTTGGGCAATTTGCTCGGATGGGCCCTCCAGCTCGACTTTGCCATGAGCCATTACGTACGCGTAGTCCGTCACCGAAAGGGCCAGGTGCACGTTTTGCTCCACCAGCAGGGTGGTGATGCCGACTTCGCGCAGCTTGTTCAAACTCTCAAAGAGCTGCAAGACCAAGACCGGTGCCAAGCCCAGGGACATCTCATCGATCATCAGTACTTTAGGATGGGCCATGAGCCCACGCGCGACCGCGAGCATTTGGCGCTCGCCGCCGCTCATGGTGCCGGCCTTCTGGTGCATCCGCTCTTTGAGCCGCGGGAACATCTCGAACACCAGCTCCAGGTTGCGCTTGAAGTAGGGCCGTGCACGCCGTGGGGTCGCGCCCATTTCCAGGTTTTCGAGCACGGTCATGCTGGTGAACAGCTGCCGACCTTCGGGCACCAGCACCAAGCCCATATCGGCCTTCTTGTGGGGCGGTAGCTTGCTTACATCCTGCCCTTCGAAAAGGATGCGCCCCGACCACGGCTTGATTAGGCCCATGATGGTGCGGAGCAGGGTGGTTTTGCCCGCGCCGTTCGCACCGACTAGCGCGGTGAGCTGCCCTTGCTGTAGGCTCAGGTTGACGCCCCAGAGGATCTGGACTTCGCCGTAGCCCGATGTGACCTCGTGTACCTCTAGAATGGCCATCGTACTCCCTCAGGCGTTGGATTTGCGGGTGAGCTTGAGCGCGAGTTCGGGATCGCCCAGGTAGGCTTCGATGACTTTGGGGTTGTTGGAAACTTCCTCGGGCGTTCCTTCCGCGATGAGTTTGCCGAAGTCCAGCACGATGATGCGGTCCGAGACGTTCATAATCGCGTGCATCACGTGTTCAATCATCAGGATGGTGATGCCTCGTTCTTCCCGGATGGCTTTGACGATTTCCACCATTTGCGCAATTTCCGCGGGGTTGAGCCCCGCGAGCACTTCGTCGAGCAGGAGTAGTTTCGGCTCCGCGGCCAAGGCGCGGGCCAGCTCCAGGCGTTTTTTCTGCGCGACGTTAAGGCTACCGGCCAGCATCTCCGCGCGTTCGGCCAGGCCCAAGAACTCCATGACCTCATCTGCGATGTGCGCGGCTGTGCGCAGGTCATATTGCTTGGAGCCAAAGGCCGCGCCGACCATGACGTTCTCGCGCACCGTGAGCTCGGCCAGGGGGCGCACGATTTGGTGCGTGCGCGCCATGCCCAGCCGCGCGACGTAGTACGGCTTCCAGCCTGTGATGTCTTGCCCGCGGAAATAAATCCGTCCTTCCTCGGGCCGGTAAATGCCGTTGATGCAGTTGAACAATGTGGTCTTGCCCGCGCCGTTGGGGCCAATGAGGCCGAGGATCTCGCCTTCGTGCAGTTCAAAGGAGACGTGATCGACGGCCACGAGGCCACCGAAGCGTTTGGTCACATTTTCCACGCGCAACAAGGCGGTCATAGCAAAATCCTCCGACTGGCGGGGATGCGGCGCCGCAGCCAACCAATGAGGCCCGCGGGGATGAAGAGCACGATCAGCAGCAATAACACGCCGGACACGGTCAACTGGATGTTTTTAAGGTAGCGATTGGTGATGAGAAAGGCCCGCATCACTTGGTACCCGGCCGCGCCTAGAATGGGTCCCAGGACGGTGCCGTAGCCGCCGAGCATGACCATCACAATCGCCTCAATGGAGATGTGCAAAGGGAAGGCTTCGTGGGGCTCGATGGAGCCATTGCGGAAGAAGAACAGGGCCCCAACCATGCCGGGTAAGATGGCCGAGAGGACGTAGGCCCAGGTTTTGGCCTTGGGCGCGATAATGCCCATCACTTCGGCCGCGTCTTCATCTTCACGAATCGCGAGCAACCCAAGGCCGAATTTGCTCGTCCGCACCGCGTAACTGAGCAGTACAGCAATGACCGCGAGGCCAACGAGGATGTTGTAGGTCATTTGCAGCATGGCTTGCGGTCCGCCATAGGCTTTGTAGACCGAGAAGTTCATCTCCAGCCCCAATGGACCGCCGAAGATGTCGAGGTTTTGTATCAGGGCCCGGACGGCTTCGTTCACGCCGATGGTCACCAGCGCGAAATAGGCCCCTCGCAACCGGAGGATGCCAGCGCCAATCACCCACGCCAGCAGCCCCGCGGCAAGTCCACCCGCTAACAAGGCTACCCACAGGCTCATGCCCTTTTCGGAGACCAGGTAGAAGCCCACATAGCCACCTAAGCCATAAAATACTACGTGCCCGAAACTAACGTACCCCGTATACCCCAGGATAATGTTCAGGCTAACGGCCATAACAATGGCTCGTAATACGGTAAACATGGTCTCTCGATGCACGTCCTTCCCCGTGATAAAGGGGAAGAGGGCGAGCCCCAATACAACGGCCAAAGGCAGCACAAAGCTGGCCCAGTGTTGATCGGGCAAGCCCGGTAGCACATCGGCCAAGGGGAACGCGCGTTTGCTCTCCTTCATTGTTGGTTATCCTCCCGAGCGGGCTTACGATTTGCCGCCGAACAAACCGGTGGGCCGGACCAGCAGAATGAGCACGAACAGGGTGAACTCGATCACCGGCGTCCACGACGTCTCAAGGAACATAGGCACCAGGCCTTCAATCACGCCCAGGATCAACCCGCCAAAGAGCGAGCCAATGGGGTTGCCCAGGCCACCAAGTACGCCGATGACGAAGCTTTTGAGCTCATACTTGCTACCCTCAAAGATGGTGAAGGGGAAGATGGTCGCGATGAGACCTCCGGCGAAGGCGGCCAGTAGGGTGCCGATGCCGAAACTCAGGGCCAGGATGCGGGTCGATGGCACGCCGACCAGCTCCGCGGCGTCGCGGTTGTCGGTGACCGCGCGGATGTAGCGGCCGATGCGGGTACGGTAGAGGAAGAAATAGAGCGCGGTTGCGATGCCCGCGGCGGCCACGGCCGCGACCAATCGCGCGGTGGGAATGGTGATGCTCTCGCCGATTTGAATGGTGCCCAGCGAATACTCAATGTTGCGCGGGGCGCCGCCGAAGACCGCGTTCATTACGCCCATAAGCATCATGTTTACCGAATACGTCGCGAGCAGGGAGGAGAGATGTGGCGCGTCAATCACGCGGTTCACCGCGATGTAGTAGATGCCCATACCAATGGGCAACGCGAGCGCCGCGACCACAATAAGCGCAATGTAGGGGTTACCCCAGCCCAGGGTCACGGTGAGGAGGTAAACGCCGAACATGGCCAGAGAAATAATAGGTCCATGGGCCAGGTTGATCACGTCCATCACGCCCCAGATCAAGGTCAACCCCATGGCCGCGACGCCGAACACGAAGCCTAAGAGAAGGCCGTCGATAAGAAAGGGGGTTACCGAGATAAGAAAGGAGATTACCGACTCCATCATTGTCCTGCTCCTTGCCGCTGAGGCCGAGTAGTTTCCCCCGAGGGAGTATATTTAGGAACACCCACCCGGCCTGCGCGGTTCGCGCGGCCGAGGGATGTTGGCATCGATGGGTGGGGGTTTGTGGTTGTTCCGTCAGGTTGGCGGATGAAGTTATGAGCGGGCTCATGCCCGAGGTGCGCGGTCACGTGCCCAAGGGGGACAAAAAGGGGGGTGGGGTCAGGCCCCACCCCCGCGCGCGTTACGGCTTCGGATACAGGATCTCCGCAGTCGCGCCTTCCAGCGGCCAGACGACTTCCTTCTTCAAGGTGTCGCCGTCCTTTTGCCACTGGACGTACACCATCTCGTGGCCGATTTGCAGACCATGCGCCTCTTCCGAGGTATCGAACTTGATGTGGCCGAAGAAGGTCAAGATGTCCATGTTGTCCAGGGCCTCCTTGACCGCATCGGGGTCGACCGAATCGGCCATCATGATGGCCTTGCCCAGGACCAAGCCGGCCGCATAACCGCCCGCAGAGTGGTAGGACGGCTCCTCATTGTACGCGTCCTCGTAAGCCTTGACGAACTCCTCATTGGTCGGGCCGCACCATTCGATGCCCATTTCCTTGGCTGCTTCGGGCGTGTACTTGGCCTGCGGCTCCCACTGGCTGGGCCCGACGATGCCGACCGCGGCCTCACCCAATTCCGCGAAGTCAGGCTCCGGCGGTGCAACCAGCAGGGCTACGAATTTCAAGGGCACCTGCTTTTCATGCAGCTGCCGTGCGAAGGTGGAGCCATCCTGGAAGTGGCCACCGCCCAGTACGGCCTCTGCACCCTTGTCCACGATCTTGTTGATGAAGGGGCCGAAGTCCGTGGTGTCGGGCGCGTAGCCTTCAAAGAGCACGATCTCAAGGCCTTGTTTCGCCGCGTAGTCCTTGGCCGCCTCCACCACCGAAGTCGCAAACTTGCTATCTTCGTACACAAAGGCGACCTTCTTCAAATTGGGATCCACGTGCTTGATGATATCCACCGCGCCAGTGAGGTAGCGGCTCGCGGGCGTGTAGATCTGGTATACCCGGGTGTAGCCTTTCTTGTAAATGCTGTCACTGGCCGCGCCCGTGGTGATCATGATCTTGCCGTATTGCTCCGAAATCACTGCCGCGGCTGCGGTCAAACCGCTGGAATAGGGGCTGATGAGGAAGTCCGCGTTATCTTCGGTGATGAGCCGGGTGTAGAGCTCCTGCACCCGCTCTTTGCTGGATTCATCATCATATGATACAGTCTTGAACTTGACCACCGTGCCATCGCTGAGCTTGATGCCGCCATTCGCGTTGGTTTGCTCGATCCACAGCTTTAGGCCCTTGACTTGGCGGCTGGAGGAGACGTTGTATTTACCCGTTTGGGATTCGGTGAAGCCAATGGTCAGGACGATTTCCTTTCCGGCCTCCGCCGCTTCTTGGGTTGATTCTTCCTTCGGCTGTTCTGGGGCCTTCGTCACTTCTTCCTTTGGCTGCTCCGCCGCGGGGGCCTGGGTGGCTTGTTCACCACCGCAGGCACCGAGGACGAGGCCCAAGGCCAGCACCAAAAGCAGCAAAGCGAGCATCTTCCGGCCTGTCATACCGACCTCCTGAGTTTGGATATTTGCCTATTTGGCTACGCGTGCAAAGGACAATAAGCATTATAAGGGAAAGCCAAGCCCCAAGCAAGTGATAGTTGCCATCGCCCGCGTTCGGCAAATGCCACAAGCCCATTTTTGGCGTATCATGTAATATGGCTAGATCACGCGGCGTTGTATATCCAGGAGCCAGCGCATTCGCACCGTTGCTTTCACCCCGCGGGCTACATGGTAAAATGGGTTGTCCATGTCCACAGGAGGGCGTCAGGCCTATGGCAGACCAGGAAATTTTGCAGCAACTTCAGTGGTTAGACCAAGAAAGGCGCAAAGATCGGTCGCTTCTTTTGCGTTTGCAAGACCGTTTGATGAGCCTAGAGGGCCAGGTACTACGGTTGGAGGAAAATCTCAAAGAAACCGCGACCGAGATCTCGCGGCTTGCGGGGTTGCTCGGCCGCTTTGATGTGTTGGATGAGAAGCTAGCCCAATTGCAAAAAGCCCAACACGAACAGCGTCAGCAGCTATGGCAGGCTTGGCAAGAGCAGTGGGAGCCTTTTAAGGAGGAGATTCGCGAGAGCCTTGCGCGGCTGCAGGCCCGCTTGGCCGCGCTGGAAGCCTGGGACGAACGTTTACAGGCCCTTGAGGACGCGATGGAACAACGCCGAGAGGTTGAGGATGACTTGTTGCGCCGTTGGGAGACCCTGCGCGCCCAAGTCGAAGAGGCTGAACGTCGCCAGCAAGAACGCTTGGACGCCCTGCGCCTAATCCAGGAGAACTATGAACGAACCCTCAACCGGCTTATCGACCTTCAGGGCGAGGTCTCCGCGTTGCGCAAGCGCCTGGAGGCCCAGGCCTCAAATCAATCGGTTTTTGAAGTTAGCTTGCGTCAACTCGAAAAGCGCGTCCAGGCCATTCAAGAGGCCGAGGAAGAACGCCGCCGCGAACAACGCACCTTCCTCGAGGCCATATCGCGGCAACAAGCGGAGCTGAAGCGCACGTGGCAAGAATGGGAGCAACGTTTGGCCCAGCTGACCGAGCTGCGCCAACAGCTGGAAAAGCAACTCCAAGCCATGTTCAACCTCGAGCGGGACGCGCGGCAGCATCAGCGCGTTCTCGAAGAAATGCGCGAACGCCTGGAGCGCCGCATCCACGAAATTACCGAAATGCAACGTCTGGCCGAAGAGCGCTTCCGGCAAGAATGGGCCGCATTTAAGGCCGACGACCAGAAGCGTTGGACCAACTACCTCTTGGCCCAAGAAGAACAACAACGTGAACTCAATCGTCATATCGAGGCCTTGCGCACGGATTTGGACCGCCTGCAGCACGCCACCGCCGCGCTGGAGGACCGGGTGCAAGGGCTCGATGAGCAAACGCAAAAGCGTTTGCAAAGTCTGCTTCGCTTGGCGCGGGAGTGGGTCGAGGCATATGAGCGCTACAATGGCGCCTTTACGCGCGGCGGGTGAGGAGGAGAAAACCGCGCGATGTTTGGAGGGAAACCATGGCCTTTGCGTTGATCGTCGAGGACGACTTTTACCAGGCTGACATCTTTAGCACGGCTTTATCCATGGCCGGCTTTGAGCGGGTAGATGTCGTGCGCGATGGGCAAGAAGCGCTTGCTTTTTTGCAAGAAGGGCATGCACCGGATTTGGTCGTGCTGGACCTCTACCTGCCCGGCGCGATGGGCGAGAAGATCCTGGAGTATATCCGTTCCGCGGACCATCTCAAGCACACTCGCGTGATCTTGGCCACGGGGAATCCACATATGGCCGCCCCGCTCCAAGCCGAGAGCGACTTGGTACTCATCAAGCCCATTAGCTTTACCCAGCTGCGCGACCTGGCGAAACGCCTGCGTCAAACCCTCGACCATTCGGGGGTTTGACTGGGCTCGCCTCCCGCGCCAAGCGGCCGCGGTGGGGATGGGGGACGGACCCCGCCGTGGCCTTGATGCATCCCGCTGGCGAATATTCACAAATTTACGCGGCGTCATCGGTCGCGTCTTCGGGCAGGACGAAGGCACGGCCATGCAGAATGCCTTCGTGCAGCACGGCCATGGTCGGTGATGCATCCGGGCTCAGCGTTTCGGGCTGCACGTCCCGCAG
>JAADFA010000053.1 GCA_013153135.1 Chloroflexota bacterium
CTCGCTGCCTGCCACGCGTTCCCGCGCGCTGGGTCGGATGATTCGCGGGCAATTTTATACTAGCCGCGGGCTTCCAGCCCGCGGCGGGCCTGGCCCAACGGCGACAGCCCTGCGCCTCCCCCTCGCCCCATGACCGTTCTACAACCTTTGCGTGCACCCCGCTCGTTTCGGGCATTGACGGGGGCAGGCGATTTTGATACAATCCCCACGCCGCGGGCCGGGCGATGCGCGCGGCCCTTGTTTTCGCGGATGAAATCTGGCCACACGAGGGTAGGTCCCATGAAGGTGCTGCTGTTGAAAGATGTGTACAAACTTGGCCGCGCGGGCGAGGTCAAAGAGGTCGCGGATGGGTATGGGCGGAATTATCTGATCCCGTACGGCTACGCGGTGTTGGCCACGCCCGAGGCCTTGCGCATGGCGGAAAAGATCCGCGCGAAGGCGGAGAAGGAGCGCCAGGAAGCGACGCAACGGCTGCAATCTCTGGCCGAGCGCTTGTCCGGGTTGGTTCTGCTATTCCCTATGCGGGCCAGTGAGACGGGCAAGCTTTACGGCTCGGTGACCACGCGCATGATCGCGCAAGCCATTCAAGAGAAGCTACAGTTGGATGAGCCCATCTCCCACCGACAGATCGATGCGGAGCCTATCCGGCAGATCGGCGAATACAAAGTACGCGTACGCCTTACTGTTGACCTATTGCCTGAGGTGCAGGTGGTGGTCTATCGCCTTGGCGAAGAGCCGCCCGAACCGTGGCGTAGCCAGGTAACCACCGAAGAATCGGCCGCAGAGACGAAGGAGTCGGAAGCAGCCACTTCCACGAGCGAGGCGCCTGCGCAAGCCGAGGCATAAACCTCGGGCGCCGGGGCTCGGCGCCATGATGGGCGCAGCGCGCTTGGCAAAGGCTGGGGATTTGATGTATACTAGAAGCGCACGGTGGCCGTAGCTCAACCGGCAGAGCACCTGACTGTGGATCAGGTGGTTGGGGGTTCAAGTCCCCTCGGCCACCCATAAAAGCCCCGGGGATGCCCGGGGTTTCCTTTTTGCAGGAGGGGCCATGGGGCAGGTGTGGATCGCCCTTGATGTGGAAACGACCGGTCTCAATCCCGAGCGGGATGAAATCATCGAGATCGCCGCGGTCGCGTTCGATGAGCACGGTATCCGGGAAGAATGGAGCACCCTGGTCCGCCCGCGGCGCGGCCTGCCGCAGCACATCACCCGCCTGACGGGCATCACGCCCGAGATGGTCGCGCAGGCGCCCTTGTTTGACCACATCCGTGAAGCGTTGCTCCATTTTGTGGGCAACGCGCCCTTGGTCGGCCACAACCTCCACCGCTTTGACCTGCCCTTTCTGCAACAATACGGCCTCTTCCGCCGCCATCCCCAAACTCTCGATACCTACGACCTAGCATCTATTTTGCTGCCCACCGCCCCACGGTACACCCTGGATGCCTTGGCGCAGCACCTCGGCCTGCCCCTCGATACGCACCACCGCGCGTTGGCCGACGCACGCCTTACTGCCCATGTCTTCCTTCATCTCCTGGATCGGGCTCGTGAATTGCCTGAGGGCCTGTTGCGTAGCATGATTGAAATGGGTCGTGACCTGCACTGGCCCAATGTCGCCTTCTTCCGCGCTGCTCAACCTGGTACGGCCCGCCGTTGGACCATCGCGCTCCCTGTGGCTCCCTTGCCCGAAGCGCGGCGCAAGGATGAGTACATCCGTCCCGTGCCCGAGGAGGCAATCCACCACGCCTTCTCCCCGCGCGGCGCGCTCGGCCAGGCGTTGGGTCCAGCTTACGAACAGCGGACGGAACAGGTCGAGATGGCCCACGCGGTGACCGATGCCTTGAACCAGGGCTACCATCTCATGGTCGAAGCTGGTACGGGTACAGGCAAGTCCATGGCCTACCTCGTGCCGGCCCTGTTGTTCGCTGCGCGCAACCCCGGACACCCCATCGTCATCTCGACCTATACCCGCACCCTGCAAGATCAGCTGGTGCAGCACGACATCCCCACCGCACTGGACGCCCTGGGCCTGCGGGATCGGGTATCCGTCGCGGTGCTCAAAGGGCGCCGAAATTACCTCTGCCCGCGACGTTTGCAGGATATGCTCCGCCGCGGGCCAGCGAACGACGTTGAGGCCCGGGTCTTGTTCAAGGTGTTGGTCTGGCTCGACCAAGGGGGAACGGGTGATCGAAGTGAACTCAACCTCAACCGCCACGAAGAGGCCGTATGGAGCAAACTCTCGGCCGAGGATGAAGGGTGCACTAGCAACACCTGTTTACAACGTATGAACGGCATTTGTCCCTTTTACCGCGCCCGGCAGGCCGCACTGCGCGCGTCCATTGTAGTGGTGAACCACGCGTTGTTGCTCTCGGATGTCGTGACCGGAAGCCGTCTCCTGCCCGAGTTTGACCACCTAATCGTGGACGAAGCGCACCACCTCGAGGCCGCCGCGACCGACGCGCATCACCAGCAGGTCGGCGTCCCCTCAGTGCGCCGCTTAGTGGCCGAGGTGGGCGACCGACGGCGGGGCGCGCTGGGGCATTTCCTGCACCTCATGCGCGGGGTTTTGGTGCAACATCCCCAGGCTTTCGCGGCCCTCTCCCGCGCGGTCGATAACATCGCCGCGTCGCTCTTTCAGTTCCACGAGCTGTTGCAGCGGCTGTTCATCATCCTGGACGACTTCATGCAAGAGCAACTGGCCGGTCAGCGGGCCAGCCGCTACGCGCAACAACTGCGCCTGACGCCAGCCATGCGCAGCCAGCCCATGTGGAGCCGCGTGGAGGCCCAGTGGGACGACGCGCGCGCCATCCTCAACGACGCGACGTCGGAATTGCGCCGCGTGCTGAACGACACCCGCGAGGACGCGGCCCAGGAGGAAACCCTGCACGACGCGCATCAACGTCTGCAAACGCTGTTACGCGACCTCACGGACTTGCGTACCGCGCTGGACGCGATGATCTTCGAGCCCCAAGAGAACATGGTGTATTGGCTGGAAAAGCAACCGGCCGGAACGCATACCTTGACGCTGAACGCTGCGCCGTTGCACATTGGCCCGCTGATGGAAACGCACTTCTGGCGCAAACGGCGCAGCGTCATCCTGACCTCCGCGACGTTGAGCGTCAACGGGTCCTTCGATTACATCCGCGAGCGCTTGTGGGCGTGGGATGCCGAGGTTTTGGCCCTCGGTTCCCCCTTTGATTACGAGAGCGCGGCCCTGCTCTACGTGGTAAACAACATCCCCGAGCCCCAACATCCCAACTATCCCGTTTTGCTTGAGCGCGCCCTGGCCGCGCTGGCCAAGGCCACCCGGGGGCGGATGATGGTGTTGTTTACCTCCTACGCACAATTGGAGCGGACGGCTCGCGCGCTGGAGCGCGCGTTGGCGCCCGAGGGCATCCTGGTGTTGCGCCAGGGGGAAGGTTCCTCGCCCGCGTCCCTCATTCAAGCCTTCCGCGCGGCCGAGGCCGCGGTGCTCCTGGGCACGCGTTCCTTTTGGGAAGGCGTCGACATCCCCGGCGAAGACCTTTCGGTCCTGGCCATCGCCAAGCTTCCTTTTGCCGTGCCGTCGGACCCCTTGGTCGCGGCGCGTGCGGAAATGTACGATAACCCCTTTTGGGAATATTACCTGCCGGACGCGATCCTGACCTTTCGCCAGGGCTTCGGCCGCCTCATCCGCAGCCGTTCGGATCGGGGTATCGCGGTCGTCCTGGACGCGCGCGTGCTCACCCGCTCGTACGGTCGCTACTTCATCCAATCGCTCCCGCCGGCCTCGGTGCGCATTGGGCCATGGCAGGAGCTCCCGCGCGTGGCCGCCCAGTGGTTAGGGATGTGACCTTTGGCCGCACATGGTGCGCGGTATACTCAGGGGACGCGCGGGCCTCACGCCGCGCGCAGCTCGCGAGATCCGAGGAGGAGACATGGCAGGTCGCTTAACCAATCCCCGGTTCTGGGCCCGGGTGCGCTTAGCCTTAGTGGTTATCTCAGTGGTGCTGTTGGTGTACGGCGTACTCGCGGGCTTACAGCGTCTGGGCTGGGCCATCGGCGGCACCGCGGGCCGCTTGGCGGTGCATCATGGCTCAGTGATGGTGGTGATGTTCTTCGGCGCGCTCATCGCGCTGGAGCGCGCGGCGGCATTGCAAAAACCGTGGACCTACATCCCACCCATCTTGCTGGCTTTAGCCGGGCTGTTGGCCCTGGTTGATGCACCGATGCCGTTGATCAAGGG
>JAADFA010000086.1 GCA_013153135.1 Chloroflexota bacterium
GGGACGTGAGCCAGGCCTCGTACGCGTTGCGCAGGTTGCGAGGCCAGCCGGGGATGGTGCGTTCCAGGCCGTAGATGACCCGCATCCCCAAAAGCAGCAAGCCCAAACCCAGGCCGACGGTCAACCAAAACCGCCAGCGGATGAGCGCGCGCCGCAGTTCGCGGAGCCAAAACCTCATTTGGGCATCTCCTCCTTGGGGCTTTGCGTTCAGTATAGCGTAGGGGATGTAAAGTTCCCGTTAAGGGACGAATCTTGTCGAAGCCCATGCCGCGGGCGGCGGAACCCGCGTTTGGCCCGCGGGCGGCTGAACCCGCCCGCTATCCTCGCCGTCTGCCGTGCGTTCCGCGCGTTGGGCAGGATAATTCGAGCGTAATTTTATGCCAACTAGCCGCAGCGCGCTTGTGGCCCCATGCCGCGGGCGGCTGAACCCGCCCGCTAGAAATCCCCCACCGCACGCCCGCGCTAGACCAACCAGCCTGTGCGCAATCTTATATCAACTAGCCGCGGGCTTCCAGCCCGCGGCGGCCACGGCGCCGCGAGCGCGCCTATGGCCACGGGTCGCGGGCGGCGGAACCCGCGTTTGGCCCGCGGGCGGCTGAACCCGCCGCTAGAAATTCCCCCAGCGCACGCCCCGCGCTGGGCCAGCCAACTCGCACGCGATTTTATGCTAACTAGCCGCGGACTTCCAGCCCGCGGCGGAGCGGCACGCGAGCGCGACCATGGCCCCATGCCGCGGGCGGTGGAACCTGTCGCAAGCCGCGGGCGACTAAAGCCGACCGCTCTCTTCGCCCTCTGTCGTGCGTGCCTGCGCGTCGGGTTAGATAGCTCGCGCACGATTTTATACCAGCTAGCCGCAGGCTTCAGCCTGTGGTGCCCGCGGCACGCGAGCCTTTGCCTGCGCCGTCATGGCTTGGCCAACCGCGTGGTGTGCTACAATTGCCAAGGCCCTGACCACGCGGGCTTGCCCGCATAGGGGCCCATTTCTCCTCGTGGAGGTTCGCGGCATGAACCGACGCGTGCTCCTTTGGGCCCTGTTGCTGGGCGGGGTGCTATTCATCCTCGGGGGCTGCCGCTCGACGTTGGTCGCGACCCCTGCCATCTTCGCTCAGACTGCAGTGCTCCCGACGCCGCCAGCCCTGGCCCAGCATGATACGGCCGTTGTGGTCGATGGGGCGATTGTCCTCCCTCCTGTCGACCCTGCCGATTATCAGGGCGATATTATCACCGCAGGTTCCTCGACCGTGTTCCCCCTAACCGAACGTATGGCCGAGCGCTTCCAGGATGAAGGCTTCCGCGGGCAAATCACCGTGGACTCCATCGGTAGTGGCGCGGGGTTTGAACGATTCTGTGTTGGTGGGGAAACCGATATCGCGAACGCATCGCGGCCTATCAAGCCCTCCGAAGTAGAAAGCTGCCGCAAAATTGGCCGCGAACCCATCGAGTTCCGCGTGGGCACGGATGCTCTGGCTGTGGTCGTGTCCCATCAGAACACCTTTGTTGATAACCTCACCATGGAGGAGTTGGCTCGCGTGTTCTCGACCGCACGCACGTGGAAGGACATCCGTCCCGAGTGGCCCGATAAGCCCATTCAGCGCTTTAGTCCCGGTACGGATAGCGGCACCTTTGACTTCTTTGTGGAGCACGTTTTCAACAAAGATGAGGCGCCCCTTTTGAACGCGTCCAATTTGAACCTATCCGAAGACGACAATGTTTTGGTTCAAGGCGTCGCGGGGTCGCCGTATGGTATTGGCTATTTTGGTTTTGCCTATTATCAGCATAATATGGATAAAGTGCGAGCGATTCGCATTGATGGCGTGGCTCCTACGGCCGAAACGGCCGAACGGGGGGAATACCCCTTATCCCGTCCCTTGTTCATTTACTCCGCGCCGAGCATTATGCACGCAAAGCCTCAGGTCGCGGCCTTCATCAACTTCTACTTGACCCATGTCAACGAGGAAATTGAGGATGTGGGGTATTTCCCTGCAAGTGTGGAGGCGCTCAATCAAGCCAAGGCCAATTGGCTCCGGGCTATGGGCTTGGAGGTGCCCACGCCTTAGCCACTGGACGGAAAGCGGCCGCTCAGGCCGCCTTTCGTTTGTTCGGACGCTGCCCCTAGGAGGAGGACCGGCATGGCCTCAACCCAACGCCCTCCCCTGGATTTGCGCCGCCGCCCGCGACCGGGCGAGGCCGTGATTCAGGCTGTACTCTTTGCAAGCGGGTTGTTTTCCATCCTCGTGACCATTGGCATTGTTTATGAGCTTTTCAAGGGCGCGTGGGGGTTCTTCACCCATCCGTTATGGGAAGATACCAACAAACCCCTTGCTGCTGATGTCTCACCCCAAGAGACCCGTCTGCCCGTGCGCCCTGAAGGCCGCGCCATCCCGCCAGGCGCGGTGATTCGTGTGGATGAGGAGATCATGAAAGTCGACGCGGTGCAGGATGCGGTGCTCCTTGTCCAACGAGGCTATCGAGGAACGACACCCGCGGCGCATCGTGCAGGTGTGGATATCTTCCTTGAGGATCGGGTCTCGTTATGGGAATTCTTGACGGGTACCCGCTGGGTACCTCAGACGGGAGAGTTCGGCATTTTGCCTTTGGTCAATGCCACGTTTATTGTGAGTGCGATCGCGATGCTGGTCGCGCTCCCTTTGGGCTTGAGCATCGCCATCTATTTGAGCGAGTACGCGTCCCCGCGGGTGAATAATGTGCTCAAACCCATCTTGGAAGTGTTGGCTGGCATCCCTACCGTGGTATATGGCTACTTCGCGTTGACCTTCGTCACACCCCTGTTGCGCCGTCTGCTCGGGCCCGACGTGGTGGATGTCTACAACATGGCCTCCGCGGGCATCGTGGTGGGCATCCTGGTCACGCCCTTGGTCGCGTCCATGAGCGAGGACGCGCTGCGAGCGGTGCCTCGGTCCCTGCGCGAAGCCGCGTATGCTTTGGGCGCGACCAAGCTCGAGACCGCGCTCCAGGTTGTGGTCCCGGCCGCGTTCTCGGGCCTCGCGGCCGCGTTTATCGTGGCCATCTCCCGGGCTATTGGCGAAACCATGATCGTCGCCCTGGCCGCAGGTGCGGGCCCCAATCTCACGTTCAACCCGTTCAAGGCCGCCGAAACCATGACCGGCCACATCGTGCGCATCAGCGGCGGGGACCTGAGCTACGACTCCATTGACTACAACAGCATCTTCGCCATCGGCCTGGTGCTGTTCTTTATCACCCTAGGGCTCAATAGTCTAAGTCAACGGATCGTTGCCCGCTTTCGGGAGGAGTACCGATGAGCCAGGAGGTCTTGTTTGAACCGAATTTGCCCGCGCGGCATCGCAAGGATCGCTGGGGATTGTGGCTCTTTCAGACCGCGACGTTGGTTGGCATTGTGGTTTTGATGGCGTTGCTGTACAACATTATCAACAATACCGCAGGCATCGCGGCCATTGAGTACAAAATTTACCCTTATGCGCTGGGGCTCGACCTGGATACATTGGCCCAGGAGCCCAAGGAACGTCTGATCACGATCCTGGAGACGTATCTCCCACCCAGCGTGCGTCGTACGTTAGAACGAGAGAAACCCTTGGCGCAGCGCACGCAAGAACAGCTGGCTATTCTGGTGCTCGAGCGCGTGCTGCGCCCCAAGGTCGTGACAACATGGCCGTTGGTTACCTCCCTATTGCATACCGACGAAATCATCCAGGAAGCCCAAACGCGCTACCCGCGCGCGGAATTGCGCTGGATGTTCTGGTTGAACAAGCGCTTTTTGACGCGTCCGCAATCCAGTGATCCGATTCGGGCTGGTGTGCGTACGGCGATTTTGGGTTCCCTATGGTTGGTAGGCATTACCGCGCTCACCGCGTTGCCGTTAGGCGTTGCAACGGCCATTTACCTAGAAGAGTATGCACGCAAGGACCGTTGGTTTAACCGTCTGATTCAGGTCAATATCAACAACCTGGCAGGCGTTCCCTCGATTATCTATGGTATTTTGGGATTGGCGATTTTCGTGCGGGCATTGGAGCCCATCACCAGCGGCGCGGTCTTTGGCGCGGTGCCCGAGGGCGTGACCGCGAGCGGGCG
>JAADFA010000044.1 GCA_013153135.1 Chloroflexota bacterium
CCGCATCTCACCGCCGGAGCCCCTCCGCGCGAAGGTCGTCGTCGAGCTCCTTACCCAACTTCTTCGGCACCCGGAACCACCACCAGGCCGCCGCGGCGGGTTCGAGGTTGGCGAGAATAGGCCGGTCAAGCTTCTCTGTCGCGCGGTCAAAGCGCGCGTCCCATGGCCGTAGCCATGATGCCACCTGTTCCCGCAGCGATGGCGGAACTTCCTGCAGGATTTCTTCCAAAAGGTCCCTGGCGGACAAATCATTGGTGTACTCGTAGATCGAATCCTGATAGCCTTGCTCAACCTGGGTGACGAGCGCCCGCCACTGCTGGAGCAACCGGTTTAGCGTCAACTCATACCTGGCGCGCTTCGATAAGCGCTGTTCAATTTGCTTGAGCGCGTCAGCCTCTTCGGGCGTCAGGCTGAGATGCAACGCCATTGTCGAGTGTCCTCCCGTTGAAGCCAGAAATCGGCCCCGGCCTACCTATAAAGCAGGCTCGATGATTCCCCCGCTGCACACCACGGGTGAAGCCCAAAACGTCCAGACAGACATAGCGACTCACACGAACGGGTCCCTGAGGGTCTGGAGTTGCGCGCCACGTAGTATAACCGACCTCAACATTGGGTGCAGGTTCGGAGGGGTACAGGCGAATCTTGTTGCAGAAGCCCATGCCGCGGGCGGCGGAGCGGGCGGCGGAATCCGCGCTTGGCCCGCGGGTGGCGGAACCCGCGCTGGGCCGCGGGCGGCTGAACCCGCCCGCTATCCTTGTCGTCGGCTATGCATTCCCGCGCGTTGGGGCGGATAATTTGTGCGCAATTTTATAACAACCCGCCGCGGGCTTCCAGCCCGCGGCGGCAGCGGCATGCGAGCGCGGCTTTGGCCCATATCGCGGCCCGCGGGCGGCGGAACCCGCCTGCTATCCTCGCCGCGCGGTGGGCTGGATAATTCACGCGCGATTTTATGCCAACTAACCGCGGGCCTCCTGCTCGCGGCGCCTGCGGCACGCGAGCGCGGCCACGCCCCGCACAAATTCTCAGGGTACAAAACAGCGCACCTCAATGTTATACTGAACCTGGTGCGCGACCCTAGGCCGCGTAAACCTGCGCGGGGAAGAGGCCCGTCGCGGGCCAAGCACCTCAATCCTACCCGGAGGGAGCAGGACCATGTTTGGACGTTTGATGCATTACATCAACGGGGAATGGGTTCCGTCGCGAGCTCGCAAGGTCAAAGAAATCTTCAATCCAGCCACAGGCGAATTTTTAGCCAAAGTCCCCTTTGCAACACGGCGCGAAGTGGATGAGGCTGTGCGCGCGGCCGCAGCAGCCTTCCCTGCCTGGCGTGAGGTGCCACCTGTCGTACGTACGCAATACCTTTTCCAAATGAAAGCCGTGCTCGAACGAGAGTTCGATGAAATCGCGCGCATCATTGTGCAAGAGCACGGAAAGACCCTCAAGGAGGCTCAGGGTGAACTGCGCCGGGGCATCGAAAATATTGAAGTCGCGACTGGAATTCCCACGTTGATGCAAGGCTACTATGCCGAGGACGTGGCCCGAGGCATCGACGAATACCTCATCCGCCAACCCTTAGGGGTGGTCGCCGTGATCACGCCGTTCAACTTTCCCGCGATGATCCCCCTATGGTTCATCCCTTACGCGTTGGCCACGGGCAACACCGTAGTCCTTAAACCCTCTGAGCGCACGCCCATTACCATGACTTACATCATGCAGCTCTTCGATGAAGAGGTCGGGCTGCCTCCGGGGGTGCTTAATCTCATCCACGGCAACGGCGATGCCGCGACCGCGCTCATCGACCATCCTGATGTCAAGGCGGTTAGCTTTGTGGGTTCCACGCCCGTCGCGCGCAAGGTTTACGCGCGCGCGGCCGCCCAGGGTAAACGCGTGCAAGCCCAAGGGAGTGCGAAGAACCCGCTGATCATCATGCCCGACGCCGCGGTGGAGCGCACGGTGCAAGCCGTGCTCGACAGCGTCTACGGCAACGCGGGGCAACGTTGCCTGGCCGCGTCGCTTGTGATCACCGTGGGTGAAGCGCGGGAGATCTTCGTCCCCCGCCTGGTCGAGGCCGCACAGCAGCGGGTCGTCGGCTACGGATTGGACGAAGGGGTGGAGATGGGACCCGTGAATTCCGCCGAAAGCAAAGCCCGCATCGAACGGCTCATTGAAGAAGGCGTGAAGGAGGGCGCGCGGCTGTTGCTGGACGGCCGTGGCGCGAGCGTCCCGGGTTATGAGAAGGGACATTGGATCCGTCCCACCATCTTGGACGGTGTGCCCGAGGGTGGTACCATCTTCACCACCGAAATCTTCGGTCCGGTCATGGGTCTGATGCATGCGGATACGTTGGACGAGGCCATCCGCATCGCGAACCGCATCCCTTACGGGAACATGGCGAACATCTTTACCCGCAGCGGCGCGGCAGCCCGCACCTTCCGCCATCGCATTGAAGCCGGCAATGTAGGCATTAACATCGGCGTGGCCGCGCCCATGGCGTTCTTCCCCTTCAGTGGCTGGAAGGAAAGCTTCTTCGGAGATTTGCACGCACAAGACCGCCACGCGGTCGAGTTCTACACGCAAACCAAGGTCGTAGTTGAGCGATGGTTCGATTGATGCGCTGGCTACTTATCGTGAGCACGCTAGGGTTGGGCATAGGCGGTTGTCAGCACGCGGCAAGACGCGCGCAATCGAGCCCCACGCGCGTGCCCGCCTCCCCGACGCCTGTGCCCAGCCCTACGCCTACCACGCCCCCCTCACCAACGCCAAGTCCAACGTTTAGCCCCACACCCGACCCCCTGCTCGCACTACGCGTAACTCGGGGTGACCTTCCGCGCGAGTTGGTCTCCTTCCGAGCCTCACCCGATGGCGAAGACGCGGCCGCGCGGCTGCTCGCGGTCCTCGTGGGCCAAGACCCGGACCGACCGCCACATCCCCCTATGCGCTTTGGCTACCGAGACCCTGTTACCCTTAACGTGCTTTTTGGCGCGGCCGCCCGGGTGGATGAGGCTCAGCGCGTCCACGCGCTGACGCTGATGCAAGCACCCGAAACCCTGGCCGCAGCCTGGCTGCAGGCCCTGGGGTGGTTTGACCCCAAAGCCGTAACCTGGACAACGTTGCCTTTGGAGGTCGGCGATGCGGCCGCGGCAATACGGTTCTCAATCCAGATGAACCAAGGCCAGGGGCCAGAGTGGGCCCTGGAAGTCGGGGCATTCGTGCGTGGCCCCGTGGTTGTCGTCCTGGGCGAAGGGTACGTCCGCACCTGGTCGCGGGTGCCGCCGGTGGACTGGGTCGGCCTGGCTCAGGCGATGGATGCGAAGTTGCAAGCCAAGGTAGAGCCATGACCCGAGCTAATAAGGTGGAGGTTGTCCCATGCGTACACGTGGGTTACGGCTGGTGATGCTCATCCTGGTGGTCGTGGTGTTTAGCGGGGGATGCCAGAAAGAAAGGCCCGCGGCAAGCCCACCACGTGGGGCTGGGAGCTACGCGGACCGTGGGACGCCGAGCCCAACGCACACGGCTCCCGAGTACCAAGCCTCGCCCGCGCTTCAATTGCAGTCGCCGGCCTTTGAGCACCAAGGCCCAATCCCGCGACGCTATACCTGTGATGGTGAAGACATCTCACCCCCGCTGACATGGGGGCCCGCGCCTAAGGCTACACGAAGCTGGGTCCTCATCATGGATGACCCTGACGCACCAGCGGGTACCTGGGACCACTGGATTGTGTACGACATCCCCGCAGAGGTGACACAACTGGTTGAAGGAGCCACGCCCCCCGGACGCCAAGGTCGCAACAGCTGGGGCCGCATCGGCTATGGCGGGCCATGTCCGCCACCCGGTCCCCCACATCACTATGTCTTCCGCATTTACGCCTTGGATATCCCAAGCCTGGGCCTGCCCGAAGGCGCAACCAAAGCCCAAGTCCTGCAGGCCATGCAGGACCACATCCTCGCCCAAGCCACCCTCATCGGAACTTACGGACGCTGATCCCGCGTGGATGCTGCGCTTGATGGAGCAGCCTTGGCCCGTGGGCGCTCACCATTGCCGCGCACCTCGGCCGCCCGGGCTGCTCGCTCCATTTCCGCAAGGATCTTGGCCACCTCGGCTAAAGCTTGCTTTTGCTTGCGGTATAAGTCCGCTTCGGATAGGGCCAAGCGCCGAGCTACCTCCCGGCCCTTGTGCCCCTGAAGAAACTTTAAGTCTAGAATATTATACAAAAGCCACTCGGATGTAAACCGGCGCTCGCCCGCAGGACGCAAGCGTTCGATGGCCTGCTTCAGGACCGCGCGCAGCGCGTTGGTAGGGTGCTCATGCCCCTGCTCCATAGCCTGCTGGACAATCCGCCATTTGAGCAAGGGGTTTTCGCTCAACTTAGGCCCGCCCCAATAATGTCGCAGCGCGTCCCGCACCCACTGGGCCAGCTCAGGCGGTGGCGGCAGTTCATCCCAAGGGGCTAAGGCTTTGGCCTGGTCGTACCGGCTGGCCGCGCGCAAACGAGCAACATCCGGGCGCTCCCGAGACGCGTAAAGCGCCTGAAGCAGTTGCCGCGCGCGATGCCATTCCCTCAGGGCCCATGTCACACGACGAAGTAGCATTTGTAGGGTTAGGCGCGCGTCGTTGTCCAACGCCTGGGGTTCATACAGGCCGAGGATGCCCAGCAGCCGACCTTGGGCGTCCATCAGCGGGTAAAGCCACCATCCGCCCCAGACCAACGAGGGGCGGCCCCCCTGAGGGCCGTGCGCTTGCACTGCTTGGAGTGCGTCCATGGGTGGCAGCTGCAAACCCTCGCCAACCACGATCCACCAGCGTGGCTCGCCCGCCTCCAACAGCACTACCCACGCCGCGGGGATCTGCAACCGGTCGCACGCGCTGGTCAGCAAGGCCTCGAGCAATTGATGCACGTCCCGATCCGTCATTAGTGACCGTTCCCACTCCCACAGGGGTTGCCACTCCGGCCCTTCTTGCCAACGAAAGACCCAGCGCTCCCACCAGGGGATCAGGGTTTGCACCGCGTGCAAGCCCAGCAAGAACGCGAGGATCATGGTCAAAGGAACAAGCCAGGTATATTCCACCCCCCACATGCGCGCGCTTAAACGGCGGATAAAAGTGGTCGCGGCCAGGGTAAACGCGACCACGCCCGGCCCCTGCGCCAACCAGCGCAAAAGCCGGGTTTGAACCCAACGGTCGGGCTGCGGCGCGTCGAAGAACGCGACCGCGTAGGCCATGGTGACGACTAAGATCGCGACCACAAAATCGTTCAATGCGGCCAGCAGCCAGAAAAACCACGCTCGCGGCGTGCTCAAGAAGGAAACGAAGGAGAGATACGGGAACGATCCTAGTGCAATCAGCCACGCGGCCCAAGCGAGGTACGTCATCCGTCGGCGCGAGGCTGCGACCCGCGTGCGGCTCCGCGCGCGCAACAAATTAACGACGGCCCAGAGCATGATGACCGCGTAATAGACGGCGAAAGCCCACGCCCCCCACGCGATGCGGAAATGCGGCGCGGGCTCCCTCGCGAACCCAGCCCACAGCCACGTTGGCCGCGCCAGAGCGACACCCGAACCCACAAAGGCCAACGCGTAAGTAAGCCGTACGGCCCAACGGCGTCGACCGCGCGAAGGGCGTCCTGTGGTCGCGAGGACGGCGTCTGAAAAATGCAAATACGCCGCGGGGAGCCATATCGCGCCGAGCCACTGGACCCGCAGCCATCCCATTTGTTCGCTCGGGGAGGGGCTCGCGCTGCTCAAGGCACGGCCGCCATAGACCGCAATAAGGGACACAAGCAGCAGCGCGTACGCGCTCGTCACGCGCTTGCGCACGTCATACGTGAGAACGTGGAGTAACACGCCCACCGCGATGATGCCGACCGCGGCGGCGAGAACCTGGCTCGCAGAAGCCACCCACCGGATTGAAGACATGGCGCCTTTCCACCTTGCTCCAACCTACCCATCCCTCTGGGCCACAAAGCCCCCTATTTCTGGGCAGGCGCGATGGTAAAGCGCACCCGGCACGGCGGTAGGGCTTGGCCCGTGTTATCCACCACAACCAATTGTAAAACATAGTCCCCAGGCGGCAGATCGGTTGTATCCCAAGATTGCACCAGCACATCGTTGACGCGGGGTACCCGATCGGCCTCAATGGTCAGAAATAAACTTTGCCCCACAGGAGCGAACTCGACTTTGTAAAAGCCAAAGTTCTCCAACCAAGCGGTGCCTTTGATTTGAATCTCGCCCGAGACTGTGCTCCCCGGCGCGGGGTCGGTGATCATGACCCGGTCGGGCACGCAGCCTTCGCGGTCTTTTACGGCCACGGTGGGCAGGGGGGTTGGTGTGGGTGTTTGCACCGCGTTCACGGGTGTGCCCGAGGCCGCGGGAGTGCCCGTGGCCTCGCCCGCGGCCTGTCCGGCGAGGCTTAACGTCGCGCCGCCCCAGCCGTGCACCGTCAGCACGAGCGCGGCTAGGGCCAAAAGGGAAAGCAAGGCTGCCAACAGGCTCTGACGTAAGCGTTCACGCGCGTAATCTTGCTCGAGCTGGAAGACGGCCTCTTGCAAATCTTGCCACGCGGCCAGAGCTCGTCGCACAAAAAGCAGCAAACCGATTAAAAGGAAGAGGATCAACACGCGCTCATAGCGTGCAAGCCAAGCCAACATGTTGCGCCTCGAAACAACGATGAAATGGAACGAGCGGGTGTCCCGAGGGGATGGACCGCGTGCCCGCCGCGGGCCCCTCCATCCAGCGGACGTGCGACCCAACGGTACGGGGTGGCCACCAAACCGGGGGCCACCCCGTACTTGCGAACCGTCACGTTAGACGGGCCAACACCCCTTCAATGAGCGCGGCCATGCGCGGGGTCATGCGTTGGCCAGCTTCCAAGACCTCTTCATGGGTGGTGATGGTGTTTCCGTCCAGATTCGCGCGGTTGCTGATGCCCGAGATGCCCAGCACGCGCATGCCGCTGTGCACCGCGGTCACCACTTCCGGCACGGTGGACATGCCCACCGCATCCACGCCGATGAGCCGCAAGAAACGGAGATCGGCTGGTGTCTCAAATTGGGGCCCCGCGACGCTGACGTAGACACCTTCCCACAGCGGTGCGATGCCCCGCGCGGCCGCGACGTCGCGCGCGAGCGCGCGCAAATCTGGGTCGTACGCGCGGCCCATATCCGGGAAACGCGGGCCGAAGCTATCCAGGTTCGGGCCTCGCAGGGGCGAGAGCCCGGCCATGCCAATTAGATTGATGTGATCCCGAATCAACATCAGGTCACCGGGGTTGAAATCCGGGTTGACCGCACCGGCTGCATTGGTCACAATGAGGATCTGCACCCCCAACCGGCGCATTACCCGAATAGGCAAGCCAATTTGGGCCATGGTGTAGCCCTCATAATAGTGCGCCCGGCCCTGCATCAACATAATGGGTTGCCCGGCCCACGTGCCTAAGATAAGCTGGCCTGCATGGCCCACCACGGTCGACTCGGGCCAATCGGGCAGCTCCGCGTAGGGAATGCGGGCCACTACCTCAGACGCGGCTTCGGCCACCGCGCCCAAGCCTGAACCGAGGATCAACCCCACGCGCGGGGTAAACCCCGGCACCCGTGCCCGAATAGCCTGCGCGACCGCGTCGATGTCTTGCTCGGTGAAAAAGTCGGGCTTCTGCAGGTTCGGTCGTGCCCCCATTTAGGCCTCCTCTTGCTGTTCCTGCGGCTCGGGGGTGTCCATTGAAGTCTCGATGGGGACCGCGGACAAGCTGGCCAGGAACTCCTCATCGATACGTTCTTCCGCGCCGCGCTCCATGGTGATGGTGTTATCCGGGTGCAGAATGGGCACCAGGCTGGTATCCTCGTCCGCGCACGCGCGGTTGAGGCGACGCACCAAAAAGCGGGTGGACAAGGGGTTCGTGTGGCCAAACGCGATCTGCAGCACAATGCCGGGCACGCCCGCGCGCGAGAGGCGATGCGCAGCCGTATTACGCAGCGCTTGCGGGGTCAACGCCTTGCCGAAGTGCAGCACATTGCCCCAGGAGCGCAGCGACTGCCATAAGCTCTGGCGGCTAATCGAGCGACCGAGCTGGCTCAAGAAGAGGCCTTTCGTCCCTGGCATCGCGTTGAAGCGAGGGCGAATATCCAAATAGCGGCGCAGCGGCTCGACCGCAGCCTTGATGGGGAACCAAATTTCGTTCCTAGCGATATCCGTCACCCGGATACGCTCCTTGTCCAGATCCAGGTCGTCCAGGGTGAATTTGATGAGCCATTCGCTGGGGAAGCCCCATTCCACAAACAAGGAGATCAAGGCCAAATCACGTTTGGCGCGCGGAGTTTCAATCTGCAACAAGCGCTCCCACAACATTCGCAGTTCTTGACTATTGAGGCAAACCACGGCTTGTGTCTCCTGGGCTTGCTCGAAGTATTGGTTGAGTTCGTGGGTCGGTGGGACAAAAGGCTGGTCGATTTGACCTTGAGCCATCAAGTAACGCTGGAAGCTGCGCAGCGACGCGAGCCGACGCATCAGGGTGCTGCGTCGGTAGGATTGGGCTTGTTCGGCCAAATATGCACGACACAGCTCGGGCGAAAGGTCCGACAGTTCCGGCTCCCGGCCTAAGGTACGACGCAGGAACGCGTGAAATTGCTTGATGTCATCAATATATCCGACAAGGGTCATCCGCCGGTAGCCTTGCTCTTCAAGGTGAGCCTTAAACTTGTCGATCCACTCCAACATCATGGGAACAACCTCCCAAAGAGAAATGTTTCCAGGTTCACGCTTCGCCGTTTATAAGTTTAGCATACGATTTTAGTTTTGGCAAACGGTTGGTGCTTATCACGACAGCATTCTAACCTACTTCTTATGTGAGGTCATTTAGTGGGGAAAAGATTACCCTTTGGACCCAGACGTCACGACAGCGGTATGCATTCAGCGTAAATGGTACGCTATAAGTTAGGCAGCTGGATGCCTGACGAGGATCATGGGTTAGTGGGAGATGAAGAGGCTAGCTAGCGCCGTCCGGCCTGCTGGCGCAGAAGGTGGAGCACGCGTTCGAGTTCGGGGGGCAAGGGAGCTTCGAAGGTACGTGGCTCCCGCTCACCGGGCAGCACGAGGGTGAGCCGATGGGCGTGCAAAAAGTGACGGTCGAGAGGAATGGTGGGCCGACGACGGCCATAGAGGGTATCGCCAGCGATGGGCGTGCCCAGGAAGGCACAATGGACGCGGATCTGGTGCGTCCGGCCCGTACGGGGGTATAGGCGAAGCAGGGTATGCTTGGGGAAAGTTTCGATGGTCTCATATTCGGTGATGGCCTCGCGTCCTTGGCCGAGTTTGGCTACACGCATCCGCTTCCGATAAGCCGGATCGCGCTCAATGGGCGCTTCAATGCGACCGCGCGGCGTCGGAGGACGGCCATCCACCAGGCCAAGGTATTCTTTCCGCACCGTACGCGCCCGAAATTGATCCTGAAGAAATTGGTGCGCCGCATCGTTCTTGGCCAGAATCATCACGCCTGAGGTATCTTTATCCAGCCGATGGACCAGCCCTGGCCGCAACACGCCACCCACGCCTTGCAGATCCGGCGCATGGGCCAAGGCCGCATGGACCACCGTGCCCCGCTCATGCCCCGGCGATGGATGCACCACCATGCCCGCGGGTTTGTTAATGACAAGAACGTCCTCGTTTTCAAATAGCACATCCAGGGGAATAGGCTCAGGTTCAACCGTAGCGGGCCGCGGGGGCGGTATGCGCAACGTTACCCACGTCGGCCGTTCGAGCCAAAACCCCGGCTTGGTCACCGGCACGCCTTCGACCAATGCCCGCCCCTCACGAATCCATTGCTGCACGCGCGAACGTGAATACGTTCCCCCCAACGCCTGCGTGAGGAAGCGGTCCAGGCGCTGCCGCTCCGAACCCTCGAACCAAAAGCGCACAAGCTGCTCTTCAGGTTGCCAATTGGTCGTGGTCATGGACAACGTCCGCCTCGCTTGAACGTTCGGGTTGCGGCCTTACTTCCTCCTTTGTGGACGCCTGCTCGGCGTCCGCCGCGCGCGGGGAAACGACATTTTCCTCGCGCCACGTCGCCCAAAGCAAACACAATACGCCAAAGGTAATGGCAATATCTGCGATATTAAATACAGGAAAACGACCAATTGCAATGAAATCCGTGACCCAACCATAGGTAAATCGGTCCCACAAGTTACCCAACGCGCCCCCAATCTGCAGCGCCAGCGCCCAACGTAAGCAGCGCGCCCGCGGGGATGCGTTGCGATAGTGCCACCCCACGAACAGGATGATTAAGATGGACAAAATAAGCAAAACATCGTTCGCGCCTTGATAAAGGCCAAAGGCCGCGCCGGTATTGCGCCAATGGACCAGCCGGACCCAGCGACGCCAAGGCTCAGGCCAAGGGGCCCACACCTCACCCAGGGCTAAATGGGTGCGGATCCACACCTTGGTCAGCTGGTCAAGCAGGGCCACGCCGAGGGCGACCAAGATTAATAGACGATAATGCGTCCACCTACGCCACCATGCGGACGACGGTCGAGGTGAGGGCGCCGACGGCGCCTCGGAAGGCTCCGGAGGCGTCGCGGCCGGTGGAGATGAGGTCATCGACTCCATGCTACCTTCCGAACGCCAACGTCGCGTGCGGGGATAGTATATCATCACGCCTGATAGGGGACCAAAACCCCTGGTTCAGGGGAATAAAGGAATGGGTTCCCCGCCGACAACCGGCGGGGCCCAAACGTGCACATCCCACCACGCTCGTAAGCGTGCGACGAACTCACGCGCGCCGCCAAACCACCACGCGCCGCGGTAGGCTCGACGGTCGGCTGGCACCCCAATGGGGTCCAACCCCAGGGAGCGGCACAGGTAGATGGCCCGCGGCAAGTGAAACTGCTGCGTAACCAGGATGACCTCCCGCAGGCCGAAAATGTGGCGAGCCCGCCAGCAGGTATCGTAGGTGCGACGGCCTGCGTAATCAGGGGCCAGCGCGTCCGCGGGAACCCCCAAGGCGCGGGCCAAAGCTATCATCGCGGCCGGCTCGTTGTAGTGCACGGTGCGGTTATCGCCGCTCATCAAGATCTTGTCTACTTTGCCCGCGTGGTAAAGAGCAACCGCGGTCCGTACCCGGTCTTCCAATACGGGGCTGGGCCGGCCATCGGGGTAAACTGCCGCGCCAAAAACCACCGCGACGGGCCGCGAGGGCGCATCCTCCAGGGTCACGATACGTCCCCGTACGGTGGTGTAAATCTCCATATGGACCCACGCGACATAAAGGCCCGCGACCAATCCTAAGGACGCGGCTATTTGCCGCAACCAACGAAACGGTCGGCGGGACGTTCGACCTAAAATCATGGGCTCAGGTATTGGACGCCGCGGTGCCCGAGCCTTCAGCCCGAAAACGTCGTAACACCGCGGGATTGGTGATGTAGCGGCGAAGCTTGCGCATCGCGGGTAGTTCGGATTCATACACGCGCTTGACGCCATCGCCCAAGGCTTGTTCCGTTACCCGGATGTATTTGACCAGTTTGGCCATGCCTCCGGGTTCAACCGAGGCGGCCTGGTCACTACCCCACATCGCGCGGTCCAGGGTAAAATGCCGCTCGACCATCACCGCGCCCAAGGCCACCGCGACCGCGGTGGTCACCAACCCCACTTCGTGGCCCGAGTAGCCAATGGGCACCTCGGGGAACTCGCGAGCGAGGGTTTGGATCATGCGCAAGTTGAGTTCCGAGGGGTCCGCGGGATAGGTACTCGTGGTGTGCATGAGCAGCAAGTTCTCCGTGCCCAGGACTTTGACGGCCTCGCGAATTTCGTCCATGGTGGACATGCCCGTGGATAGAATCACAGGGCGCCCGGTCTTGCGCACGTAGCGCAAGAGCTCGTGGTCCGTCAGCGCGGCCGAGGGGATCTTGTACACCGGCGGGTCAAAAGCCTCCATAAAGTCTACGGAGGGGATATCCCATACCGAAGCGAACCACGTGATGCCCCGCTCCTTTGCATACCGGTCGATCTCTCGATACTCCTCTTCACCAAACTCCACCTTGCGCCGATATTCAATGTAGGGGATGTACCCCCAAGGAGTCTCGCGCATTTTATTCCACATTTCCTTAGGGGTCGCGATCTCCGGCGTACGCTTCTGGAACTTGACCGCGTCCACGCCGGCCCAAATCGCCGCGTCGATCATCCGCTTGGCCAATTCCAAATCACCGTTGTGGTTGATGCCAATCTCCGCGACAATGTAGGTGGGATAGCCCGGACCAACCCAGCGGTCCCCAATACGAATGCGCGGTTTGTCCATGGTGGTCCTCCTCAACAGCTCGAACCGAGTCTGAGCCCATTATACCGCCGACGGCGGAGGGGTGAACGGCTGGCTATGCCGCGAACCAGAGCAAGGCGCGCGACACATACCGCGGCGCTCGAAGTGCGCTGACGCCTTCGCATCTTCTGCAGAGCAGGCCTCCGCGCGCGGCGAATCAAGGCGCGCCCAGGGCTGCGTATAAACGCTCCAGGCTTAAATCGGGGACCACAGTTCCAGGTTCGCGCAAGGTCAACGCCGCGGCGGCCGTACCCAAGCGCACCGCTTCGTCGGGGGGCAGGCCTTCGCGCAGAGCAAAAAGCACAGTGGCCGTAAGCGCGTCGCCCGCGCCCGTAGGGTCGCGGACTTCCGTGCGCACCGCGGGGATATGCCCGCTCAAATACGGCGTTGCGTAACACACGCCAAATTCCGCGAGGGTGACCAAAGCCAAATCCACCCCACGCGCGACCAAGGCTTGCGCTGCGCGCAGGGCGGCCGCGAAATCATCCTGGGGGATGGTCTGGCCAAGCAAGGCTGAAGCCTCGAGGTGATTTTGCGTAAGCAAGCCGATCTGGTCCAAATACGGCAGAAGCCGCGGGGCTAAGGTGGTCGATGTCGCGTCGGCCGCGACGGGCAAACGGTGCCGTCGCGCCAGGCGGAAAATGGTGCGCAGGGTCGCGGGCGAGAGGTTTGCGTCAATAAAAAGCACGTCAGCCTGAGCGAACGCGTCTTCATGGGCCTTGAGATAATCAGGCGTGAGCGCGTCGATGACGCGCATATCGTGCACGCCATAATGCAGGCCGCCCTCGGGGCGCAAGAGGCCAATATAAGTCCCGGTTGGATGTTCGTCCACAACCCGGCTCAGGGATACATCCACGCCCAGGTTGGCCAAATGCTCAAGCAGATAATGGCCTTCGGGGTCCTGCCCCACGGCCGTAATAAACCGAACCTCGTGCTCCAAACGGGCCAGGTTTTCCGCCACATTGCGCGCAACCCCGCCAAACGCGGTACGGATGCGCGCCGGTACACGGTCACCAACCTGAAGGGGCTCCTGCGGCGCGGCGATTAAATCCAAACCCGAAGTCCCAATGACCAAAACCGGACGGGTGGAATCCAGGGACTCCCAAAACGACATCACGGCCTCCCCGTGGACCCAAGGCACGACCTACGGATAGAGAAGTTCATCGGGCGAGCTCGTGGGCAACGGCACTTGGCCGGGTGTGAGCACACTCCACAAGGGTACCATGGCCGCGAGCAGGGCGAGCAACATACGCGCCCAATCTTCGTTGGTCGCTTTGTCTGGATCGCGGATATCTGGACATGCGGCCAGAGGTTGGTCCACGGAGGACGGCAAGGCTTGTCGCGGGAAGTGGTCCGCGATGCGCAAGAGCAAATTCCACGTGAGGCGATAGAGGCCGCGTAAGTACGCCTGTACTTCAAGCAGGGTGAAACCAGGCCCTAGGGTGCGCTCTTCATACAGGGTAATGTCATCCAAAATATCCCGCCACGCGCTTTGGACACCGTTCCAAAACATGCGCTCCAAGAATTGCGGTGAGCGCCAACGTTGCACAAAGCGCTTATGCGGGAAGAAAAACTCGCTCACGTGACGGGCCAAACGCGTGGGCGGCAAAGGCTCGCTGAAGGTGATGCTTTCGATAAGGGTGCCCCGTGCCATAGCCCGCGCGTTATTCGGCCCATTGAGTTCTTCAATCAGATCACGACGTAGGTCTTCTAACGTCACCGTGCGCCAGCGGGTTTGCAGGTTCTCTATGAAATGCTTACGCAGGTCCGATGGCAGTTGCTCTAAATAGTCGCTCACGACTGACCAGTGCAAGCGATTGAACAAATTGCTCACGGTATAACGCACAATGACGCGACGGAAAGCCTGGAGTACGTCCTCTTGTGTCACCCAGCGCGCGAGGTCAACAACCGAGAATTGCTCCTGGTTCGCGGGCTCGCGTCGGGCGATACGAGCAATGGCATCCTGGATTTGCTGGGGTTGGGATTCGGAGCCGACAAGTCGATAACGCACCTCGATGTTGCGAATGAGGACAGGTACGCCATCCTGCGTATAGAGGCGCAAGTCTTTCAGGCGCAATGGTGGGTATTCAGGCCGCCACAGCAAAAAGTAACGTACGCGCTCAAAGGGTGCTAAAGGAAAGTTTAGGTCGTAGATGCGAGCGCACGTCGAGCAGCCCAGCCAGGCCCCAAGCCCACTGCGTCGGCACACATCTTTTGGCAGGGGGCGAGGCATCCCTGGGATCTGCAAAGCCAAGATATCGTACGAGGTTTCGTTGGTGCACCGCGTGCCAAGGCTGGGTGCGGGCAGGTCGGCGGCCGAGGCAACATGGTACGAAGCCAACAAAGGCAGCACGACCTTAGGCTCCGAGACATCGTGGCGGACCAAAGGCTCCACCACCGCGGCCAGGTTCGGGTCGAGGTAGGCGAGCACGGGGCCGCCCAGGTTGCGCACCCACGCGGGGATGGGAATCTGCCATTTCTTCTTCTGCAGATCCCAATTGGCAAAGGGGAACGCCATAATCCAGGGGTCGCGGGCGTTGCCAAAGGCCTGAGCATCCAAGAAGGCTTCGCTCAAACGCACAGCCCAGGCTTGGGCCAAGAGGGCCTCTTGTTCATTGGCTGGTGTGTAGCTCTCCTGCTTGCCTGCGGCGTAACGTTTCGCGTCGGCCAACAAGGCCTCATCCAGCTCAAACAGGTCCGTCTGGACAAACGCGGCCAAACGGCGAGCTCCAAGCCGCGCTTGACGCATCACCCAATAGAGCATCGCGGGCAGGCCGAAGACCATCACCAGGGTGATCAACCCGCCCACGATGCCCCGGCCGTGCCAGGGCTGCTTGACCACCGCGAGGATGGCAAGCAGGAGGAACAACGCCGCGGCACTACCATACTCCACAGCTTGCCGGATTCGCGAGCGGCGCCGCATCGCGTCATCCGGCGAAAACGGCGGAGGCAGGGGGGTGGGAGAGGTTTCGCGCGCGCTCATCCGTTCTCTTCCCAAAAGTGGCGTAAGCGTTGCAAGTTCCGGCGCAAGCGGACAAGAGGAGCCTTCATCATCTCCGCGGCTTCGGACGCACTCAAATCGGTGCGCTCCCAAGCCTCTTCAAGGGCCGTATAGAATCGATCGAAAAATTCCACAGCCTGTTTCGGATGGTCATACTTGCCCAAGGCAAGACGTCCCGCACGATGGGCACAAAATTGCTCGTACAACGCACGAGCAACACCGTGATATGCCAAATCTTCCCCTTGTTTGCGATATAAATGCATAGTTTGACTGTACAGGTAGCGCTCAATTTCTGTCAATTCCACCCACAAAGGATGGTAAACGCTATCGATGTGCAAACGTTCAACTTCACGCTCAAGGTAAATAGCCTCGATGCGTACCCGAGTAACTCGGATACCGCGCTCCTGCAGCATACCATAATCCAAGCTTGCGTCGGTCTTGACGTCCTCACGGGCGAGCGCGCCAGCAGGCAAATAGACGCGGCGCGTCAGGCGATGGTAGATGGCCCGCTCGATCTCCTCCCATCCCAGCATGGGGTTACCTTCTTCGTCGAGGAAGGCCTCGTGCCGTTGAAAGAGCGCGTGCACATCCATACCAAAGTTCCCCACTTCTTCCCGCCAAGCCTGTGCGAGGAGCTCCTGCACCACTTGAGTTGCCGAGAGCAGCTCGGGCAAATGTTCATCGTCACGACGGTCCAATGCTGCCAAGAGATCATCTTCGGAGGTAATTCCCATGGCTTCGGTAATTACTGCGCGCGAGAGACGCTCAGCAGCCTTGCGATGCCCATGGAACCAGGTGAGAAAACGCCCTGCCTCCCATTCTTTGCGCCACTTCGCGCGTTGTTCTTCATCGGCCTTTTTCCAATCGTGAGCCGTGATGCCCATAAACTTCGCCCAGGCCGGGAGTTCCGGGGCATCGATGTAAAACGTATGGTCATCCAAGACGTATTCCGCGGTTAAACGCGCGGAGATGCGCGCGTCCCGGCCGATGGTCACGAGCGTGATCTGCTCGGGGTCCGGTGGATTGCCCCGACGCATCCAGGCGTCGCCGCCGACATGCACCTGATGCGGACGCAAGTCAATGGTCGCGACGATGCGCCAGCCTGGCCGCAACAACACAATTCCCGGGCCGAAAATGCGAAAATCGCGGCTATCATGCGCGTAAAACACGGCTGCGCTAGCCTGGTCAATAATGACCAAACCCGGCCCTGGACGGGCGTTTTCCTGCCGCGCACGGGCCAGGCCACCTTCGACACGCCCAAAGCGCAAAAAGAGCGTCTTGGGATAGGCTAAGTCGGCCAAGCGCTGCACCAGACTATCCCAAAGCAGACGACGCAAAAAATGCATCCAAATCCAATCGAGCCAATCAGCCGACAAGGGCAACAGCAGGCGCACATAGGCGTGATACCAACGCCAATAGGCAAGCAGCCATATCGTGCCCATCAGGGCCCCCAGCCCTACGGCGAGCACGCCTGTTAAGGGGCCTGGCCAGCCCAACATCCAGCCTAGGCCGACTGCCAAGAGCATCCCAAATACAACGCTGCCGACGAGCGGCCCCAACGCGCGCCACTGCCCTGGGTTGCCGGGCGAGCGTGGCGGCCCCGGTTCAGGCGACCGTTTGGGGGCCGTCGAGCCATCCTTACGGCGGAAGGAAAGCTTCGGTAGGCGCATGGGAGCGTTACACTCCTCTCAATAAAGGCCTGGGGAAACCAATGAGCGGAGTTGAGGAAAGTGTACCATAAACCTTGGATATTTGGTAAGACAAAAATGTCAACGAGTGCAGGCAAATCTCGTAGCAGCCCATGCCGCGGGCAGCTGAACCCGCCCGCTATCCTCGCCGCCGCGCGTTGGGTTGAACTACTCGCGCGTAATTTTATGTAAACAAGCCGCAGGCTTCAACCTGTGGCGGTGCCAACGGCGACAGCCCTCTGCGCCGCCCCTCGTTACGTGACATTTCTACAACATTTACGTGCACCCAATGTCGACTCGTGTCGCTGATTTGCCAAGGCGCGAGCCATGTCGGCTGCGTTCTGGATGTCCGCTGGGCCTACTACGTGAGCAGCGCCATCCCTGCCGCGCGCCGGTCACATCCTGGGCCGCAAAAGTGCAGTAAGGCATGGCCATGTCGGGCGGAGCCACCAAGCGAGCCTAGCGCGCTTACGGAGAGGAACCCTTGCTTTTGAGTCGCGCAGGGAGCAAGTCAAGCCGTGTATTGGGCCCTCGCTGCGGGCTTAGGTTAGGGCTCCGCGGGAATGCCGAAGACGCGTAAGGTGCCCGTGCTGTCCAAAACCGCGAGCGCGTCCTCGCGGCAGGCCAGGCCGAAAGGCGTTGCCGGCACGTCGAACGTGCGGATGAGTTCGCCTTCGGGCAGCCGGTAGATCTCGACCGGATGACCTGGCGGCGCGATGGCCAGGG
>JAADFA010000016.1 GCA_013153135.1 Chloroflexota bacterium
CCGCAGGCTTCAGCCTGCGGCGGCGGTGCCAACGGCGACAGCCTGCGCCTCCCTCTCGCCCATGACCGTTCTACAACCTTTGCGTGCACCCCTGTAGGGGTAGGGGATTGCCTTTGCTTTTACGACGTGATAGAATAGCGAACGACGGTCGTGTGCGAGGAGGACCTACATGAGCGGCATGATTGAGGTGAAGATCGATAGCATTCGGGTGAGTTTGGTCTCTCCGCAACGGGTGGTGTTGCTCAAAGAGGTGCATGGGGACCGCTTGTTGCCCATTTGGATCGGCCCTGTGGAGGCCGAGGCCATCCAATACGCGCTGCAGGACGTCGAAGTCGCGCGTCCTTTAACCCATGACTTATTAAAAAATGTGTTCCGTGCCCTTGGCGCGCGCGTGTTGCGTGTGGAAGTGGTCAAACTTCAAGATAACATTTTCTACGGTAACATCGTCGCCGAAATCGGCGGCCGGATAGTGAATATTGACGCGCGTCCGTCCGATGCCCTGGCCTTGGCTGTGCGGGCGCATGTGCCCATTTATGTCGCTCGCTCGGTCATGGACGTGGCGGGAATCGTCCCTGAGCAAGACATGAGCGAATCCATGCGCCGCGGTCAGGAAGCCGAGGCCCAGGCGGAGCCTCCTCCCCAAGCCGAGGCCCATATTGAATCCTCGATAGAGGACGAGGCCGATATTAGCGAAGATCGCCTTTCCATCTTTGAGGACTTTTTGGAGAAGCTGGAAGGCGAAGAGGATGATGAGCCTCCCAAGCAGGAGGATTGACCCTAGCCAATCCGACAACTTCTGGCCCTGTGCTCGACAGGGCCAGTTTTTTATGTGTGCACGATGACCGAGATGACCCTTCCCCCAGAACCTGCTGAAACCCCGGCCACGCCGGAACCCGAGACGGCCCTGGACGAGCGCTTAGCCAATCCCCAGGTCGAGCGCGCGCTTTTGGCGTCCTTGCTCTTCAATCCCGAGATGTTCCACGAAGTCGCGAACATCGTCCAGGCAAGCGACTTCGCAGTGCTCGCCCATCGCTACATTTGGCAGGCCATGCAGACGTTGATAAGCGAGACGGGTACTTTTGACCTCCCTACGCTGGAGCACGAGTTACAGCGTCGAGGCGTGCTCGACAAAATTGGGGGGACGGCTTTCCTCGCGGAGCTGCTTACCTATGAAGCCCACTCCCTCAATGCGCCCTATTATGCCCGCATTGTCGCGGATTTAAGCCTGCGCCGCCGTTTACGCGATGCCGCGAGCGAAATTGTACGCCTGGCTTACCAGAACGACCTTAGCGCGGATGAAGCCCTGGCCGAGGCCGAAAAACGTCTGTTCGCAGTAAGCGCGCGGCGATATGAGAAAGACCTCGTTCCCCTCGAGCAAGTGCTTGGCGAGCTAGTCGAAGATTTGCATGAGCGGGCCGCGCGACACGACCTAAGCGGCATCCCCACAGGGTTCAGCAAACTGGACCAAATCCTCAAAGGTTTGCAGCGGTCTGATCTCATCATCGTGGCTGGGCGGCCGGGCATGGGCAAGACCGCGTTCCTTATCTCCTTGGCCCGTTACGCGGCCTTGCAAAAACGTCGAGTAGCCCTGTTTTCCCTGGAAATGTCCAACGAGCAGGTCGCGCAGCGATTGCTCTCGCAAGAGACGGGCATCAGCGCGAGCCGGTTCCGTGAACCGCAACGACTCACCCAAGAGGAGTGGGCCTTGCTATACGAGGCTGTGGAACGGCTTAGCGCGTTGCCCATTTATCTGGATGATACGCCGGTGCTTACGCCAACCCAGCTGCGAGTAAAGTGTCGTCGGTTGCAGCATCTTTACGGCCTAGACATTATCTTTGTCGATTACCTGCAGCTCATGCATTCGGGTCGGCGCAGCGAGAGCCGGGTGCAGGAAGTCTCGTACATTTCTCGTATGTTGAAGCAGCTGGCGCGTGACCTCAATATCCCGGTGGTAGCGGCTGCGCAACTCTCGCGCGCGGTGGAGCATCGACAAGACAAGAAACCGGTGCTAGCCGACCTGCGGGAGAGCGGTGCCCTAGAGCAGGACGCGGACGTGGTCATGTTCCTGTACAGGCCGAGTATGTACGCTCGCGAAGACGACGCGAAACCTTCACCCGATGAGCCGGACGTGACCAAGGTTATCATCGCGAAGCACCGGAACGGTCCGGTGGGTGAGGTGGACTTGCTCTTTATTCCCGCGGCTGCGCGCTTTCAAGATGCGCCCGAACGTGCCGAGATCGTGCTGGACGCGACGCCGCCCCAGCCGCCCATGCCTCCGCCGACCGCGCAGCCCTTTTATCCTGACGAAGACGAAATTGGGAACTTCCTTCCGGACGAGGACGCGCTGCCCTAGCCCCGTGGCGCGACCTGCGAATCGGGTATAATTCACCCCAGGGGCGCGTATGAGCACGGTTTTCTTCGACGATCACGGGTTTCAGCTCTATAGCCAGGTTATCACGGACATTGACGAGCAGCCCCTTTGGGTTTGGGGCTTGGCTTCGCGCACGTGGCCCGGTTGGCTGATGGAGGGCGTGCGCACAGGGCTGGCCTACCGGCTGCAACCTGGCCGTCGTGGCGAGCGATGGTTAGCCCTGCTTCGTCCAGATAAATTGGAACGCCGCCAGCGCACCAAGACGGCCGTCCGGTTTACGTGGGCTCCGAATCGCCACGGGTTGGCTTTGGGGTTGGAGTTTCGTGTGTGGCCTGACCTCGCGCCGGGGCTGGTGGCGTGGCGTCTGTACGTACGTCATCGAGGCCACCGGCCCGTGTGGCTCGAGCGTTGGCTTCTGGCTGAGGTGGGCCCATGGCGCCCTGCACCGCCCGGCGTGTTCGGACGTTTGGTGGGTTTGCCCAAACGCTTCTTGCGTCGCGAAGCCCCGCCTGAAACGCCCAGTCCGGGCGCCGTGCGCCTGCACGATTCGCCCGCGACCTTGGGGTTTTACAGCCAATCGTGGACGTCGTGGGGTGAAGTGCGGTTGTATTGGGAGCACCATAACGAACGCCAACGTAGCCATTGGCTTGACCGTCTCACACCCCCGCGTTATGTGCCCGGCGCACCAATTACAGGCGTGCCCAATCAATTTTGGTCGGACTTCTTCGGTATTATCCTGGACCAACAGCACCAACGCGGCTTGGTCGCTGGCTTTCTAACGCAAATCCACTACTACGGCGGCGCACAAGTTTGGCTGCATCATTTGCACCCCGCGTTGCGCGTGTTGGCCTTAGGGGATGGGGTGCGTTTAGACCCCGGCGCGGAAGCGCGAAGCGATTGGGCCGTACTGTACATGTTCCCCCTCGACGAAGCCCACGGCTTGGATCCCTATTTGCGCCTGGCTGCTTACTTGGCCGGACGGCGGTCGCCCACGCCTGCTGGTCCACCGACAGGATGGCATTCGTGGTTCGCGTTCTACCGCTCCTTGACCCAAGAGGATTTGATCAAACACTTGCACTACGCGGTGCAGTGGCGTCAAAAGGGCCTCAAGCTGGATGTTTTTCATATTGACGAAGGATACTCCGAAAAGCCGGCCCAATGGGCGATTGACCGCCGCCGCTTTCCGGATGGATTGCGCGCCTTGGCGCAGCAGATCCGCGCGCGTGGGTTCACACCTGGGATTTGGCAGGCACCGTTGCTTTTGGTCGGGCGAGTGAGCGCGCGCTATCGCAATATGGTGTTGCGTTGTCGCTGGCGTCGTCCGTGCTTGGCCTTTTGGGGTTGGAATACGCGCGTGTGGGGCTTGGACCCCACCCATCCGCATGTTGTTTCTCGCGCGGTGCGCTGGGCTTTGGATGCTGCACATAAAGGCTTTCGCTTTCTCAAACTCGATTTTTTGTGCGCCGGTGCGTTGAATGGTCAGCGCCACAACCAAACCCTCTCGCGTGCCCAGGCTTTACGTCTCCTATTACGGCAAGTGGTACAGCGCTTCCGAGACGAAGCCGGCCCGGCCGCGCAGATTGCTATGGGCGGTATGCCCTTGGGCAGCGCCCTGGGCTTGGCTGATGTCGCGCGCACAGGCCCGGATGTCTCCTTGACCTGGGACCCCGAC
>JAADFA010000138.1 GCA_013153135.1 Chloroflexota bacterium
CTGGGCGCACCGCCATGCGCCCCTACGGCCGACTGCCGACTTTATCGCCAACAACCAGCCTCCAACTACTAACCCTAAACATCCAAACCCTTTCTTCTTATGGTAAACTGCCATCGACTTTAGGCCATCCCCTCCCTGGAGGTACCCATGCCCATCACTGTCGGCCAACCTGCCCCGACCTTCTGCCTGCCTGATGAGCAAGGGCAACAGCACTGCCTGGAGCATTACCGCGGACGCCCAGTTGTACTGTATTTCTATCCCAAAGATAACACACCGGGCTGCACCACGGAAGCCGTGGGTTTTCGTGACTTGTACGACCGCTTTCAGCGAGCCGGGGTGGTGATTCTGGGGGTGAGTCCAGACCCGCCCGAACGCCACCAACGCTTTAAGCAAAAATATGCGCTCCCCTTCCCGCTGCTGGCGGACCCCGAACGGCGTGTGATCTCCGTGTACGAGGCCTGGGGGCCAAAGCGCAGCTTTGGCAAGGTGCGCGAGGGCGTGTTACGCAAGACGTACATTATCGACCCAGAAGGACGTATCGCGCGTATCTTCTCCAAGGTACGCCCCAAGGGTCATGCACAGCAAGTATGGGATGCCTTACGCGAGCTGGGCTTCATCCCTGAGGAGGAGGCTTAGCGCGCATCAGGAACACGCTCGAAGAGGATATCCCAAATGGAGCGGCCGGCCTCACGGGCCCGGCGCTCAAACTTAGTTTCCGGCCGGAGCGCGCGAGCCGTAGGATGTGCGCCGCCGCTTGGGCTCAGGTTGCGGAACGCGGGGTGCGCCTCCAACACCGCAAGGATGTGCGCGGCGTAATCATCCCAATCCGTCGCAATGTGCAGCTGTCCACCCGCGCGCAGCACGCGCGCAAGCGCATCTAAAAACGCGGGCTGAATGAGCCGCCGCTTATGATGGCGTTTCTTAGGCCAGGGGTCGGGGAAGAAAATCTGCACTCGATCCAAGCTCGCAGGAGGCAAGAGCCCTGCGTCAAGCACATCCACAATATCGGCCAAGTACACGCGGACGTTGGTCAGCCCTCGTTCGTGCAAGCCGCGCAGGAAACGACCCACACCGGGGCGATACACCTCTACACCGATGAAATCGCGCGTCGGCTCGTGGGCAGCTTGTTCCAACAGTGCTTCGCCATTCCCAAAGCCCACATCGAGCACCAAGGGCGCGTGGCGGCCAAAGACCGCAAGGGGATCCAACGGCCGATCCAAGGGTAGGAGATAACGCGGGCCCAACGTAGCCAACGCGCGGCGCTGTGCGGGCGTGAGCCGACCTTCTCGCAACACAAACGAACGCACCCGGCGCCACGGTCGGGCACCGGACGAGGCTGGCAGCGATGGCTCGCTCGCCCCAGGTGGATTCGCCATCACGATGCCTCCTCCGCGCCAGGGTCTAGATCGTCTCCAGCCTCATCCTCAGCCAACGCCGCGAGGCTCTCCTCAGCCAAGGGCAGGCGGATCCAAAACGTGGTACCTCGGCCCAACTCCGACTCAACCCACACCTGGCCTTGATGATAACGCACAATCCAGCGCACAATAGCCAGGCCCAAGCCAAATCCCTGTTGATCGCCTTCAGCCCGGGAACGGGCCTTATCCGCGCGATAAAAACGGTCGAAAATATACGGCAGATCCTCGGGTGGGATGCCAGGTCCTGTATCCGCGACCCAAATTAACGCGTCGTCGCCGGAACGACGCAACCCCACCCGCACTTCGCCGCCGCTCGGGGTGTATCGCAACGCATTGTTGACCAAGTTAAGCAAAGCCTGACGCAACCGGTCGGGATCGCCCGTGACGATGAGGGGCTCCAGGTGCTCAAGCACCAAACGAATGTTCTTCTTCCGTGCAAGCACGCTCACTTGACTGAGCACGTCGGTCACCACGTCGTCCAAATCAACCCGGGTGCGCCGCATGGGCAAGCGCCCGGATTCCGCGCGTGAGAGAAAGAGCAAGTCTTCGACCAAGCGACGCAGGCGATTTACCGTATCTTTGATAGCCGCGACGGCTTCAGGGTCATACGCTTGCAGCCGCTCCATCAGCTCCGCGTTCGTCTGGATGATGGTCAGTGGCGTGCGCAGCTCATGGCTGACATCAGCTAAAAAACGGCGTTGTGTCTCAAAGATGCGTTCCAAGCGGGCCAGGGTCACGTTGAACGACTGAACCAGGGACGCGATCTCATCATTGTGGCGGATGGGCACCATGCGTCTTGGGAGGTCGTCAGCGCTTACAATCTCACGCGCCATAGCTGCGATGTAGGTAAGGGGCGCGAGCACGCGTTTGAGCATGACGTAGAGCCCCAGCATCACCAAGCCAACCAGCGCGCTCGAAAGGCCAATCTGCCAGCGCAAGAAATAATCCAAAATGGCTTCGAGCACGGCCAAAGGAGCGGCGACCTGGATAACCAAGCCTGGCGTACCTGGGCCGATATCTTCGGGGCCCACAGGCCACGTGAGCACTCGCCACATGCGCCCCTGTCGCTGAACATCGCGGTACGTTGGGCCCTCCAGCCGCGCGTCCGCAAGCCAGGGAAGAGGGTCCAGGGGTTGCGGATCGCGCGTGAGCTCCGAAGGCCAAGCCCAGAGCAACTGCCGACTGTGCCGGGCCCAAACTTGAATCTGGTAATGGGGCGGCAGCAGGACCGTATCCGGCAGGGTCCCTTGCTCCTCCAACAACGTCACCACTTGTTGGGCTACAGTCGCCAAGTTGTGGTCCAGCAGCCGTTGCCCCAGGGCTTGGAACACGCGATACGCTGCGAAGTCAAAGATCGAGACCAAGCCCAAAATGGACAAACCGCTGACCGCGAAAGCCATTTGAAAGCTGGTCCAGTTGCGGCGTCGGAACATGATGAACCTGAGCACGCGTTCATGCGGGCGCGCTATTCTTCCCGCAGGACATAGCCCACACCCCGCACCGTATGGATGAGACGGGGCTCGCCGTTAGCTTCGAGCTTGCGCCGCAAATAGCGAATATAGACGTCGAGCACATTGCTCTCGCTGGAGAAATCGTAGCCCCACACGCGCTCGTAGAGCTGTTCACGCGTGAGCACCTGCCGCGGGTGTTGCATAAAGAGTTCGAGGAGTTGATACTCCTTAGTTGTGAGCTGGATAACCCGGTCACCCCGCCGTGCCTGGCGCGTACCCGTATCGAGCACCAAATCCGCGAAGCGATATTCCTTGGGCTTTTGGTCCCGCCGTTGCGCGCGGCGCAAGAGTACGCGAATGCGGGCTTGGAGCTCCGCGAAATCAAAGGGTTTGGTGAGATAATCGTCCGCGCCGGTGTCGAGGCCCAACACGCGATCACGCACCGCGTCGCGCGCGGTGAGCATAAGGATAGGGATATCCTTGTTGCGTGCGCGAATGCGGCGGCAGACCTCTAAACCGTCCATGCCGGGCAGCATCCAGTCCAAGATGATCAGGTCAAAAGGCTCTTGCAACGCTTTGAGCAACCCGGATTCACCATCGAGGGCGGTATCAACTTCGTAACCCTCCAATTCCAAATGGCGGCGCAGCGCGCGGACCAGGTTGGTATCATCCTCAATAACCAGGATACGGAATTTATCTTGACTCATGGCTCATACCTCCCCCAGTACTTATCTAAGAAGAGAGCCAGCCGGCGCCGCGTCGCCAACGGGACGACCTTTGGATCTGTGATGAGCGCATTGGCCAGCGCGTGCTCACAGTCGCATTGGCGCTCCTCACGCAAATTGCGGGCCAGCACACGAAGGGCTTCCTGGGCCAAGCGCACGTTCTTCTGCAAGGTTTGGATAACCATTTCTACAGTCACGGGCTCTTCGCTCACGTGCCACACATCGTAATCCGTTACATGGGCCATGACCGCGTAACACAGCTCGGCTTCACGCGCCAAAAAGGCCTCAGGCGACGTGGTCATGCCGATGATATCCATACCCCAGGCACGATAGACGTTGGACTCAGCTCGAGTAGAAAAGCGCGGCCCTTCGATAGTGATAAAATTACCACCCCAATGGACCGTGCCCCCCGCCTCTTTGACCGCATTGTAAAGCTGACGCGAAAGAT
>JAADFA010000021.1 GCA_013153135.1 Chloroflexota bacterium
TAGTCGGTAGTCGACAGAATGGATTAACCTCCATCCACAAATCGCTAACTTCTAACATCCATCTACTCATCTCGCCCAAAATCTACGCTTCTCGCTTTCCTGCTCTCAGCTCCCCGCTTTATGCCATCTTCCAACCACCAACCTCTAACCTCCAACCACTCACCATCCGCGTTCATCCGTGTTGATCCGTGGTTTCTTCTTACTGCCCGCTCCCTGCTCTCCCGCTCCCTGTCCCCATCAACCTCCAACTTCCAACCTCAAACCACTAACCATCCGCGGTTCCCAACTTCCAACTTCTAACTTCCAACCTCAATCTTCCAGCAAACGAAAGCGCGGTTGATGCTCCTGCCACCATGTTTCAAAAATTTCGGCTAGGCGGGGATCGTAAATAATAAGCACATTCTCATCGTTCCGAGTTTCTGCGTTATTAGTGAAGTTATACGAGCCTAAAACGACAATTTGCCCATCGATGACCAAGACTTTGTGATGCAAAACGCCGCGGCTCTCGTCCACCCAAATCCACGCGCCTGCCCGAGCCAATGCCCGCAAGTCATTGCCCTGATCCTGGAGGGCACGCTCATCTACCCCCATCTCCACGCGCACACCTCGTTGATGCGCCTCTCGCAAGGCCCGTGTTAAGGGATCCGACGTCCAGCTGAAAGCCAAAACCAGAATCCGTTCCCGCGCGCCGCGAAGCAACGTTTGCAATCGGGCTGCAACCCCGTCGTCAGGTGAAAACATGTTTTCGATACGCAGCCCATTGAGCCGCACCACAGGATAGGGCGTATCTGCGCGCGAAGCCGCGCCAAAACGGCCTTCGCGGAACATTTCATCAAATTCGCGTTGGTAGTTCGCAGCCAAACGCCGTGAGGTCAAATGAATGAGATTGTTCTCATTGCGATATACACCGTTCACCGTAAAATTCATCGAGCCCGTCCACACCTCAAGCCCATCGATCACCACAAACTTGTGGTGCATGAGGCCCTTATCCCCATCGAGGCGCACGGGAATGCCCGCGCGACGAAGTTCCTCCAGCTCCGGGGTCACGTGGTCATGCTCGGCCACAATGGCGACCGCCACCCCGCGCTCATGCGCGCGGCGTAGCGCGTCCCGCAGACTCCACAAATTGAGCTGATACGTGGCTACGTACACGGACTGTTGCGCGCGGTCAATGGCCTGAGCCAAATACTGGTCCGCGCCCCCGCGGTTGCGCCGCGCCTGCGGATGGTCGGGTTGGGTGAGGTAAAGAGTCCACGTTTCCGTTTGATAAACGGCCACAGGCCCTGGCACCGAGGTGGTGAGAGGCTCGGCCAAAATCTGGGGCGGTGGTGTAGGCGTGGCCACAGGTTGCGTGATACCCCGCCACGTAAGCACAGCTGCGGTCACAAGGCCGACCAAAGCGGCCACAATACGCCAAGAGGTGGGAATCGATTTACCGTTCATTCGCGCCTTCTACACTAAACGGAATTCGTCTCATTCGAGGATTCGGGCAACCACACGCGAAACGTAGTCCCTTGACCGGGCTCGCTCACGACCTCAACCCGGCCTCCCATCTCCTCGACCGCGAGCTTGACGAAAGCCAAGCCCAGCCCCGTACCCGGGCCTGAAGAACCTGGAACCCGGTAGAACGGTTCAAAGATATGCGGCAAATGCTCCCGCGGGATGCCCGGGCCCTGGTCCTCTACTTCGAGCACCACCCAACCAGGCTCGGCCGCACGCGCCCGAACCCAAATGGCGCCCTGGTCCGCGTATTTAAGCGCGTTGCCGACCAAGTTTTGGACCACGCGACGGAGCAGGGTCTCATCAGCCCGGACGAGCGCGTGGTCCGCATCGAGCAGCACACGACAACGCGCGTCCGAACCGGTGCACCCCAGGGAGGCCAGCACCTCAGGGATGACTTCGTGCAGGGCGACCGTACGCAGGTCCACTGGGAAGCGATGTTCCTCTAACCGGCCAATATCGCCGATGTTCTCCACCATCGCGACCAGCTGTTGGGCGGCCTGACGGATGCTCTGCAACCAACGATGGCGCTCGCGCGCGTCTGCGGTCGCCTCCGGCGTTGTCAGCAGCTCCGCGTAGCCCAAAATCGCGCCCAGCAAATTGCGCATATCATGCACCACCATACGGAGCAAATTGGCTTTGTGGGCCTGCAAGCGGACCAAAGCCTGGTGTGCCTCTTCCAAGGCGCGCACTTTCTCGTCCAAAGTCAAATGGGCCCGTCGGGTGATGAGGACCAGGCTACCATATAAGACCAACATACCCAGAAGCAACGTTGTCGCTACCCGCACCTGCAACTGGCGGCTCGCGTCCAAATAGGGCGTGGCATCAATGTAAATCTCAAATACTGCAAAAGGTCGAAAACGTTCAGGTAAAGGGACATAAGCTTCCAAGACCCGGCGGGCCGACGTTGCGCGCGTCAAGGGCTCATTAGGGCGCAACGGCCTCAGGCGCACCACGGTTTTTTGTTCCGCGAGGGCGCGTTGGATCTTGGGCAATTCGGCTTGATCTTGTTGACCTACGCGCTCTGGGGCTTGGCTGTCGTACAAAATGTAGCCATTTTCGTCATACACCTTAAGTGCGAGCGCGTGCATCAGGGCCGCGTATTCCTGGTACAAACGGTCAAATTCGTGATAAGCCTCGTCCCATGATGAGACCGGGTGGTGCATCAAGTCTTGGTTAAACTCCGCGGCCAATACCTTCGCGAAAAGCTCCGTTTCCGTACGGGCCTCGCGCAGCAACAGGTCCTCAATGCTCCACGCGAGCACCAGGAGCAACGCGCCGCTCAACGCGAGGATCACCAACGCGTACCAAACGAGGATGCCTGGATAAAGCCGTTGGATGATATTGGAGGATGGTGTCGACCGCGATGGGTTCGCGTTGGTCATGTCACAACGCTCCCGGCGGTTTGACCCGTTTCCATTGATCCAGAACGAAAACCACCACAGCCAAGGCCATAACCACAGCCGCGGCCTGTAGCCCGGATTGAGGAATGGGCGCGCCGAATTCGAACGCGAGCAATACCGCAAGGCCGAGGTGATATGCGAACGCGGTTCCCCACGCGAGGCGCTCGCTCCCCCGAGGATGCGCGCGGAAGCTAAAGCGCGGGAAGGCCCAAAACGCGACTGCGAGTGCGAAAGGCACCATCCATCCGAGGAGCATCATGAGCCAATGGGAGGGGTAGAGGCTCCACGCCCATCCCCAAGGCAAAACTTTGGCCATGAGAACCAACGCGCCCCACGTCGCGCCCAGGAGCAAGTAAATCAATGCCAGGCGGACCATCCAAACCGTCAGTTTTGGCATCATCGTTGCCCCTTGCGCACCTTGAGCCGCACCCGCGGCCATGCATTGACCGTAAAGAGCACAGCCGAAAGCCACAACAACACTGCTGCGAGCACCAACGCGGGTTTGCGCCCAGGCAGGGCGGCCGTTGGCTCAAAGAGCACCCGCAAAATCAGGCCCACATTGAGCGCGACGAACGCGGCCCAGTTCAGGCGGTCGTCGCCCCGGGGGCGATCCCGGCGGATCAGGGGAAACATCCACATACCCATGCCAAAGGCCAGCTGCGTGAGCCAGCCGTAGGTAAGCATGTGCAGATATACCGGGAACCAAGCCGCGGGGAGCCATCCCGCGCTATGGCCCGCGAACGCGGCCATTCCCAAAACCAACCACACCAAGGACGCGCGGATGTAAACCCGAACGATGAGGGGCATGGCTCCCTCCTCAGGCCAACGGGTCGATGAGGACCTTGAACACGCCCCGCTGGCCAGCGTGCTCGAGGGCAGCAAGGCCCTCCCGCAGGGGATAGCGCGCGTCGATCAGGGCCTGAGGGCGAATGCGCCCCGCGGCCAAATGGCGCAACGCCGCGGGGAAAGGACCACATCGAGACCCTACCAAGGTTACCTCGTCCACCACCACGGGTGAGAAATTAAAGCTCACCTGGCCCGCGTAGGTGCTCTTGAGAACGATGGTGCCTTGGGGGCGCACCGCGCGCCGCGCAAGAGCCAGGCCCTCAGCGTTGCCCGTGGCTTCGATAACCACATCGTACGCGCCGGCTTCCACCTCGTTCTCGGCCAACGCGGGCACGTGATACGCCGCGAGCAACTCGCGCTGCCGGGGATGCCGAGCCACCGCGGCCACATCCGCGCCGGTGAAGGACAACACCCACGCGATAAGCTGGCCCAGGCGCCCCGCGCCCACCACCAGCACCCGGTCCGAAGGCCGCACCAGCACCCGCTCCAGGTACTCCATCGCGGCGGCCAGCGGCTCAGTGAACACGGCTGCATCGTCAGGCACGTGGTCCGGCACGGGGTGCAAGTTCGCAATGGGCAAGGTTACGTACTCTGCGAACACGCCATCCCGCTTCCAGATGCCCAGGACCGTGCGGTTCTCACAGTGCTTGGTCAAACCCATACGGCAATAGCGGCACGTACCGCACGAGATGTTGATCTCGCCCACCACGCGGCGCCCTTCCCAGCGGGGGTCCGCGGGTGCGCGCACCACTTCACCGACGAATTCGTGCCCCATAATACCCGTGAAGGGGTAATAGCCGCGGATCATTTCCAGATCCGTCGCGCAAACCCCGGCCAGACGTACCCGAATCAAGGCCTCATCCGGCCCTGGCTCGGGGATAGGCACGTCATCTCGCAAGCGCACGCGGCCATCCTCAAGCCACAATGCCAACATAGTATTGCTCATAGAGATCCCCCTTACAGTTCATCATCCAGGCGTTCCAACATGGCCAAGTCCTCCCAGGCTCGCCGGAGCCGGCGCCAGCGGTACCACAGGCTCCCCAAATACAAAATCATGCCGCCCAAGAGGACGAAGTAGCCAAGGTAGAAATAAAACGAAGTATCAGGAATCGGCTCCATCGTTCAGACCTCCATCAAACGGGCCTTCTCTTCCTCTAAAGCGCGTTGGGCGGTTTCAAGACGATAGCGTTCCCACAGCATAGCGGCATAGAGCACCGTGAACGCGAACAAAGTAAAAAACATAGTTAGCCGCATCTCAGGAGCCATATCAAAGCCCCCCATTGCGTCCGCGCTGCTCTTGCCCACGACCACGGGGTGAATGGTGCGATAAATGCGCGCGGAGAGGAAGGTCAGCGGAACGGTGACCACCGCAACCAAAGCGTAGACCGAGCTGTGGCGAGCCCGACGCTCGGGATCGATGATGGCGCGACGGAACAAGAAGTAGCCGCTATACAGCAGCACCATAACAGTCACAGTGATCAGTCGCGGGTCCTGGGTCCACCACGTATTCCAAATAGGACGGGCCCATACTGAACCCGAGACCACACCCATGATGGAAAACGCCCAACCGATCTCCACCGCCGCGACTTCCAGTCGGTCCCAGCGAGGATCTCGGGTAATGAGGTAGAGCACAGCCATCAGCGCCGCGATGATAAAACTCAACATACCGAGCCAATTCGCCGCGACGTGAAAATAAAACACCTTCTGTACCAGGCCCATGACTCGCTCCATGGGCGCGTAGAACCACACCATGGCCAAGGAAGCCACGATAAGGGTCAAAGCCAAGACCCAAAGCACACGCAAGGCAAGGGGACGTTCTTCGCCAGGCATAAGAGGCACCTCCTCCACAGCGGGCAGTTCAGCTGCCACGCTGGGTATTATACCGATGGCCGCGCGATGGGCCGGTTGGTTTTCGTTCGCTTTAATCCGACGTAACCTCCGGGCGAGGAGAGGCATCCAGCTCGGCACTGATGAAATATCCCTGCTCCCACAGGAATGCGAGGACCTCATGACACGCGGCATCGTCTAAAATCACCGCGGCGCCGGAGAGCACCTCTCGTATGGCACGCGCCCAAGGGGAACGACGCAACGCGAGCAGGGCTTGGTTATTGGGCAGGCGCAAAAGGCAGACTCGCTCGAGCCGCCCTGGGCGGCCGTGCCATGCCAACCGGACCGCGCGAACCACCGCCTCAGGTGCGGCCACCGCGGGGTCGGTCAACACCCGCAGTACATGCTCGAGTCGAAGCCCCTGGCGCCGCGCGCGAGCCAGGGAATCGTGATGCCAACGATAAGGCAGGCCATCCGTGTCAGGCGGGTCCGCGGCCATCCAGCGCGCGAGTTGGTAGTGCAACGCGCGTGAACCCTGCCAGGGCACGCGCACCCGGCCTGCGGGCAACCACGTCATGGGTAGCGTTAGGGCCTCGGATGGGGCGGGTGCTCGGTCGGCCAAGAGCGCGCGACCAGCTTCGGTCACTCGGAACGCGGTCACAGGTCCATGGGGTTCGCGGCGAGCCACATCCACCAAGCCAAACAGGTGCCACGGTCCCGCGAGGTAGAACCGCAACAAAGCGCCTTCAACTTGATCCCACGCTGCGAGCCCGCGCAAAAACCGTCCATTCCGCCGATCCCGCAGGTACCAAGTATCGAACTCAGCCAAGCTGCGCTGGAAATCAGGTTCGTTTTGCCGCACAGCCTGGAGCCAGGTTTCCACGTCCCACCAGGTTTGCGGCGGCAGTGCGGCCAGCCAACGCAACGCGCGACGCCGAGGGCGCACGGGGTCATTCTGCCATTGGCCCTCGGCCTGCAGGTGAGGCAACAGGCGCAGGTCGTCGATGTGCGGGCTATCGCGCCAGGTGCGCCAGGCGCGCAACCAGACTTCGGGCAGGGCGTCGGTCAGCCAAGTGCGCGCGGCCTCGGCCTGCACGCCATCCCGCGGGGACCACAAACCCGCGGCTTCGAGGTACGCGTACCACCAGCCATCGGTGAAGGGCCATGGCGCCCAATGCGCCGTGCGCAACGGCAGGCCCGCGCGCAAACGGCCCAGGACGCGAGCCAAAAGTTGCAGGCCTCCCGGCCCTGGGCTAGGCCATGGGTACCGCACCGCGTCGTCATCCGCGGGATGGCCCCACGCGGGTGTCTCGTCGTCCCTGGGTTCAGGGGGCGGGGGCAGCAAGGCGAGAAACTCGTCCGGGATGTACGCGTGCTCTTCGAGCCCATGCTCGGTAGGGAAGAACGCTCGACCGATGAGGGCTCGATACCATAAGAGCTCAGTGACAGACGTGGGGCGCAAGTGGGGCTGGGCTTGGGCCCATTGGGATGGCGGCAAGTCACGCAACGGACCGTATCGCAAGAGAAAGCGCTGCCAAGGCATGCGGCCGTTGTGCCGCGCGAGCTCATGCAGCGCGTCCAGAGCCTCAGGGGGCAAGGCCTGCCACATGGCCGCGATGCGGGCGGGATCGAGCAGGGCCTGCACCAAAGGCTCCAGGGCCGAAAGGGGCGGCTGCAGGCCCCACGCCTCGGCCACCATGTGGCGAAACGCGCGGTCTTCATCTTTCAGGCGTAAGCGCAAATCGGGCATGGCCTCGTCCTGCGGGGCGCGGCCCGTTTAGCGCGTGTCCGCTCGGGCCCCAGGGCCATGGACCGCACGCAACGCGTGCGGGATCACGCGCAACTCCACACGATGCACAGGATGGTCAAAATCGGCCAGCACTTCACCGTCCGCGTGAACATACATGGGCGTTTCGGACGTCAGGACCAAATGGCGAAAACGGCCGGTGTGGACGCACGCGCGTCGCGCCTGCACCCCGCGCAGGAAGTCAGGGATAACGCGCAGCATGGTCCAACGCGAGATGGGGGCCACGCGGGTGAAATCTAGCTGACCGTCGTGGATATCTGCGGATGGCGTGACCAAGAACCCTCCACCTTCGCGCGGGCCATTGCCAAACACGGCCATATGGAACGCGACGGGCTCGGGTTCGGCCTCGTCCTGCTGCCAGGTACCCACGACCGCGCGGTGGTCGAGCAATACGGTCTCAAAAACCGAGGCCAAATACCGTAAAAAGCCGCGCATCCGCCGATGGCGCAGGGAGCGAATGGTGACCACCGCGTCGAACCCAATGCCAAGGGTATTATCCCAAAACTCCTCCCGGCCACGGTCGTCGCGGTAGTGCGCTACATCCACAGGGAACGCATCCCCACGCAGGGCCAGCTCGACCGCGGCCCTGGGGTCGGGTGGCACGCCCAGCGCGTAGGCGAAATCGTTGCCCGAGCCGATGGGCACGACCGCGAGCTCGGGCCGCAGGTCCGGCGGGATGTGCATGAGGCCGTTGACCACCTCGTGTACAGTGCCATCGCCTCCCAGGGCCACCACGCGGCGGAAGCCCTTGGTCGCGGCCTCCCGTGCCAGGTGCGCGCCATGGCCAGGGTGATTTGTCCGGGCCCACGTCACGCGCTCGCCCGCGAGCTCGCGCACCAAAGCCAAAAGTCCGGGCTCACGGCGGTAAGCCTGGCCCAAATCCGCGTTCGGATTGAAGATAAAGAGGATCGGCGGTAGGTCTGGGTACTTGGCCATCGCTCATCCACGTCGTTGTCGTTGCCATTGAAGATAGCTGAGTATGCCCAGATAACCCACAAACGCGCCCGAAACCGATGCACTATAGCTTAATACACTGAGCCCCCAGGTGGCGGGCAGCACGCGGATAACCATTAAAAAGGGCAACCCAGCGCCCACGAGCAAGAGCACCACCGCGGCGGTGAGCAATCTCCGGGGAGGCCAACGGCTAACCATTGCGCGCCCTCCTCGACTTAGGCCTCCTCACTCCAGCCAGGGGGTATGCGGTCGCCTGCCTCATACAGCCAACACGCGACCTGATGACCGGGCCGCGGCTCAAATTCGGGCGGCTCATCCACCTCACACCGGCCTTGGATCATGGCCTTGCAGCGCGGGTGGAAGCGGCACCCCGGGGGTGGATTTACCAAGCTGGGTGGTTCGCCCGGCGGGACCTCGCGCAGCTTGTGCGCGTTGGACGCGTCTGGATCCGAAATCGCGTTGAGCAACGCGATGGTATAAGGATGCCGCGGGTGCCAAAGCAGCTCATCGGTCGCGGCCTTTTCAATGAGCTTGCCCGCGTACATCACAAAGATACGTTCCGAGAAATAGCGCACCGTGGAGAGGTCATGGGTAATATAAATCACGGCCAGGTTGTAATCGGCCTGGATTTGGCGCAGCAGTTTGAGGATCTCGACCCGCACCGAGGCGTCGAGCATGGACACGGGCTCATCCGCGACCAACAACTTCGGGCGCCGGATCATGGCCCGCGCGATGACCACCCGCTGCTGCTGTCCACCGCTGAGCATATGCGGGAATTTGTTGAGAAAGTCTTCGGGCGGGCTGAGCTTGACTTCCTCCAAAACCTCACGGATGCGCTTGAGGCGCTCCTTTCGGTTCTTGACACCGCCCAAAATCAGGGGCTCTTCCAAAATACGGCGGATGCTCATAAAGGGCGGGAGCGCGCCAAAGGGATCTTGCTGCACATAGCCAACCTGGGAGCGATACCAACGCAGCCCCGCGCGGCCTCCAGCGAAAATGTCTTTTCCTTCGAACAAAATTTCGCCTGAATAGGGCCGGACCAACCCGAGGATGGCCTTCATCAAGCTAGATTTGCCGCAACCGCTCTCGCCCACGATGGCGATCGCCTCGCCCTGGGCGAGGTCAAAGCTCACGTTATCAACCGCGCGCACGTACCCCGCGTGGCCAAAGCCCCACTTTTTGAGCTCATACCACACGCGCAGGTTCCGGACCGACAGCAAGGGCTGCTCGCCTTCACGGGCGGGCGCGGGGGCAGACTGAGTTTGCACCGACATACGCCTCACTCCTCACACGTGCGCTTGTTCAAGCGGCTCGGGATGGGTGCCATAAATGCCGTCCGCGTCCTTCTCATAGAGCCAGCACCGCACCTTGCGGTCGCCCACGCGGAACATAGGCGGATTGATCTCGCATTGCGCCATGCGGTAAGGACAGCGATCCGCGAAACGGCATCCTTTAGGTGGATTGAGCAAGCTCGGCGGTTGGCCAGGGATGAACTCCAAATCGTCATCCCCACGCAACTTGGGCACAGCCGCCATGAGCATCTTCGCGTAGGGATGCAAAGGTTCTTTGAAAAACGAGGCCGCGTCTGACATTTCAACGACCTGGCCCGCATACATCACCGCAACATCATCCGCCAGCTCGCTGGACGTGGCCACGTCGTGGGTGATCAAAATATAGCTGGTGCCGGTCTCCCACTTGATCTGCTTGAGCACATTCATGATGTTGGCCTGGGTCAGCACGTCCAGGGCCGAGGTCGGTTCATCCAAAATGATGAGCGGCGGCCTGGTGATCATAGCCATCGCGATGGCCACCCGCTGGCGCATGCCACCGCTGAGCTCAAAGGGATAACGGTGCAAGAACGAGTCGGGCACGCCCACGTAACGGAACATTTCCCGCACCCGCTCGATAGCCTCACGTTTGCTCACGTTCGGATAGTGGATGAGCAGGGCTTCTGCCACCTGGTCGCTGACTCGCAGCACAGGGTTGAGCGCGTTCATCGCGGCTTGAGGCACCAAGGACATCTTAACCCAGCGAATCTTCATCCGAAAGGTCTCTTCGTCCAACCCCATAATCTCTTGGCCTTCCAAATAGACCCGTCCCGTATAGGTATGCACATTGCGCGGCAACAGGCGCAAGATGCCCTTGGCTAATGATGATTTTCCGCACCCAGACTCGCCGATGATAACCACTGCCCGGTTCTTGGCCAATTCAAAATCCACATGGTCGACGGCCTGCACCACGCCTTTGGTGGTACGGAAGTACAACACCAGGTCTTCGACTTTTAAGACCAAGGAGTTGGAAGAACCGTTATTGCTCATGCTCGCACTCCCGAGATGGGCTCAGGGCTAGAGTTCCCGCAGCCGCGGGTTGAAGATGCGGTCGAGGGAGAAGCCCAACATCGCGAAGCCGATGCCCGTAACCATCAGCAAGAAAGATGGCTCGAGCATCCAGTAGTACAGGCCCTGGTACAGCGCGCCGTTAACCCGGGCCTCATCGATCACCTTGCCCCAGGTGGGCAAGACTGGGTCACCCAAACCGAGCACAGCCAGGGAAGCCTCAAGGAACACAAAAGACGGGATCAAGGTGACCAACGACGGGATCAAGGTAGGCACGACGCGGGGCACCATGTAAAGCAAAATGATGCGCCAATCACTCGCGCCGTACGCGCGGGCGGCTTCAATATACGGTTGGGCCTTAACTTGTAAGAAGATGGCCCGGTACGTCTTGATCCCCGCGCCGAAGATGCTGAGCACGATGATGACGCCCAACATGGCCCACAGGCTGCGGGTATAAAACACGCCAATCATGATCAAAATGGGCAGTACCGGGAGCACTAGGTTAACCTCAGTGATGCGCTGGATGAGGGAGTCGACCCAACCCCCGTACCACACGCCCACTGCGGAGATAATCATAGTGAGCACCGTGGTGCCGACCGCGGCCAACAAACCAAAGGAGAGCGCGATGGGCGTGCCCCAGAGCAGAGCAATGCTCAAGTCTCGGCGCAGGTGGTCGGTTCCAGCCCAGCCGTAGACGGTGCCATAGAGCACAGCTTTGCTTTCCAGAGTCGAATCCGGCTCAAAGCGCGTACCTTCCAGACGTAGGATATAGGTTCCCTTGAGGGGCCGCGGGTCCGCGGCGGTGGGATCCTCCGCGAACACGCCGATAATGGTCGAGACGTGTTCGGGCAGGCGGAGCTTGCGGTGTAGCTGTTCATCCTGCTCCAAACGGTAGACGCGTTTGCCGCCCTCCACGGCCAAGTTGGCCAGGCGGAGCACCTGACCATCGGGCCGCTCCAGGGTAATAGAAACGTAAGGCGCCTTCTCTTTATATTCCGAGTACAGCGTAACGGTGAGTTCCTGCGGGAACGTATCCGCGGTGTACTCAAAGGTATACACTACATCATCAACCCACAGGTTCTCATCGATCTGCTGTTCGTGTCGCTCCACGTCGGCATCATGCGACGTGCGCTTTTGCGTGAGCGGGCGCTTTTCCTTGACGAAGTAGTTGATCCACGCTGGCCACGCAAGGCGAGGGTTATCGCCCCAAATCTCCTCGCCGCCGCGCCACAGGCGGATGGCCTCGTGGTAGGGCAAAGTGATGACCGTGTAGATGGAGATCGCAACCAGCGCGAAGATAACCAAGAGCCCGAAAATAGCCGACGGATATCGCGAGATCTCCCGGAGCGCTCCTCGGAACATAGACCTTTCTCCCAAAGGGGTTCCCATCGGTGACGGCGGCTACGCGCGGCGGCCACCGCCGATATCCACCCGCGGGTCAACGATAGCATAGATAATATCGAGCAAAAAGACCGTGATGGCCAGCAGGTAAGCGAAGATCACCGTCGAGCCCACGATGACCGGTGTATCAAACAGCTGGATGGCCTGGTACAGGACGCGGCCGAGGCCTGGCCAGTTGAAGATGGTCTCGAAAATGGGCGCGCCCATCCACACACCAATCACGCCCAACGCAAAGCTGGTGATGATGGTGGGCAACGTAGGGCGCAGGATGTAGCGCCGCTCGAGCGTACGCGGGGATACCCCCTTGGCGCGCGCCATTTCAACGTAGTCTTCGCTCGAGAAGATGAGGAAGAACGTACGCCAGCTGTATACACTGATGAAAATGGAGCTCAACGTAAGCGCGGTTAGAGGCAAAACCATGTGATACGCGACGTCCAGCGCGTATTCGATAGGGTTCTCAGGCGGTGGCACCGAAACCATGCCACCGAAGGGGAACCATTTTAGCCAGGCTGCAAAAATAATGATCAGGAACAAGCCGTAAAACCAACCGGGTGCGGAGGACAAGGGGGAAAGCGCGACGAATAGTCGATCAAGCCAGCTGCCGTAATTGCGGGAGAGGTGCAGGGCGATGAACAGGCTCAACGCAAACAGCACTACCTGCGCAGTTCCAAAGAGCACCAGCGTTGCGGGCAGCCGCTCCAAAATGATCAAACGCACCTGCCGCGAACCTGAGTCGCTGGTCATATTTTCCGCGCGGCCCAGGTTTAAAGTCAATGCATCCCACAGGTAATTGAAACTGCGCACCAAGAAGGGCTTATCCAAGCCCAGGCGCTTTTCCTCATTGCGGATGCGGGTTTCGAGCAGCTGCTGACGTTGCTCCTCTGGCAATGTGCGGAAAGTCGGATCGTTCTGCAGCTGCATGGCGACCTGTTCGCGGATCTGAGCCCGCCGGATCTGGTCCACGTAACCGCCCATATTCGCGATGAGAATGGTAAGGTACACGCCGATCACCACGGTGATGAACAGGGTGATCAGACGCACCACGGTGTAACGCAAAAGCCGACCAAGGGTCGACCGGGCGGCGGGGGAGAGGTGGAAAAACTTGCCGTCCTGCTTGGAGTTCATACGCCCTTCCTTGAATGACAAGGGTCCATTGGGGATGACCGCGATGGGGGCGAATTGGCGTTGATGAAGGGTCACGTCGCCCAGGAGCCAAGCCATCGGGCGGTCCGTAGCGACGATTTTACCATAATCGGAAGCAAGGCGTTTATGGGCGGCGCTGAGCAAGCGCGCGCATCTGCTCTAATCGGGCCGCACGCAGCTCGGGCAAAGGGTCCAGGGCCTGGAGCGCGCCCAGGGTCTCCTGCACGAAAGATGCCGCGACCGCGCCATAGAGGGCGGCTTCGAGCGGGTCATACGTCTTGAGATACCCCACTGCAAACCCGCCTGCAAACGCCGCCTCGCGACCGCAGGGGTTCCGCAACCGTGCGGGGTAAAAGGGCACGAACCACGCGCGCGCCTCGCGCGGGACCGCGACGTGCGCGCCCTCGCCCGTAAAGATGATCACCACACGCGCACCCCACTGACCCAAGAGTTGGATAATGTCGTTTAAATCATCCGTCCACCCCGCGAACAGCGCGCGGGCCTGGGCCGCGGTCAAGAAGAACGCGGCGATATCCAACAGCAACGCGGGCATTTCCGCACGAAACGCGGGATGCATATACCCCGACCCAGCCATCAGCAGCACGTGCCGCGCACCCCGGCGCCGCACCTCCGCGGGGATGAGAAAGTGGGTCAAAAAGTCGTATGGGGTGAAAATGGCCGTTCGCGCCTCATCGGCCAGCCAAGCCGGGAGGTCGGTCATGCGCAACGTTTGCCGTCGGGCCTGGCGCTTCGAATCCAGGCCTGGAGGCGGAGGTTGGTAGTCCAACAGGCTGCGAGGGACGGTAAGGCCATAGCGCGCGAATAAGGGTGCGAGCGCGGTCACCCGGGCCTGGGGCGCGCAGATGCGCCGTATCTCCCATACCTCATCCAAACGCCGCACCCCACGCACATCCCACCCCCGGGCGGCCAAATCCGCGAGCCACGCCTCAGGGTACGTGCGCGGAACCCGGCTGATGAGCCCAGGCGCCTCGTCCCACAAAGCGACCCCCACGGCCGCGTAAAGAGCATCCCCGCCCGGTACATCCAGCATCGGACGGCCGTCATAGGGCAACAAATATTCGCGCTGCAACGCACCCAACACCGCGTGAACCGGCATGGAGGCAATTGTACCAGGCCCATACGTCCGCGACGTGTGCCCCCGACGTACGTATGTATCCCCCCAGGGAAGGTGATACAATGGCTGCCACCATGGCCCGACAAGCACGCGTTTGCCCAAGATGGTGCTGGCTTGGCTTGTTGCTCGGGGGCTTAATTTGGGGGATGGCCTGGCTCGTGCGCCCGAGCGCGGCCGCGCCCCTGGCCGTCGAGGCGTGCCCCGCGGACGACGTCAACACCCTGATTGCCCTCGCGAACCAAGTGCGCACCGGAGCCGGGCAGGCCCCCTTTGAAGTGCATCCCATCCTCATGGCCGTCGCCCAAGCCCACAGTCAGTACCAGGCCGAAATCGGCCAGGGAACCCACATCGGACCGGGTGGCTCACGACCAGCGGATCGGGTCAAGGCTGCGGGTTATGGCCAGGGCGCGTCATACGTCTACGTCTCCGAAAACATCGCGTGGGGCTACTATATGACACCCCAGCGCGCGATCGAAATCTGGTTACCCTCCGCGCCCCACTACCATACCCTGACCGCGCCCCAGTACATCCACGTGGGTGCAGGGTGCGCGCGGCGGGCCGATGGGCGCGTGTACTTCACCCTCGTGGCCGCGGGCATCGCGGGCCAGGGGCCGCAGCCCACCTTTTTGCCCACCTCGACCCCGGTCCAACCTACACCCGCACCGCCCACCCCAACCTTGCCGTACGAACCTGTGCTGCCTGCAACTCCGCGCGCGGACGGCGCGGTTATCCACACCGTGCGCCGCGGCCAAACGCTGCTAATGATCGCACTCTCGTACCGCGTGCCCCTGGAAGACATCCTGCGCTACAACAACCTAACCGAAGACAGCCTGCTGCGCATCGGCCAGGAGCTGATCATCGTGCCCCCGCGCGGCACGGCCACTGCGGCGACGACCACACCAACACCCCCCGCCCTCGCGACGACCACCCCTACCACCACACCGTCGCCTATCATGCGCCTGGGCGAACCCCTCACCCATCAACCGCCCCTGGTCACGGCTACGGCTACACGAAGCCAAGCCGCCCCCTCCCCCAACCCCACCCCAACCAACCCAAACGCCGCTCGCCCACCTGCCTGGCTCCTCGCCGCCTTGAGCGCTGGGCTCCTGATCGCCGCCCTCGGCTACGGCCTTAGCTTGCGACATCCTGCCTGAACGCGCGTTTTTGGTATCATCAAGGCCGTTCAACCCCGCGCGGGATGATCGATATGCTCTTGATCCGCAACCTGGACGCCGGCTACCCGGGCCGCCCCGTGCTTCGTGGGGTCTCCCTCGAGGTGCCGCGCGGCCGCGTGACCGCGGTGCTCGGGCCCAACGGCGCGGGCAAGACCACCCTTATCCGCGCAATAACCGGTCGCGCGAACGTCACGCAGGGCCGCGTGCAATGGCACGCGCGTGACCTTTTGCGCATGTCGCCTCGCGAGCGCGCGCGCATCCTGGCCGTGATCCCGCAAAGCCCCATCTGGCCGCCGCAATTCACCGTAGCCCAGGCCGTCTTGCTGGGCCGCACGCCCTACCTGCCCTGGTGGGGACAAGCCCGGCCTGAGGACTGGGCCGCGGTGCAACGCGCACTCGCTGCGGTCGGCCTGCAAGCCATGGCCCAGCGCCCCCTGGCCGCGCTCTCCGGCGGCGAACGGCAACGTGTCTGGGTCGCTCGCGCTCTGGCCCAGGATACGCCGGTCTTGCTGTTCGATGAGCCTACAACGCACCTGGATTGGCATTACCAGCTCGCTATCCTGAACCTCGCGCGCGAGCAGGCGCATCGCTACGGCCGCGCGGTACTCGTGGTGTTGCACGACCTCAACCACGCGGCATGGTATGCAGACCATGTGGTGCTCTTGCACCAGGGCCGCGTGGTGGCCCATGGCGCACCACGCGCGGTACTCACGCCCGAACGCATTGCGCAGATATACCGCGTGGCCGTGGACGTGATCGAGCACGCGGGTCGGCCCGTGTTCGTCCCTCGCGTCTTGCCTTCGCCATCCACCGAGGGACCTGCCAGCCCTCCTCATCCCGCGCAGGCCACCCGAAACCCAGGAGGCTGAGAACATGCTCTGGGAACGCGCGCGGACCCACATCCCCCCGCTGGATGAACGCGCGATGGAGCAGGCCCGGGAACGTCAGGCCCAGCTCACCAAACCGCCGGGCAGCCTGGGCCGCCTGGAAGATCTCGCCGTGCACCTGGCCGGTATCCAGGGCACGCCGCAGCCCCGCATACGTGAGAAGGTGTTCTTGGTTATGGCTGGCGACCACGGTGTCACCGCGGAGGGGGTGAGCCCTTACCCCTCCGCGGTGACCGCGCAAATGGTGCTGAATTTCGTACACGGCGGCGCGGCCATCTCGGTGCTGGCCCGCTGGCACCGCGCGCGGCTTTGGGTGGTGGATGTCGGCGTCGCGTCCGATATCCCTGCCCATCCCCAGGTCTGGTCCATGAAGGTGCGCGCGGGCACGGGCAACATCGCGCGCGAGCCAGCCATGACCCGAACAGAGGCCGAGGCCGCGCTAGAAGCTGGCGCGCAGGCTGTGGCGCGCGCGGCGGAGGCCGGTATGGACGTGCTGGTGCTGGGCGAGATGGGCATTGGGAACACCACACCCGCGACCGCGTTGGCTGCAGTGTTCACCGGGCACCCCGTGGCTCGCTTGGTGGGCCGGGGCACAGGCCTTGACGACGCCGGGCTCGAGCGCAAACGGCGCGTGATCGAGCAAGCCCTGGCCCTGCACCAGCCGGACCCCTCGGACCCGGTCGGAGTGCTGGCGCGCGTAGGCGGCCTGGAAATCGGCGCACTGGCCGGGGCCATGTTGGCTGCGGCCGCGCGACGGGTGCCCATCGTGCTGGACGGGTTCATCGCCACCGCGGCCGCGCTGCTCGCGCACGCGCTCGCGCCGCGGGTGCGGGATTACCTCATCGCCGGACACCGATCGGCCGAAGGCGGCCATGGCCTGATGCTCGAGGCCCTGGACCTGGAACCCCTCTTAAACTTGGGTATGCGCCTGGGTGAAGGGAGCGGCGCCGCGGTCGCGCTGGCCGTTGTGGAGGCCGCATGCCGCTTGCACAACGAAATGGCCACCTTTGCAGAGGCCGGTGTCTCGCAGGCGACATAACATATCCAAAGGCCGAGGGGCCGGATCCGCCCTCTAGGGATCTGGCCCCACAAACCTCTCATCCGGCCGGTCACGGGGCCAAGCACGCTCGCTTAGCCCCCCTCATCGCGAGGAAGCGCCACACCATTTTAGCGGGCAGGTTTCGCCGCCCGCGGACCAAGCGCGCGTCCAGCCGCCCGCTATCCACGCCGTTCCATGCCCCGCGCGCTGAGCCTGCCAGCTC
>JAADFA010000122.1 GCA_013153135.1 Chloroflexota bacterium
GTTCCTTTGGCTGAACGACCCCAACCTTGAGGAAGGACGCGCCTATGACCACCCAACCCTCTCCTTTCATCTACCGATGCTCCCGCTGCGGGCGGGAATATCCCGGCGATACGCTACGTTACACCTGCCCGGTCGACGGTGGGAATTTGGATATCATCTTGGATTATCAACGGTTGCGGCGTGAGCTCGCCCCCACGCGCTTCCCTGGCGAGGACGCGGAGCCCTCGCTGTGGCGCTATCGAGCGCTCTTGCCTGTAGCCCCACCTCCAACCCAGGGTACACCGCTCCAGCGGGTGGGCTGGACGCCTATCTACGCGTTGCCGCGCTTGCGTGCTGTGCTGGGCCTGCCGCATTTGTGGTTTAAAGACGAGAGCCCTAACCCGACCGCATCGTTTAAGGACCGCGCGAGCGCGATTGTCCTTGCCCATGCGCGGCAGATCGGGGCCGACGTGGTCATTACCGCATCCACAGGCAACGCCGGCGCGGCCTTGGCTGGCCTGGCCGCTGCGTCGGGCCAGCGCGCGGTTATCCTCGCGCCCGAACGAGCCCCCCAAGCCAAAATCGCTCAGCTCCTTATTTACGGCGCGCGCGTCATCCTGATCCAGGGCACTTACGATGATGCGTTTGACTTGAGCGTGCAAGCCGCACAACAGTTGGGGTGGTACTGTCGCAACACAGGGTATAACCCTTTTACAGCTGAAGGCAAAAAGACGGCCGCGTTCGAAATTTGGGAACAACGTGTGCGCGCGGAACCCGATGCGACGTGGCACATTTTCATCCCTGTGGGCGACGGCAACATCATCAGCGGCGTGTACAAAGGTTTTTGGGACCTCCATCAGTTGGGTTGGCTGCCGGTCCTGCCGCGATTGCACGGTGTGCAGGCCGAGGGTTCAGCCGCTATTGCGCACGCGTTCTTCGCGGGCCGCGATGAAATCACACCTGTCGAAGCGCGAACTTTGGCCGATAGCATCGCGGTCAACCTGCCCCGGGACGGCTGGCGCGCGCTGCGCGCGGTGCGACAAACGGGGGGGCAATATTGGGTTGTTTCTGATGAGGCCATCTTGGCCGCGATGCGGGAATTAGGGCAGCACGGCGTGTTCGTCGAACCTGCCGCCGCGGCGGCCTACGCAGGACTACGTGCAGCCCTGGCCGCAGGTGCCCTCTCACCCGATGACCGGATACTCGTCCTGCTCACGGGCAGCGGGCTCAAAGACGTCGCGGCCGCGATGCGCGCGGTGCCCTCCGCACCACGCATCCCGCCAGATCTGAACGCGCTGCAACGCGTGCTGACTCACGACATGACATCATGAGGAGGGTGGTATGACTCGCATCCATCCCGAAGGCTATCCCTTTATCGCAGGGGCTGGCTTGGCCGCGGTCACGCTGCGCCTGTTAGGGCAGCGCCGCGCGGCGCAAGGCGCGCTGGCTGTGGCGTTGGCTGCTGCGTATTTCTTCCGCGACCCCGATCGCCATCCGCCCGCGGGCGAAGACACCATCCTGGCCCCCGCAGACGGACGCATCCTTACGGTACGGCGCACCCATGAGCCCCTCTGGATCCAAGGCGACGCATGGCAAGTGGGTACATTTATGAGCATATTTGATGTGCACATCAACCGCGCACCGTGTACGGGTAAGGTTGTTCGTATTGAGCACAAACCGGGCACATTTTTGCCTGCAGACCGAGACGAGGCCCTGCACAACGAACGTCGGCTGTATTACTGGGAGTGTACCAACGGGCAACGACTTCTGGTAATCCAGATCGCAGGCTTGCTCGCACGGCGCACCGTGCCCTTCGTCGTGGAAGGTCAAGAGGTGGTTCGAGGGCAACGCTTTGGCCTCATTCGTTTCGGATCCCGGGTAGAGGTTTACATGCCTACCGCTACATCGCGGCCTTTGGTGCTGCCTGGTCATCGAGTGCGCGCGGGCGAAACGCCCATCGGGCTCTGGGTCAGCACGCCCTAAACAAGTTCCGAACGAGAGGAGGGGAGACATGCGAGTATGGGCTTGGTTCTCCTGGCTTTTCGGTTTGGTGCTCTTGAGCGGATGTCGAGGGGAGGCCATCTCGGTTACGTTGTTGCCCACGCTTACCCCGCGGCCCACGATGACCGCTACCGCCACATGGACCCCTGTCCCTCCGACGTCCACGCCCACGCCCACTGCTACAATAACATCAACACCGACAGCTACGGCTACGGCCATGGCCTTCGCGCCCAGGGCGCGAACAACTGCCACCGTACCGTTACCGCGGCTCGAGCCTGAAAGCCTCTCGGGCGCAGGCTCTGGGTGGCAAGTTGCGAGTTTAACCGCTATCGACGGCCAAGCCACGTGGGCTTTATTAGCAGAACCGGCCACAGAAGCATGGCGCCTCATGATAGGGGATGTCGATCAGCCGTTCCAACGCGATGTTACTCCCCCATCAACGTGGCGCCAAACACGGCGGCTCCCAGCCTGGCTGCCTGTGGATACGCAGCGAATGTTCCTTTACCTTGGTGGCGCGACGGTAGCGGTTACCCAGAACCGAGGCCAGACATGGCACGTGGAGCTGCTGCCCATGCCTCCGGAGGCCGAAGGGTTGATGCCTGATTGGGGCATTTGGGCTAAGGACGCGAGCACAGGCCGGGTTGCGCTGTTGGTGTCGTTGGAAGGAGGGATGCAGCATGACTACGCGGCCTTGTTCGTGCGCGAGCCCTCGGGTGTGTGGCATTTGGCGTTCTCGCCCTATGAGAACCCCGATTCGCCTTTGAACCTCTTTGCGAGCACGGGGCTGGCCATGTATGGCCGAACCCTGTGGGTTACGAAAGAGAACGGAGCAGCCGCGGGTGCGGTCTGGGTAGCGAGCCACGACCTGGGTCGCACATGGCAGAGTCATGTTATCCAAATAGAAGATACAGGCGACGCGCCTTGTCCGACCTCGGCGCCGCAGCTGTGGAACGAGGCTCAAGGGATCCTGGTAGCGACGTGCTTCGATTGGACGACCGCCCAACCGCATGCTTACCTCCTCCGCTGGGTGAGCGGTCAGGTGCGATGGCAACCCCTCCCCGAAGGCGCGACCAACGTGCGTTTTTGGCGAGTGGACCAAGGCTATGCATGGCGCGCCGCGGGCGATGCGGGCATTACCGCGCGGCTATGGCTGACCGATGACGGAGGCCTCTCGTGGCAGGAGCGTTCGCTTCCTCCTGATGCAGATGAGGTCGAGTTGGCCCCGAACGGCGTGGGCTTCGCGTGGCCGGCCCTGGAGCCCGACGGTCTTGGTATGTATTGGGTGACCAGGGACGGATGGCGCACGTACGAATCGCGCGCCGTGCGCCTTCCCGAAGGCCGTTGATCCGCGCCGCCCGGGCCTGCAAGTGGAGGGCGGATTGGAGCCGCATGGGCTGAATTCAAGAGTCGGAAAACGCGGGGCGCACGCAAAGGTTGTCGAAACGGTCACGTGGCGAGGGGCGCCGCCGCGGGCTGAAGCTTGCGGCTATAAAATTGCACGCGGGTAGTTCAGCCCAACGCGCGGCGGCGAGCATAGCGGGCGGGTTCAGCCGCCCGCGGTCCGCGGGCCAAGGCCGCGCTCGCGTGCTGCGGGCGCCGTTGGAAGCCTGCAGCTTGCTGATATAAAATCGCGCAAATTGCCCGGCCCAATGCGCGGGGCGCGTGACCGACGGCGAGGATAGAGGGCGGGTTTCGCTGCCCGCGAATCCCCGCGGCCCTTCTACAAAATTTGCCTGCACCCAAAATCGCGCGAAACGTTGACGCGTGCGGGGGAATCTGCTAAACTAAGGGGCGCCTTGACGGCGGGAGGTGAGCCCTGTATAATCAAAGCGGCTACAGGCCGACGTAGCTCAACAGGTAGAGCAGCCGCCTTGTAAGCGGCGGGTTACGGGTTCAAATCCCGTCGTCGGCTTGGTTCATTGCCAATCCATGGGCAGGTACCCAAGTGGCCAAAGGGGGCGGGCTGTAAACCCGCTGGGCTTCGCCCTACGGGGGTTCGAATCCCTCCCTGCCCACTGTG
>JAADFA010000042.1 GCA_013153135.1 Chloroflexota bacterium
TGCGCGCGTTTGAGCGCCACGGCTTCTGTACCTTCGCGTTCGACCTGCCCCATCACGGTGAACGTCGGGCGCATCCCGGGCCCCTTTCCGCGCGGGGCCAATACGAAGCCGTCCAAAAGGGTGCGGAGGACATCATCCAGGCCGCGCAGTGGCTGCGCGTCCAGGGCGCGCGCGAAGTCTATCTCGTCGCGCGCAGTCTGGGCAGCATTGCGGCCGCGGTCGCGCTGGGACGGGGCGCGGCCATCGAACGCGCGGAGCTGCTCCTGGCCGGTGCGGACCTGCCCAGCATCCTCGAAGCCCAGGGCCGCGTGCCCGGGCCACGGCAACGCGCGGCCCTGCGCGCCATCGACCCGCTGACCTACCTACCGCGCTACACCGGTCGGCTGCACATCCATTGCGCGCGCGAAGACCGCACCATTCCACCCCACGCGTGCCAGGCGGCTTATGAGGCCGCGACGCGGGCGCAGGAGCGACGGCTGATCTGGCATCCCGGCGGCCACGCCATGCCCCTCACGGCCTACTTCAACGACGCGCTCGCGTTCTTCACTGCAGGCCTGCCCTCAACCCCCACGCCCGTGCCCTGACCTTCGCCCAAGTGAGCGCGCGTTCAAGGGCACCGAATCGTGCCCGTTTTGCCACGAACCGTTGCCAAAAGCGCGGCGGTTGTGCTACACTAGTAGCCGTGCCTGCGGGCGCCTTTCCGCTCCCGCCGTGAGCGGGGGCTAAAATCCATGGAAAGGAGGCTGGAATGGTTTTCCAAGTCCAACCAGTTCGTCGTATTCGTCCCTATGAACTCGTCTTCATCGCCCACCCCGACCTTGACGAAAAGACACTGATCCAACTGGTCGAACGGGTCAAAAACGAAATCACCCGCCTGGATGGAACCATCCGATCGACCAAGATGTGGGGGAAACGCCCCCTGGCCTATCCCATCCGCAAGCGCCGGGAAGGCTACTACGTGTTCATGGAAATGGACATGCCCGCCGATTCCATGCCATCCTTGGAACGCTTCTTGCGTTTGCAAGAACCCATCATGCGCTTCTTGTTTGTGCGCCAAGACGAATAAGGCTTAGGGGGAAGACGATTCCTTTTGGCAAGGAGAGGGAGTTATGCGCCGAGGTTTGAACAAGGTCATGATTATCGGTCGTCTGGGGCGAGATCCCGAGCTGCGTTACACGCCGTCGGGTCAAGCCGTGGCAACGTTCCCCGTGGTCACCACGCGCTACTGGAACACCGCCGCGGGTGAACGCCGCAGCGAAACCGAACGGTTCAACGTGGTCGCCTGGGGCAGTCTGGCCGAAATTTGCAAACAGTTCCTCACCAAGGGCGAGCAAGTGTACATTGAGGGCCGCCTCAAGACCCGACGTTGGGAGGACGCCAACGGCCAACGCCGCTATTCTGTAGAGATCGTAGCCAGCGAAATGATCATCCTGGGCGAGCGGCGCCGCTTTGTGGGACGTGACCACCACGACCAGGGCTATCACAACGACGGCGCTTATGCCGACGACAACGCATTGGAGCAGGATGACATCACCACAGACCAATCCCTTGAACCTGAAAGCGGCGATTTCTCCGTCGAATCCTAACCCATACCGGACATGAAGGAGGCAACCCGTGGCTGAACAATCCACTTCGACCCCTCGACGCTATTATGCCCGTCCCCGGGTGTGCTATTTCTGCGTCGAGAAGATCGAGAAGATTGATTACAAGGATGTGGAGCTATTACGCCGATACCTAACAGAGGACGCGAAGATCAAGGGCCGCAAGCAAACCGGAACGTGCGCAAAGCACCAACGTCAACTCGCGCGGGCTATCAAGCGCGCACGCATCCTCGCGCTCTTGCCCTTCGTGGCCGAAGTCAAAGTGCGCTAACCCATCCGACCCGCACCCGCAGGGGCCTCGGACCGCGAGGCCCCTTTTCCTTGTCTCATCCTACGCTCCGTTGAGGATGGCCTATGGCACGGAAAGTTTTGGCCCAAAGTCGTAAGTATCAGACCCTAAACCGTCGGCTGCGCGGACATCAGCAGCTGATTATGTGGATCTACGGCGGCATTGTCGGTGTAGTCCTGCTGCTGGTGGTCATCGCGTTAGTGTGGCAATACCTTATCCTGCCCAACCGACCCGTCGCGCGGGTAAACGACGATACCATCCCCTTGCGCACCTTCCAAGCCCGCGTGCGTATCGACCGCTATACCTTGCTCAACCAAATCAACTCGTATCTACAGCTACTCCAGATGTTGGGCACCAGCCCCGAGCTGACCAGCCAAATCAGCCCGCAAATCGAAAACCTGCTCACCCAACTCGACTCGCCCGAGATCTTAGGTCAACAAGTCTTGGGCCGTTTGATCGACGAAACTCTCATCATCCAACAGGCCCACATGCGCGGCATCACCATCTCAGATGCCGAAGTCGAGCGCGCACTCCAGGCCTTATTCGGCTATTATCCACAAGGCACGCCAACCCCCGAACCGTCACCCACGCCCTGGGCCTCGCCCACCCTTTCGGCCACCCAGCGCGCACTCCTCGGTCCCACCGTGACGCCATCCCCCACAGCTACCCCCAAAGCTGAGGACGCCACCCCCACCGAAGCCGCCGAGCCCACCGCAACGGCCACCGCGGCGCCAACCCCTACGCCCATGACCGAAGCCGCGTATCAAGAGCAACTTCAGGCCTGGCTCAAGGCCGTGGGCATCCGTTATGAAGATTTGTTCGACTTCGTACGAGCTCAGCTCTATTACGAGCGCATGTTTGAAGAAATCACCAAAGACGTCAGCCCTATGGCCGAGCAGGTCTGGGCGCGGCACATCCTGGTCAAGGACGAGGCCACCGCACAAGAAATACTGGAGAAGCTTAAAGCTGGCGAGGACTTCGCCAAGCTGGCAGAAGAATATTCACAAGACCCGGGCAGCGCGTCCCGAGGCGGTGATTTGGGTTGGTTCCCGCGTGGGGTGATGGTCAAACCCTTTGAAGACGTGGCCTTTCGCCTCGCCGTTGGCGAGATCAGCGAACCCGTGCAAACGGACTTCGGATGGCACATCATCCAGGTGCTGGGCCACGAAGAACGCCCCCTGGACGAGGCCCTGTGGCAGCGGCGCAAGCAAGAGGTCTTTCAAGCGTGGCTTAATCAAGTGCGTGCAGAAGCCGACATAGAGATTTATGACTTATGGAAGAAACACGTGCCCGACGAACCCGACCTGCCGCCCAACGTACGCGCGGCCATCTTGCAACTTCTGAACGCGAACCCAGCACCGCCGCCCTTGGGGATCACGCCCGCGGCGGAACCTAACGAAGGGCCCACAGCCCAACCATAGCCCTAGCCCGGGGACGGGTCCAAATTCGCGCGGGCCCGTCCCTTCGCCGAAGGGCAAAAAGCGCGGTAAACTATACCCCATGACCACCGCGGCACCGTCCACGCCCAGCGATACTTCGCTTATAGCGGGGCGCTATGAGATCCGTCGCCCGTTAGGGCGAGGGGGCATGGCTGAGGTCTTTTTGGCCTACGACCATAAGCTTGGGCGTGAGGTCGCGCTCAAACGCCTGCTCCCGACATATGCGCGCGTGCCCGCGTTTCGTCAGCGTTTCCTGGACGAGGCACGCCTGGCCGCGCAACTCAACCATCCCAACATTGTGACCATCCACGACGTGCTCGAAGTCGACCCCACAACCCTGTATATCGTGATGGAATACGTCCCCGGAACCACGCTAGAAGCCATCCTACGGGAACGCGCACCCTTGCCCATCGACGAAGCCGTGCGCTACTTGGTTCAAGCATGCGCAGGGCTTGGCTATGCGCACCGGGCGGGTTTAGTCCATGGCGACGTCAAGCCCGCGAACTTCCTCGTTCGCCCGGATGGTCGGCTTAAAGTTACCGACTTTGGCCTCGCGCGCGCCCACGAAGCCCTAGCCCCTGAGACGGAGCGACCTACACACGTATGGGGCTCACCGCC
>JAADFA010000121.1 GCA_013153135.1 Chloroflexota bacterium
CGCGGCTACGGGCAGCGCGCAGCCGCCGCCCAGCCCTTGCAAGAACGCGCGTTCCGCGAGTACTGCGACCCGCGTCGCGGGGTCGTCCAGGGGCTGAAGCAGACGCAGCACTGTGTCGTCGTCCGCGCGGGCCTGCACCGCGAGCGCACCCTGGCCGGGCGCGGGCAGCATGACCTCCAGCGGCAGCACTTCCACCACTGGGTCGGTGAGGCCCAGGCGCTTGAGCCCGGCCCAGGCCAGCACCACGCCGTCGTAAGGCCCCGCGGGGTCCAGGGCCTTGCGCACGCGCGTGTCCACATTGCCCCGCAGCGGCCGGATGCGCGCGTCGGGGCGCAGCAGGCGCACCTGGGCCGCGCGGCGCTGGCTGCTGGTGCCGATGACTGGCTCAGGCGGCAACTGGCTCAGGGCCAGGCCGTGCTTGCTCAGCCACGCATCCCGAGGGTCTTCGCGGGGCAGGATCGCGGCCAGGGTGAGCCCCGGCGGGTTTTCCGTGGGCAGGTCCTTGAGGGAATGCACCGCGAGATCAATGCGGCCTTCCCGCAGCGCGGCTTCCAGTTCCGCGGTAAACAGACCCTTGCCGCCGATTTCGGGCAGGGCCCGATCCAACACGCGGTCGCCCCGGGTGGTGAAAGTGACCGTTTCGACCGTCAGATGGGGCCAGCGTTCCCGCAACCGTTGAGCCACGAACGCGGTCTGCCAGAGGGCCAGGCGGCTTTTGCGGGTGCCGATGCGGAGACGCGCGCGGGTGGTCACGGGCTTATCCTCTTGATTGGGGTGATGGTGCCCGGCGAGCTCGCGGTGACGAGGACCGTTGTGTGTGACCCGCCGGGCACCGCGCGGTGTGGGGTTGGTGATGACAGCCTTGGTGAAAGGCAGCTTTAGCGTACTGTCTTGAGCTGAAATCGTCCTTAAGGCTGGCTAAAAAGGGAATGAGAACCCCCTGGGAACTTCTTCAGCGGTTTTGGGTTCCTTAATAAAAAGACAACAACGGGCCGACCCTGGCGAGATCGGCCCGTTCCATAGTGCTCGAAAGGGACGGATGCCTTTAGCCCTGGTAGCGGCGGAAGACCAGCACTGCGTTATGCCCGCCGAATCCAAAGGCATTGCTCATGGCAACGTCAACGTTGACTTCTCGGGCCTGGTTGGGCACGTAATCCAGGTCGCATTCTGGATCGGGCGTTTCGTAATTGATGGTTGGCGGAACAACACCATCCCGGATGGCCAGGATGCTAAATACTGCTTCGAGCGCGCCCGTCGCCCCCATCATGTGGCCCGTCATGGATTTGGTCGACGAAATGGGGATGTGGTACGCGCGCTCGCCAAAGACTGATTTGATGGCTTTGGTTTCCATCGCGTCGTTGAGGCGAGTACCGGTGCCGTGGGCGTTGATGTAATCGACGTCATCGGGTGAGAGCCCCGCGGTTTGTAGGGCGCGGCGCATGGCTTTGGCCGCGCCGCGGCCTTCTTCATCCGGCGCGGTTACGTGATACGCGTCGGACGAAGAGCCATAGCCCGCAAACTCTGCAAGGATGCGCGCGCCGCGCCGGCGGGCGTGCTCCTCAGATTCGAGGATCAAGATCGCGCTGCCTTCGCCCATGACGAAACCGTCGCGGTTCGCGTCAAAGGGTTGGGGCGTCTTAAAGTCGGGTGGCTTGCGCTGGGACATGGCGCCCGCGCGTTCGAAGGCTGCGACCGCGACGGTGCACAACGTGGAATCACTCGCACCCGCGATCACGACATCAAACATGCCAGACTTCACCAAGTGCCACGCGATGCCCAGACCATCCGCGCCTGACGCACACGCAGACGCGACCGAAAACGCGGGTCCAGTAATGCCGTAATGAATGCTAATTAATCCGGCCGCGCCGTTGGGCATGAGCATAGGGATAACGAAAGGAGTAACGCGTCGTGGACCTTTTAGGAAAGCTGTTAGGGTGCTTTGCTCAAAGACTTCAATGCCGCCTACCGAGGATGAGACTACGATGGCAATTTCGTCTCGATTCGCGTCTGTGATCTCCAGCCCTGCATCTTGGAGGGCTTCACGAGCTGCGATCAGACCGAACTGTTCAAAACGACTGGTTCGTCGAGCTACTTTGGCTCCGAGGTAGGCTTTGGGATCAAAGTTCTTGACCTCGGCCGCGACTTGAGTTGATAGGCCTGAGGCATCGAAGACCGTAATGGGCCCAACACCGGACACCCCGCGGATCGCGTTTTCCCACGTTTCTTGGACGGTGTGTCCTAAGGGGTTGATGGTGCCCATGCCGGTGACCACAACTTTACGACTCATAGGCGACTCCTAGCCGTATCGGCTGAATGCATCCATGTTTGGCTCGAGGTTGGCGTCAACCTCGAACCCGATGCCACCAACGCTGCAGCCGCGTCCACCAACCGCCGGAGCCCGGGCGCGAGCTCCCGGTGAGCAACAAGACCGCGGGCTTCGGTGCCCAATCACGCAAACGTTGATACGCGGCCCATACAAGCGCGCTGGTTGGCTCTACATACAACCCCTGAGCATGCAAGAAGTCGCGGGCTTGGAGCGTTTCCTCGTCATCCACTGCGACCAGGGCGCCCTGGCTTTCTTGCACCGCGAGCAGTACATGGCGCCCCCACACAGGATGCCGTACGCGGACCCCTTCTGCGATGGTTTCACCCTCGGTGACCAGGAGCAGCGCTTCGGGCCCGCCGCGCGCCAGAGCCCAGATGGGAGCACACGCAAAGGCTTGCACGCCGATGAGCCGCGGGAGATGGGGCAAACGTCCGGCCCGATGCAGCGCACGGAACCCTTGCGCCAGGCCGACCAAAAGCGCGCCGTGGCCCACGGGGACGAAGACGCTCCCCAAGGGTTCGCTGATCTGTTCTGCCAGCTCCCAAGCGATGGTCGCGTATGCGTCCACGGCCCACGGCAGCCAGGCGTGCGAGGCGTAAACGCCAAGGCCTTCGCGCGCGGCCTGTTGTGCGGCTTCGGTGGCCGCGCTGCGTGGGCCTGGGACTAAGGTGAGCCGCGCGCCGGCCGCGCGGATACGGGCTTGTTTGGCTGGATGCGCGCTTTCGGGAATGAAAATGTGCGCGTCCATACCTGCGGCTCGCGCGTACGCGGCCCAGGCGGCCCCTGCATTGCCCGAGGAATCTTCGACCACGGCGCGCACCCCACGCTGCCGTAAGTGCGTGAAAACCAGGCTTGCCGCGCGTGCCTTATGCGAGCCCGTAGGGTTGTGGTATTCAAGTTTGAACACCACGCCTGGCTCGGGCCCTGAGATGGTGGGGGTGTTTCCTTCGCCCAAGGTAACGGGTTCTATCGTTTCAGGTATTTGGAGCGCGCGACGGTAACGCCAGATCCCTTGGGCCGTAGGGTCGGGCGGATGCCAGGTCAATGGTTGAGCCCGTACGAACACCCCGCCGCAGCGCGGACAGCGGTGAGGAGATGCATCCTCAGGATAAGGGAGGCCACAGTTTTCGCACCGATATAAGGCTTCGCTCATGGTTACGGTTGGCTATTCACCCGGTTTGGGGTGGTAATGCCCTTCAACCCACGCTTCGCCATCGGGCCCGACTTCCTTTTTCCAGATGGGCACGATCTCCTTGAGGCGGTCGATGCCGTAGCGCGCGGCCTCGAACACGCCACTGTGCCGATGCGGTGCGGTGACCGCGATGAGCACCGTAGGTGTGCCGGGCTCGAGCCGACCGATACGTTGTACCACCGCGATGCCTTCGACCTCGGGCCAGCGCTCACGGATCTCTTGCGCTACTTGGCGCATCTTCGCTTCGGCCATGGGGATATAGGCTTCGTATTCCAAGTAGGTTGTGTATTGCACGCGGCCGTCGATGGTGGTCTGCCCGCGTACCACGCCGGAGAAAATACAGGCTGCGCCTGTGGTCGGCAGTACAATTTGCGCGAGGAGCGCGTTCAGATCCAAGGGTCCTTCGATCACCTGCACCACCGTCGGCTTTGTGCCCCCGCTTACGGGTGGGAAGAAAGCCACCTCCGCGCCGTCGGGGATGGGCGTCGCGTCGTCTACATAAGCCTGATTAAGTGCCGCGAGCGCGCGATCGAGAGCATCCGCTGCTTGCGGATAAGCCTCGCGTAAGGCTCGACGTAAGTCGCCCACCGTTGCACCGTTGGGCAAGGTCCAATGCAGGCGTCGTTGCCCAATGCGTTCTTTGAGCGTGGCGAACAAAAGCACATCCACGTGGGGCATAGGCCCTCCCAAATCTTCCGAAGTTCGGCTTGATTATACCTGGGCTGGTGAGCGTGTTTGAGGCTGCATGATGCAAGAGGCCGCTGGCTTGTTACGTGAAGTAGCTTACAAAGCTTTACTACACTAAGTCCATCTCCCATGTTTGAACCCAAAACAAATTTGACGCGCGAGTCTGACACATTTGCCAAGCGGACCCGAGAAACATCATCCCTCACTTGGCAGGAGCCTTGCTTTCTCGTACAATAAAAACGGACCTCTGGACCGAGGTTACTTCAAACCAACGGAGGAGGACGATGTTAAAACGCCATTGGCTCGTCCTGCTGTTCCTTCTTTTAGGTGCCGTTGCCTTGGCCTCTTGTGGTGGAGGGCAGGAAACGGCCGCGCCGACGCAACCCGCGGAGGAGGCTCAATTCACCTTTGGTTTGCTCTTGGTAGGGCCGTACAATGACCGCGGGTGGAGCCAAGCCCACTTTGAGGGCGGTAAATACGTGGAAGAGAAGCTCGGCGTCAAGATGGTCTACATTGACAAGGTGAACCCTGCCGACCGACCGGGCACGACCGCGTCGCAACTGGCGAAGGATTTGGTCGCGCAGGGCGCGAAGCTGATCATCTTCAACTCCGACGACATGAAGGATGAGGCCTTGGCTTTCGCGCAGGAAAACCCGGACGTGTATGTAGTGCATATTTCGGGTGATCACGCGTGGAAGGAAGGCAAGAACTACGTTGAGGTGCCCAATCTGTCTAACCTCATGGGCAAGATGATCTATGGCAAGATGATCGCGGGCTGCGCGGCCGCACTCACCACCAAGACCGGCAAGCTCGGCTACTTGGGCCCCCTGATCAACGATGAAACCCGCCGCCTGGCTGCATCCGCCTACCTGGGCGCAAAGTACTGCTGGGAGAAGTACCGGGGTCAAAATCCGGACGACCTGAAGTTCAAGGTCACCTGGATCGGCTTCTGGTTCCACATCCCGGGCATGACCCTGGACCCAACCCAGGTCGCGGATGAGTTCTATCAAAACGGCTACGACGTGGTGATTTCGGGTATTGACACCACGGAAGCCTTGGTTGAGGCCAAGAAGTTCGCTGAGCAAGGTAAGGAAGTCTGGGCCATCCCGTATGACTATGAAGGCGCGTGCGAAGAAGCGCCTGACGTATGCTTAGGCGTGCCTTACTTCAATTGGGGCCCTGGCTATAAGATGCTGATCGAGTCCGCTATGAACGGCACCTGGAAGTCTCAATTCCTCTGGCTTGGTCCCGACTGGAACGACATCAACAACCCCGATACGTCCTCCGTGGGCTTTGTCAAGGGACCGGGCTTGAGTGATGAGGCCTCCAAGCAGGTAGACGAATTCATTGGCGAGCTGGCGAACGGTTTGCAGCTGTGGAAGGGGCCCTTATACTTGCAAGACGGCACCCTGTACCTGAAGGAAGGCGAAGTGGCCACCGACCAACAGATCTGGTACCTGCCGCAATTGCTGAAGGGTATGGAAGGCCAGAGCTCGGCGGAATAGCGTCACTCCGTCCCATAGGTTGACCCCCTTGGAACGCCAACGGGCCGAGGTCCATGCCCTCGGCCCGTGCTGTTTCGCGTGAGGATGAGGGCCTTACGAACTAAGCACTGCATGTTCGCGCGCGTAAGCTGCACCCGCGTCCAGCGCGCGCATATTGGGCTCAAGCAAGTTACGTCGACGTTCGGGCAGATGGTCCCGCAAGGCCTGTTTGACCTGGTCCATTTCCAACACGGGTAGCAACGTGAGCATCGCACCCACCGCGACCATGTTCGCCAGGCGACGGTCGCCCAGCTCCTCCGCAATATGATTCGCGGGGATTTCGATCCCCTTTACATCCGTTCGCTCAATGCCTCGGTGTGCCAAGGACGCGTTTACCACTACCACCCCACCCGGCCGCACCAGGGGCTCAAATTTGTCCAGTGAAGGCGCGTTCATCGCGATGAGCGCCTGAGGATGCTTAACTAGAGGCGATCCAATTTCTTGGTCCGATAAGATGACTGTGCAGTTTGCGGTGCCGCCGCGCATCTCGGGGCCGTAGGATGGGAACCATGTGACTTCCATGCCCGCGTCCATGGCTGCGTAGGCTAACACCTGCCCCGCGAACAGAATACCTTGACCGCCAAATCCCGCGATGATGATTTCTGTCTGCATGATTGCCTCCTACACCCGCAATTTGCGCAGTTCCGGATGGACCTTGTACTCCCCCAGAGGGAACACGGTTGTCATATGGTCGCGTACCCAATTCATTGCCTCAATGGGGGTCATTTTCCAATTGGTCGGGCAGGTGGATAGCAGCTCGACCATCGCAAAGCCGAGGTCGCGCACCTGAGCCTCAAAGGCCAGGCGGATGGCCTTTTTGGCCTTGCGGATGTGGGTGGGGTCGTGTAGGCTATGCCGTACCGAATACGCGACGCCGTCCAGGGTGGCTAAAAGCTCGGCCATGCGGATGGGATAGCCTTGGCTGCGTGGGTCACGGCCGTAGGGGGACGACGTCGTGACTTGGCCGGGCAAGGTCGTGGGAGCCATTTGTCCGCCGGTCATGCCGTAGATCGCGTTGTTGATGAAGATCACGGTGATGCGTTCCCCGCGACCGGCCGCGTGGATGATCTCGCCCATTCCGATGGAAGCCATATCGCCGTCGCCCTGGTAAGTGAAGACCACGCGGTCGGGCAGCACGCGCTTAATGCCTGTGGCCATGGCTGGTGCCCGGCCGTGTGCAGCTTCGACGCCATCAAAGTCAAAGTACTCATAGGCCAACACCGCGCAGCCCACAGGCGCGATGCCGATGGTGCGTTCAGCCAAGCCCATTTCCTCGATCACTTCTGCCACCAGGCGATGTGCGATGCCATGGGTACAACCCGGGCAATAGTGCGTCGGGCCAAGGTATGTCTCTGGGGGGCGATAGACCACCTTCAGCGGGCGAGAGGGCGCTGTAACAGCCATAACGTCCTCCTCGATGGCAGGATTGGAGCCCGCGGGTTAGGACGCGGGCGTGAGCATTTGCTCCATGTGCGCGATCCAACGCTCGCGCGGATCTTCGTCCAACGTTGGCGGCTCCTTCACCAGCAGGCGGATTTGCTCCAACACTTCATCGGGGAAGGGCACCATACCACCCATGCGGCCGTAAAACCGCACGGGCGTTTGGCCTTGCACCGCGGCCAACACATCATCTAACATTTGGCCGCTGTTCATCTCAACCACCATCATGGCCTTGGCCTTGGGGGCCAGGCGGCGCAGTTCTTTGGTAGGGAAGGGGCGCAGGCTCACCGGCCGGAAGAGACCAACCTTAAGCCCTTCTTCCCGAGCCATGCGCACCGCGGAGAGCGCGACCCGGCCAGCCATGCCGAAGCCCACCACGATGTATTCCGCGTCATCTAGGTAATACGTGCGATAGCGCACCTCATTGGCTTCCACTTGGCGCCAGCGTTTGAGCAAGCGCAAGTTGACCACTTCCTCATCTTCGGGGTGCAGATACAGGGAAGTCAACCGTCGCCGTGGACGCCCCGGTTCGCCCGTCACCGCCCAATCGGGGCGCTTCTCGGGCAAGGGACGGTATTCGGGCAGCGCGACGGGTTCCATCATTTGGCCGATAGAGCCATCCGCCAGCACGATAACCACCGTGCGGTATTTCTCCGCGAGGTCAAAGGCCTGGTAAATCAAATCCACGGCCTCTTGCACCGACGCGGGCGCGAGCACGATGGGGAAGGTATCGCCATGCCCGCCCGCGTGGGAAACCTGGCGGTAGTCGCCTTGGGAGGGCGCAATATTACCCAGGCCAGGGCCACCGCGCATCACGTCGACCAGTACAAAGGGCACTTCTGTGCCAATGATGTACGAGAGCCCTTCGGACATCAAGCTCACGCCCGGACCCGAGGAGGATGACATCACGCGCGCGCCGGTGCACGCAGCGCCGTAGGCCATGTTGATGGCAGCGATCTCGCTCTCGGCTTGCAAGAAGACCCGGCCCAACTGAGGCATCCGTCGAGACATATATTCCAGGAGCTCGCTTTGCGGCGTAATGGGGTAACCGAAATACGCTTCCACACCCGCGCGGATGGCGGCTTCGGCCATGGCTTCGTTGCCTTTCATCAGTTCGCGTTTGGGCATATGCGCCTCCTCCTTGTGGGGTCATGGACGACGTGGATGCTATGTGTCGTGTGAACGTTCGCGTGTCGCACTTGCGCGCGCCTTCGCCCGGCGAGGGCGCTCTTCCCGGTAAACCGTGATGGCGGCCTCGGGGCAGACAATGGCACATACCATGCACCCGGTACATCCGTCCGAGACCAATACCGCGGGATGGTAACCCTGAGGGGTGAGGCGGTGCTCATCCAGAGCGAGCACATTGACGGGGCAATAGTGCACACAGATTTCGCACCCTTTGCACAGGGTCTCATTGATCTCAACCCATCCTTTTACAGCCATGATGTCCTCCTGCGGTGGAGTTGGGTCGCGCGGCCCCAAGGGCGACAAATAACGAAAAAAGCCGCTCACCCAGGATGGGGAGCGGTTCGGGAGATGGCTTTTGAAACGTGTGACAATGCCCGGTTAGGCTCCCGCGCCCGCCCCCCAGCGGCCAGCTGCGATGAACGTTGGAAACGCGATGCGAACCGTCGGCAGGGAGCAGTGCGCGGTGTTGCTGGCCATGGCTCCATATCCTCCTCGGGGGTGAGGGTATTATACGCGGGCCCTGGCGCTTTGGCAAGATGGGGCTACCCATCGGAGGCGGGCAAATCTCGTAGCAGCCCATGCCGCGGGCGGCGAAACCCGCCCGCTATCCTCGCCGCCGCGCGTTGGGTTGAATTATCCGCGTGCAATTTTATGATAGCCGCGGGCTTCCAGCCCGCGGCGGCAGGGGCACGCGAGCGCGGCTTTGGCCCATGCCAGGGCGGCAGAACCCGCGCTTGGCCCGCGGGCGGCGGAACCCGCCTCGCCGTCGGTCATGCGGCCATGCCGCGGGCGGCGAAACCCGCCCGCTATCCTCGCCGCCTGCCACGCGTTCTCGCGCGTTGGGCCGGTCAGCTCGCGCGCAATATTATGCCAACTAGCCACGGGCCTCCAGCCCGCGGCGGCGCTGTGCTTCCCCGCGCCCCTTGGCACGTCGACAACTTTTGCGTGCACTCCTATCCACCCCGGTGGTATACCCCGGCGGAGCTCGCTCAGGGCCCTATCAAGGCAAAACGTAAGGGATCTGCTCAGGCGGGGGCGGGGGCGCGACGAAATAAAGGGTAGTCCATTGGTGCCAAGGTTCGTAGTCTTCTTCTGAAAAGCCCAGGTCGATCCAATGGCGCCCGGGAATGCCGCCGCCCACGTCCGCAATAATGCCAAAGCCATAGCCAGGCACGTAAACCCGCCATCCCTTCATCCACCGGTACCACGGCAGGGTGACCGCGATAATTCCTTTGCGCAGCCGTTCACCGCTGGCTGTGATATCATCACACCCGTCGATGCCCAGCCGACATGGCGAGTATGATGTCGCGTACACCTTGACCGCGCGCCAGTAGCGCACCGGCCCATGAGGCGTTTCCAGCGTGCGGATCTCGATGCGGGTGCCGTAGCCCAGGATGCGGTCCCGGGGCGGTTGCAGGACCCATTCCCACACCGGTTTGAGGGGTGTTGTGGTTGTGCCCTCGGGCGTGGTCCAGGTTAACGTGCGCTGCGCGCGCACCCGCAGGCCGACCTGGCCTTCTTGCTTGGTCACGACCGTGTCAATGAGTGCGTCGGGCGCGGGTTCCCAACGCACGGAGAAGGGCTCGGCCTGGAGTTGGATCTGCCATTCGGGCGTGCCGTAGCGAATTTGCACCGCGGCTTCGGGCGAAGGGGGATTAGCCAGCGCGGGGCTCGTCTCGGTAAAGGGCAGCACGGCCAGGTTGAGGGTGGCCAGGATGTCCGCGGTTGTCGCCCAATGCCCTCGCACTGTGTACGTCTCCAAGGGAGTGTGTATGGTGTACGTCGCAGACGGACGCCAGCGTACCAGGTCGGAACGCAAGGGTTGGAAACTATCGGCCGGGTGCAAAGGCCAGCCCTGTTGTACGAGCTCCCGCGCGGGCGGGGCATCGCGAGCCCAGAGGGTAACGCGCCCCGAAGGCCCGGTGACCGTCACGGGCCGCGCGCGACGCAAGCTTAGCCGCACCACCGGCGCCTCGGTGGGCCATGGCGTATCCGGTCGGAGCGGAAGCCCATTGATGCGGACCTCATCGCTGGGCCACCAGGGCCCTGCAATGGCAATGAGCATATCGCTGGGCCAGGCCGCGGTCGCAGGGCCCCAATACCGGGTTTGACCATCTACGTCTACCCAGACGTACGGCCGCGACTCGGCTCGCGCAGGTGCTATCCACAACCCTGCCCAAACCAATACCAATCCCATGAGCACCAGTGCCCCGGCCAGGGGCATTAGCCACGTTCGTTGTCCCATCTTCAGGCCAACCGTTGGTTGCAAATTTCACGAAAGCCGCACGCGCGGCAGCGCGCGGGGTGGTTATGCGAACGCGGGACGTCTTCCCGCTCTTCGTCCGCGCGCAACGCGGCGAGTACCGCGAGCAGCTCATCCATCAATCTTGGGGTGAATTCTATCCGAAAGGTGGCTTGAGGATAACGCAAGAATCCGTACGGCGCGGGCCGACCCAGCACGCGCTGGATGAGCAGGCCATACGCGGCCAGCTGATACACGTGCCCAGGGTAAGGCTGTTGAGGCGTATGCCCCGTCTTGACCTCTACAGGGATGAGGGCCTCGCCTTGTTCTAGAATGTAATCTGGTTTGCCGACCAGGCCGATGTGTGGATCGTATAACGGCCGCGCCAGCGTGTGCGCGGTGTCCATGTCCATGTAGACGACCCGCCCCGTGGGGAGCCCGGCCCGCTGCTGCAGGCCTCGCGCACGCAGCAGGAACCACATCCCCAACAACAAAAGCGTGAATCCTAACCACACCAACATCTTTTTGATTGTACCGAACCTATTCGGCGTCGCGCGAGGTATAATCCCGATGCGGAACCTGACGCGGGAGGTCATTATGCCTGGCTTTGAAGTGATTGGTGAAGAAGAAAAACGCGCGGTCATGGACATTTTTGACCGTAGCAACGGCGTTTTGTTTTATCGGGGTTTTGACGAACGCCGGAACCATATCTTCCGCGTGTTGGATTTTGAAGCCGCGTTTGCCAAGCGCTTGGGCGCGCGTCACGCACAAGCCGTGACTTCAGGCACGGCCGCGCTCAAGGTCGCGCTCAAGGCTCTAGGCATCGGCCCTGGGGATGAAGTGATCACGCAGGCCTTTACCTTTGTCGCAACGGTGGAGGCCATCCTTGATACGGGCGCGACGCCCATCGTAGTCGACGTGGACGATACCCTCAACATGGACCCTGCGGCCTTGCGTGCGGCCATTACCCCGCGTACCAAGGCGGTTATCCCGGTGCACATGATGCACGCGGCCGCGGCCATGGATGATATCCTCGCCATTGCACGCGAACACAACCTGTTCGTGGTTGAAGATACCGCGCAGGCTTGCGGTGCGACGTATCACGGCAAACCTTTAGGTACCCTGGGGCACCTGGGGTGCTTTAGCTTCGACTTTGGCAAGACCATTACCACTGGCGAGGGCGGCATGGTGGTAACCGACGACGAGGAGCTCTTCCGCCGTGCGCGGTCGTATCACAACCACGGTCACGCGTTTTTGCCTGGTGTCCCGCCCGGGGAAGAACCGGGCATCATGCCAGGATTCAACTTCCGCATGACCGAGCTCCAGGCTGCGGTCGGGTTAGCTCAGTTAGAAAAGCTCGATTTCATCCTGGAGCGCCAACGCGCGAACAAGGCACGAATGAAGGCTTACCTCGAGCCTGAGGCGGACGCGCTGGGCATTCGTTTCCGCCGCATCCTTAACCCCGAAGGCGAGGGTGGTGATACGCTGGTAATCTTCACCGGGAGCCGAGAACGGGCGCGCGCGGTAGCCAAGTACATGGCCCAGCACGGCGTAGGGACCAAGCTGCTCCCGGGTGCAGAGCGGTGGCACTTCGCGGGCTATTGGGAATGGATCTGGCGGGACCATCCCTTGTATGCCCAGGATTGGGCCACGCGCTGGGCCGCGTCGGCCCACTGGCTTGAGCAAGCCGTCGCGCTGCCCGTGATGGTATTGGACGAGCCAGATGCCATCGAGCGTAAGATGCGCGTGGTGCGTGAGGCTCTGCGCGCGACGTTGTGATCCATGGCTCGCGCGGTTGCTGAGACGTGGGTTGGGGTGGTGTTGGCCGCGGGGGAAGGCCGGCGTTTCGGTCCGCGGCTTAAGGTGTTGCAGCCGTACCAGGGCGAACCCTTAGTCCGCCGCGCGGCCCGAGCGCTGCTTGCGGCTGGGCTGAGTCGGGTTGGGGTGGTGGTAGGCTATCGGGCCGAACAGGTGGTGCCCGCGTTAGCGGGGCTGCCTGTGGCTGTGCTGTTCAACCCCGCGTGGTTTTGGGGCATGGCTTGGTCCGTTCGGGCCGCGGTGCGCGCGGCCCAAGGATGGCGAGCTCAGGGCCTGCTTATTACCCTCGCGGATATGCCCCTTGTAGACGGGGCAGCAATTCGGGCTGTTTTGCAGGTTGCCCAACGTAGCCCTGAGCCCATCGTCGCGCTCGAAGCGGCTTCGCGCGTGACCCCACCTGTTGCCTATCGCGCGAGCGTGTGGCCGGCTTTATTGCGCCTTCGGGGCGACGTAGGGGGACGGGCGCTCTTCGGAGCCTTCCCCGTGCGTCGTGTGCCGTGGCCCGATCCAAGGATTATTTGGGATATCGACACGATGCACGATTGGCAGCGCCTTGCCTCAGCCGCGCGGAAGAAGGACGAACACCATGCTCGATCGGTTCGTATCCCCTGAAAATCGTCAGAACTTGCGCGACTTGTTCGCGATCCTCCTCTGGCTGTTCGCGTTTGTAGCCGCGCTCTTTTTGGTTTCGCTATTGGTGGCAGCCTACCAATGGGCCGCGACGCATCTCCCGGCTTTGGCTCGAGCGCAACCCTATTTGTGCGGGGGTGGCCTGCTGGCTGCCGTCGCGGGCGTCCTTTGGTTGGGGCTGCGGCAGTGGCATCGTGACCCAGAGTTTCGGTTAGCGTTGGTTGTGGGGGTGAGCCTGGTGCTGCTGACTATCGTGCCCGCGTGGCTGTTGGCTTTGGGATTTGGTTGGTTCGTCCGCGCATCCACGCCTGAGCCCTTGGGCACGCCGGTGGGCCTCACCCCCGCGGCTTGGGCGCGCGGCATCCCGCCTGAGGCCTGGCCGGTGCTCACGGTCATGCCTACGCCAACGCCAACCTCGGGCTTGCGGCCTCCACCAACGCCCTTCTTTTTAGGGACTCCAGGTCCGCCGACGAGCACGCCTTGGCCGGATATCTTCGCCGGTATCCCGCCCTCAGACCACGTCTATACCGTCCGTATTACTGCGTCGCATCATCTGGTCGCGCTGCGCGGCCCCGATGCTTTCCAGGACGTACGTATCCGCGCGCGCGTCGCCATCCGCCGCGCGGCCGACCTGGGCCGAGGCTCGTGGGGAGTGTTGTGCCGCTACCAGTCGCCCGAAGCGTACTACGCATTTTTTGTAGGTTTGGACGACAGCGTGAGTATATGGCGCCGCGAACCCGGTCAGTTCCGCCCTTTGGCCCGCTGGCGCCGTGTGCCGACGCAAGCGTTGCTCGCGTTCCCGGATAACCCCGAAGCTCCAGAGCGCCTAAGTCCGTGGCTTATTGCCGAGTGCCAAGGCGATACTTTGCGTTTGCGCATCAACGGCTATCTTATCCATGAAGTGCGTGATCCCGAACCCTTACCGGCCGGGCGGATCGGCATGATCGTGGGCAATGAAGAGGAACAAGTGGTGCGGGTTCGGTGGTTGGTTTATGAAGTTGAGGATTTGCAGCCTTGAAATCGACATAATTGAAAGGCGGATGGAGGTGATTCATGAATCCAGCTCCAAGTCAAGAGCGCCTTGCAGGAATAGGACCTTGGGCCCGGGTGTATCAACGTTACTACGCGGCTACGGAGCAAACACAACGCTACAAAGTGCTGCACCTCAGCGGTCCATTACAGACGCTCGAGCCAGCAATGCGCGCGGCTTTGCGTGAAGCCTTGGCTCGGTATGGGCAGATCCCACCGACGCGGGGACTTATGCCTTTGCACGATGCGGGCATGACGGATGAAGGCCGAGTGTATACCCTGGCGCCTTGGTATCCCAAGACCTTAAATGATTGGCTAGGCGATGCGACGGACGAGGTCGTGCTGCATTGGGTGCTGCGCCTGGGGGATGGGCTGCTCGTATTACATGAACGCGGTTGGGCGCATGGGGGGGTGGTGCCGAGCAACGCGTTACTGGACGCGCGTGGCGACGTTGCCCTCGCGGACTTTGGTTGGAGCTGGGCCGCGTTTCATGGTCATACCCTTGATCCTCTGCGCGTGCCGTTGTCGCGTCGGGGCTTCATTCCGCCTGAGATGTGGCGTGGAGAGGTTACCCCCGCGAGCGATGTGTTCATGTTGGCCAGCTCCCTCATCGCGTTGTTGCGCGGCGTGCCCCCGTGGGTTGGCCCGCCGGAGCCCTTCGCCATTGACCATGTGCCATCTGCATGGGCTGATGTTGTAATGCCCGCGTTGGCCTCTGAGGCGGACCAGCGTCCTTCGTTGGCGGCGTGGTTGGAGCAGCTGCGCGCGTGGGGCCGTACCCGGGGCTGGCTCCCGCGTGAAGCTCATCTCACATCACTGTCTTCGTCCGATGTTGTCGACCCCGTACCGCCCGGTGAGCCTGAGGCTACGCCGCTGGGGATGGGGTCGGTGCCGCCCGGTGGGCCTGGGGTTACGCCGCCGGGGATGGGGTCGGTGCCGCCTGGTGGGCCTGGGGTTACGCCGCCGGGGATGGGGTCGGTGCCGCCCGGTGGGCCTGGGGCTGCGCCGCCGGGGATGGGGTCGGTGCCGCCCGGTGGGCCTGGGGCTGCGCCGCCGCGCGGTCGGCCCTGGTGGTATTATGCCCTTTGGGCATTAGCTTTTTTGTTCCTTGGCTTTACGTGTGGGGCTTTGGGTTGCTTTACGATTTTCGCCATCATTGGCGAAACCGCGGATGACGCTACCCTCGCCGAGAGTGTCACGCTCGCACCGGAATCCACGCCGACCTTCACCCCCCGCCCGCGAGCGTCTACACCTTCGTCTATGCCAACCGTAACCCTCGCAGCCTCGCCGTCCATTTCACGACCGCCGGATATCCCGACTACGTGGCGTCTATGGCTCGCGGACGATTTCACTGACCCAACGCCGCGTTGGCGGAGTCTGGTGATTTCCAATGAGGGTGATGTTGTCGACATTATCAAAACGCCCCCTGAGGACGGGATATATACCTTGACTCTGGAGGACACAGAGACCTCCATCTGGGCTGAGCCGCAAGATGCGCGCTGGCCTACGGCTGGTATTGTCGAGGTGCGTTTGCGCGTGCGACCTCCTGGCGTAATTCGAGATTGGGTCGGTATTGCTTGGCTTTGCGAGTTCCGTTCGCCCGATATGGGGTTGATTTCGCTGTCTCTCGATCCTCCCGATACCGCGGAAATCGCGCTCTGGACGGATATCGATAGCGAAGACCCCGAGGTCGACCGCTTGGCCACCTTGCCTGCTTCCGTGCGCGAGGCACTCAATGCTGGTAATTGGGTCAACGTTCGGGTTGCTTACAATGTTCCATCGGAGCCTGAGGGCTACGTCTGGGGCGTGTATGTAGAGGATGAGCCCATCGTGACCACATCTACAGAGGATCTCTTCTTCGAAGACCCGGGTGATTGTTGGCTGGTGTTGGCATCCGATACAGTTAGTCCCGTGTTCTTGGATATGGATTACTTCCGTTTATGGGGGCCTTCAGAACCTGAACCATGACGGCAAGGAAGACAAATGTGACGCGAACCATTCAAGGAAAATTTCGCGTGGTTGCGATGTTGCCGCGGGGGCCTTTGGGGCAAGCATATCATGTTGAAGATGTGTTTTTGCAGCTCCCGCGACGCTTAAAGACGCCCCATGAGCAGGGAGCCTATGCGGTGCGGTTGCAGCATTACTTCTATCGCTTGCAGGCGCTCGCACCGCGGTTAGGGGCCTATGTGCAGGTCCCCTTGCATATGTTTGTTGCGGAAAACCGATTTTATGTGGTTGACCCCTGGCGGCCGCACCTCGCGCCGCCGCGGTTGGTGTCGCGGTTAGCGCTGCTCTGGGTGTGGCATTTTGGATGGGCTTTGATGCACATGCACGACGCGGGTTTTGTGCACGGTGGCTTGAGTTTGACCAACGTGGGGCAGGATGAGCAGGGACAGCTGTATCTCCTGGACGCTGGCTGGCGAACGGTCGCGCTCGCCAGCCAGGCCTCGTCCGTGAGATCTTTGACCCAGGACCCCAGCTGGCCGCCCGAGGCGCGACAGGGCCAGGAACTGACCCCCAAGGCCGATGTGTACGGATTAGCCTTTCTCCTGTATCATTGGCTCGTGGGGCAACCTTACACCGGCGCGTGGCCAGCTCATCCGCTCCTTCAGCCTTGGGAGGAAGTGTTGCAACAGGGGCTCGTGGCTGAGCCAGCCCAACGGCCAGCGATGCCCGCGTGGTTGCAAATGTTGGCGCAGGCCGCGGCGCGCGTTCACTTGAGGCTGACAGCGCCCTCGCCCTCCCTGACGCCCGGGGCCTCCAGGGGCGCGCGCCCACCGACTGGTTCCTCGCCGCGAGCACCCCGCCCCCAAGGCGATGCACCCGCACCCGCGAGCGCACCCTCGCCTGAGCCCGAGGTCCATCCTGTTGACGAGGCACCTGCGCCTGCCGAAGCGGCTTTGGCCGCGCCGGAGGTCTCTTCTGCTGACAGGGCACCTGTAGCCGCGAGCGCGCTCCCGTCCGAGCCTGAGGCGCATCCCGCTGACGAGGCACCTGCGCCTGCCGAAGCGGCTCCGGCCACGCCGGAGGTCTCTTCTGCTGATAGAGCACCTGTAGCCGCGAGCGTGCTCCCGTCCGAGCCTGAGGCGCATCCCGCTGACGAGGCACCTGCGCCTGCCGAAGCGGCTCCGGCCACGCCGG
>JAADFA010000058.1 GCA_013153135.1 Chloroflexota bacterium
GGTGCCTTTCCTGCATGGCCCGATACCTACCGAGCCTTCCCTTCTTCGCCCTCGCTATCGGCTCACACACCGACGAAACTGAAATACACTCGTGTATTCTCCTGGATATTGACGTCATGGACAAGTCGCGGTATGCTGAAAGAGCATTTCTTAGATGATATAGAACCGAGAAGTATGGACGCGCAAAGGTCTTCTTTTGTATTCTCTTTAGTATATACCTGCAATGATTCATGTCTGCTTTTGGAGAAGACGTTCTTGCCCATTTACCCCTTGCCAAATTGTTATAACCTCGGTATAACAGTTTTAAGCGTATTCTGGGGAGGTGAATCATGAGGCGAATGTTTCTTTTTATTTCCATCTTTGGAATTGCTATTTCTTTATTAATATGGCTACCTCAGCAAGCGGGGCATGCAGCGCGAGACGTTCAGTTAGGTGAGCCTATTGTTCGAGAGAAACCGGTGACCAACGCGGGACGGTTTCTCATCAAACTCAAGCCTGGTGTCACCACGGAGCATATTCAGGAGCGCTTAGCTCGAGCTTTGCCCTCTATTATGGGGGGGGAAGTCAAGCCGACGATCAAAACCTTTCATACACTAGATAGAATCGCAGCCATTGTTTTCCCGGGTTTGGAGAACCAAGTGTATGAAGGTTTGCCTCCGCAATTATTCGAGTTGCGACGAATCTTGGGTGGTTTGGTTGAATATGTGGAGCCTGATTATCGGGTGAGTATCGAAGCAACGCCTAATGACCCGGATTATTCTTCGTTGTGGGGTTTGCAGCAAATTGATGCAGAAGCTGCGTGGGATCTCTCTACAGGCAGTTCGGACGTCTACGTTGTTGTCATCGATACAGGTATTGACTATACTCACCCCGATTTGGCCGCAAATATGGCCCAATTGGAGAGCAATTGTGCGGATGGTATTGATAATGATGGGAACGGCCACATTGATGACTGTTTTGGATATGACGCTGTTAACGACGACTCAGATCCTATGGATGGGAATGGCCATGGGACCCATGTCGCGGGTACTATTGGGGCAGTTGGCAACAATAGTGTAGGCGTGGTTGGCGTGAATTGGACCGTCAAGCTTATAGCTTGTAAATTCTTGAGCGATGACGGTTGGGGCTGGACTGGCGATGCGGTGGAATGTTTGGATTACGTTCATGGCTTAGCTGATAATGGTGTTGCTATTATTGCAACCAACAATAGCTGGGGTGGAGGTGGTTATTCCCAGGCGCTTTATGACGCGATCTATGGCTCTCTTACTCGAGGTATTTTGTTTATTGCAGCTGCTGGAAATGAGTCGACAAACATTGATGAACGGGCTAGCTATCCAGCAGCTTATGATTTACCGAACGTTATTTCAGTTGCCGCAACGGATGCTGGGGATTATTTGACAAGCTTTTCTAATTGGGGCAAGCGCAATGTGGATCTAGGTGCCCCAGGCTTAAACATTCTAAGTACCTTGCCTGGGAACAACTACGGTAGCTATAGTGGTACATCTATGGCCGCGCCCCACGTCACCGGTGTGGCTGCTCTAACCAAGGCCTATATTCCTACAGCTAGCGCGGAACAGATTCGTAATCGCATTTTGCTCGGTGTGGATACACCGGTAGGGGACTTGGCTGATCGAGTTATGACCGGTGGCCGTTTGAATGCGGCAAATACCTTAACCTTGTCAGGCGTCAATCGGCTATGGGGAGCGTTTTATCCTAATTGGCTTTTGTACCGACAGGATTTCCCTGTTCAAGCCCTGTCTATTGATGAAAATGGCTCCGCGGATTGGGTAATGGTCAATGGGACATCTTTGTCTGGCGGTACGTATGGTTGGTTCTCAGGCATTATTCCTTTCCCGTCTGATTGGGTTGTGGAAACTGAGGACAGCTTTGGGAACCTCAATTCGGAGCAAATTGACTCGAATGCGCATATCGGCTACGCGGCAGGGTATATCATTGACGGACCAAGCGCCGTGGGAGCTTTTGATATTGGTCCAGACAAAGATGGGGACCTGGTGACGCCTGAGTGGTCTGAAATTCGTTTGAAGATCAGCGACTATGACGAGGCTTGTCAAGAGATACTTTTGCCTTTTGCCGTTCGCTTGTATGGGTATCCTATCAAACGCCTCAATGTGTGCACTAACGGCGTAATTGCTGCTTATCCGATCTACTATACCGATCAAAATGATCCGAACTTCCCCCTGGACAGCGCACCGTTTTACGTAATTGCACCGCTGTCCATGGACTTTGTGCCAGGGTTGAGCTCTCAACCTGATGGTGGCGTGTACCTCAAATATAGCGAGAACCAGGTCATCATTGAATGGCGCGCGGTGCCCGAATGGAACTGCATCGGTATTGGCTCCGATTGCGAAGTGACCTTCCAGGTAGTAATGAACCGAGAGCAAGATCGTTTGGTGTTCCAATATATCGATACCACCATCGATGCTGTCTCTTATTCTGTCCCGCCCTTGGTGGGTGTTCAGTGGTTCAACCTCGAGTCGCCTTATAGCACGCCGTATTGTGATTCCGATACGAGCAATACGGTGCCCGATTGCGATTTGGAGGCATTGAATGGGCAAATGCTCATTCTAACGCCTAACTATGAGCAGATTTTCAACGATATTCCCACTACGCATCCAGATCAATATTACATCTCGCGGCTTTACTTGCGCCGGTGGACTGATGGGTGTGGCGGGGGCAATTATTGTCCGGACTCAAATCTCACACGGGCCCAAATGGTCACTTTCCTCATCCGCATCCTTGAAGGCGAGGACTTCCCCTATAGCACGACGCCGTACTTTGAAGATGTTCCTGCCACGCATTGGGCCTTCAAGTACATCCAGCGTGCGTCTGAGATCGGCTTGACCAGTGGTTGTGGTGATCCGGATGACAACGGCATACCGAACTTTTGCCCCAACGATATCCTGTCCAAGGCCCAAATCATTACCTTCCTAGTCCGCTCTGAATTTGGGAATGACTTCGCTTATTCCTCCGAGCCGTATTTCGACGATGTCCCATCGACGCATTGGGCCTTCAAATATATCCAGAAGGGCTACGAAATGGGGATCGCCCAAGAGTGTGGTTATCGCCTCTTCTGCCCCAATGATCCTGTAAGCCGCGCGGCGATGGCGCGCTTCCTCATCACTTGGCAAGAGGAATAAGCCCTTCTGGATTCTTCAAAGTGTAAAACGGGGGTCTATCTAAGATAGGCCCCCGTTTTTTTATTTTGTTCGCAAGTTTATAAAAGAGATTGGGCTAGAGCAATCTCTTGCTCTGTGGTTCGCTCGATATCGATGGTTTCAATAAAACGCCGCGCGCCTTCCGCGAGTCGCTGATAGAGGTCGCGATCCTCGGTAAGCCGCTGAATTGCTTCCGCGGCTTGGCGCACATTGTAAGGTTCAATGAGAATACCTGTTTTACCATGATGTACAAACTCGGGAATGCCACAAATTGCAAAGGAAACTACAGGCAAGCCAGAGGCCATGGCTTCGCACATGGTTACTCCTTGGGCATCCATACGTGTAACAGCGTAGTAAATACCGTGTCCTTCGTGGATCTGGGGGAGTTGTGTGTGGGGTACAAAACCCTCGGTTAGACGAATACGTTCGTTGAGTCCATGTGCTTGAATCCAGCGCCGTATTTTGGCTTCATCCGGACCGCTACCGTAAATATCTAGCGTTATCGGCGGCGAAAGATAACGCATGGTTTCTAATGCTAAATCGAGAGCGTATTTCCCCTTCATATGAAGGGGGCGAATGGTAAGTAAACGATGACGATCCTTCCATCGGTCCTTAAAAACAAATAGTTTTGTATTGATACCGTTTGGTATTACTTTTGCTCGAGCAGTGAAATCTAAATCTAAATTTCGTTTAACTTCATCTAACATCCATCGTGAGACTGCAACGAATTGAAATCGGGGATGTTCGTTATAGAGGCGAATTAAGAAGTGGCGCATTTTAGGTATAAGATAAAAATCATGATATAAATAAGCCAGTATGGCGTACGGATTCCACCAAATGATGCGTTCTGGCCGAGCAACCGCGATTTTTTGTACTTCAATGCCATGAATGAAATACAGAAAAGGCCACTGTTCACGTAAAAGCCATTCATAAATATGAGAGCCATCACGCTCCCGTTGATAGGAGATGTGTAATAAGTGCGACATAACTACATCGCTACGCTCGAGCAAGCGAGGAATTTGAGGAGCGGGAAGATATTGCACTGTAATACCATCATAATGTCGTTGCATGGTTGTTTTGGATGGTACAAATATGTCAACATTGATGCCTTTCTTGATATATTCTTTAGCACGAATATGAACAAATGCATAGACGTGGGGATTCTCCTCACTGGGATAGCGACTTGTTACAATGGCCACGCGCATAAGGCAACTTCCGCCGAATGATTTCGAAAAGAGTGAATGGTCATTTCAAAGTTACTCCATTGTACTATAAAGTCGGGGCGAGGAATGTTCAAAGCATAATGACTATGTTGTTATGTATAGCTGCAAAACATTCCAATCGTGTTTGAGAAAAAGGTCTACCATTGTCCCCCAACGCATGGTTTGGTATAACAACATTTGTTCCCTTGCCTAGGCCTACAAGGGAGGGGGCGGCCTGGGTATTTTAGAGCGCGCCGTCTGCTCAATTTTGGAGAGGAGGATGGCTTATGGGGCTTCCCCGTTTTGTTTGGCAGCGCGCTTATGAGACGGGTATCCCCGAGGTGGATATGCAACACCGAATGCTCTTCGATGCCATCAACCGCCTCGCGGATATTCTCGAGTCTGGCTCGACGATCTCGTTACGCGATCTCAATGGCAGCCTCGCCTTCCTCAAATATTATGCTGAATGGCATTTCCAACGTGAAGAGCGCATCTTTGAGAAACGGGCCGATGACCCAAAACATCCTTTGCTTTGCGCGAACCGCCGGGCGCATGCTCGCTTCAATAGCTTAGCTCAGGAATGGTACCGTCGCTTCTTAGCGATGCAACGCGATGGCGCGTCGCCAGTTCAGGTACGTCAGTTCGCCCAGGACCTCTATTATGAGCTGATTGACTGGGTTGAAAATCATGTGTTGCAAGTGGATCGACGGGCCGCGGCCGTATGTGCCCACTGCCCCCTGCATCAGTCTTAGGTATACTTACACATATACATGGCCTTTGGCGTAGGACCCTTAACCGTCGCGCCCTCGCGGGCCCTCGGACGTTCGCAGGAGCTGCCATGATCGCTCAACGCGCGCATCGTTGGCTCGGGGCTACCTTGTTAATCTTGATGAGCTTGGCTTTGATATTCAGCCCTCATTTGCAACGTCTGTTGCCACCCTTGACCGCGCACGCGGCCCTGGTTGAGCGCGAGGAACTTACGCTCACCCTCGCCCCGACCACGCTGACCCCGCGCGCCCCGCGCCCAAGCCCGACCGCAACCCCAAGGCCTACCGTCACTCCACGCGTTGAGTCGCCCACCGCGACCCCTGAGGGGACCACTCAACCCCACACCGGCGACTGGTACCGCTACTTTACCCAGGCCGGTGATACCCTGCCCGCTCTTGCATATCGCTTCGGCGTCCCTGTAGAAAGCATTCGCCCGGTGACGCCCGAGACTGTCTGGCCCTTGCCCGGCCTTTTGCCCCCCGACCTGCCCATCCTCATCCCCCGCCTTGTGCGCGGCGATACCCCTGCGGACCAACTGCTGCCCGATAGCGAGGTCATCGCCTCCCCTTCCTCCTTGGATTTTGACCCCGAAGCCTACGCACGCGAGGCCGGCGGTTATCTCGCCCGTTACGTGACCTTTTTGCCCACCCCGGGCGAATTGACCGGCCCGCAAACCGTCGCTTTTATCGCACGGCATTATTCCATCAACCCGCGCCTCTTGCTCGCATTGCTCGAATATCAATCCGGATGGGTACGGGGTGAACCACGTTCGGCTACACTGGCCGAATACCCTATGGGCCGGGTGGACCCGCGACGCCCGCGACTGGCGCCTCAGCTCGCCTGGGCCGCGGAGCAGCTCTCGGTAGGGTATTATGGCTGGCGTGAGGGGTGGATTCGTGAGCTGACCTTTGCCGATGGCACCCGTTGGCGCCTCGACCCCACCCTCAACGCAGGGACCGTGGCCTTGATGTACTTCTTCGCTCAGGTGCTCTCGCCGGATGCCTGGCGTGCAGCCTTGGACCCCGCAAATCCGGCGAGCTTCCCCGTCCTGTACCAGGATATGTTCGGCGACCCGTGGTTACGCGCGCGTTGGGCTGAGCCCCTCTACCCCCCCGATTTGAGCCAACCGCCGATGATTCTGCCCTTTGAGCGCAATGTTCCCTGGGCCCTAACCAGCGGCCCCCATGGCGCGTACGGCCGCGAAGGCGCGCGGGCCGCGTTAGACTTCGCACCACCCCATAAGCGCGGGGAGCCGTGTCAAGTAAGCCGGGAGTGGATCCTGGCGGTCGCGGACGGCGTGGTCGCGCGCGTCGAGCCGGGGGAGCTGGTCTTGGATTTGGACGGCGACGGCCGCGAACAAACGGGTTGGAATGTGCTATATTTGCATATCTCCCAGCATGAGCTCCAGGTCCGCGAAGGCGATCGTGTACGTCAAGGCGACCGCTTGGGCCATGCTTCGTGCGAAGGCGGCCGGGCCACGGGTTCCCATATTCACCTCGCGCGCAAGTACAATGGCGAATGGATCGCGGCCGGGGGACCCATCCCCTTCAACTTGGGCGGGTGGATCGCGGAGAACGGCCCGGAGCCGTATCAAGGTCGCCTGGTGCGCGGGGATGAGGTCGTGGAAGCGAGTCCTATCGCGGCCCCGGGTTCGCACATTCAGCGGGGGGATGATGACCCGTAGCCGTATCTTGGCCGTATTGACTTGGGGGTTTCTGTTCTTGCTTATTTATATGCGCGTGCGGGCCCGCCGGGTGACGGTAGCTGAAGCCGCCGCGGGGACGGCCACCGCGCCGCGGGCCGAGGCCCTCGCATTCCCGATGCCCACGAGTCTGCCGGGCCGTCCGACGCCAACGCCGCTCCCGACGCGCGCGCCCCTGCCCCAAGGCACCCTGGTTGACTACACCGCTCAACCGGGGGATAGTCTGCCCGCGTTGGCTCGACGCTTCCATACCACCGTGCCCGCGCTTTTGCGAGCGAACCCGGCCATTCCACCTGATATCACCACCCTGCCGCCGGGGTATCCTATGCGTGTACCCTATTACTATTTCCCAACATGGGGCTCGCCCTTCAAAATCTTGCCTGATGCGTTATTCGTGAATGGCCCCGCGAGTCGAGATTTCGACACCGCCGCCTTCGCGGCTCAGTTCCCCGGATGGCTTAACGCATATCAGGGCTACGCCATGGATACCCAGTACACCGGACCCAGCGCGGTGGACATGGTCGCGTTGAATTACTCCATCAGCCCACGGCTCTTGCTCGCGCTGCTGGAATATCAAGCCGCGGCCCTATCCGACCCCAATCCACCCGGCGCGCATATGTTAGGCTTTCCGGGGTATCAGCATCGGGGCTTATTTTTGCAGCTCTCCCGGGCTGCCATGTTGCTCAACCATGGCTATTACGCGTGGCGTTTGGGCCGCCTCGATACCCTTATCCTGCGCGATGGGACCGAGGTGCGCTTGGACCCCTGGCTCAACGCGGCCACGGCCGCTTTACACTACTATTTCGCCCAGACCCTGTCCGCGCAGGGCTATCATCAGGCCGTTTCCCCCCAAGGCTTCTTCCGGCTCTATGCCGCGCTGTTCGGCGACCCGTGGCAAAATCCTCCACCGCCGCACCTCCCTGGCAACCTGCAGCAGCCTGAGCTAGTCTTTCCCATGCCTGTAGGCCGGGCCTGGAGCTACACCGGTGGCCCGCATCCGGCCTGGGGGGATGAGCTCCTGCCCTGGGCCGCGGTGGACTTCGCCCCCGCGGGCATCCGGGGGTGCGAAATTAGCCGTGAATGGGCTGTGGCCCTGGCTGATGGTGTGGTCACGCGTTCGGGACGGGGTATTGTCGTGTTAGACTTGGACGGCGATGGCGACGAGCGCACAGGTTGGGTCATCTTTTACCTGCACTTGGTGGATACCCCACCTGTGGGCACGACCTTACATCGCCGCGACCCCATTGGTCGGCCTTCGTGCGAAGGCGGCCACGCCACGGGTTCCCACGTCCACCTGGCGCGGAAGTACAATGGCGAGTGGATGGATGCAGAGGGCCCTGTGCCCTGGGTGATGGAAGATTGGCTTGTGGTTAAAGGCCAACGCCCTTACGACGGCTGGCTCAAATTGGGTGATTGGTTGGTCCGGGCCAGCCCCAAAGGCACCAACGACACGTTGATCGCGGCAGGACGCAAATAGCGCGAGGACAACGCCATGACCCCAGAAGCCGTTCTTCAGGCCGTGGACCAGGCTATCCGCGAGCACCTTGAGGCCAGCCTCGCGGAGCTGATGGATTTGTGTCGCATCCCCAGTACCCACGCGAACCCCGCGGCCCTGCGCGACGCGGCCATGTTTATCGAGCGCGCCCTCAAGCGCCGCGGGTTCCAGGTGCGCGTGTTTGACCCTGACACCGAGCCGCCCGTGCTGGTCGCGACGCGGCCTGGCCGCTCCGCGCGCACGCTGCTCATGTACAACCATTATGATGTGCAACCGCCGGACCCGGTGGACCAATGGACCTCGCCCCCTTTCGAGCCCACGCGGCGCGGGGGCAAGATTTACGCGCGCGGTATCAGCGACGATAAGGGACACCTGGTTAGCCGCTTTTTGGCCCTCGATGCGTTGCTGGAGGTGCTTGGCGAGCTGCCGGTGACTGTCAAGTTCGTCATTGAAGGAAGCGAGGAAGGCCACCACAGCGAAGGCTTGCGCGCATTGGTGGCGCGCCATCCGGATTGGCTTCAGGCCGATGGCGTGCTTTGGGAATTCGGCGGTGTTGGGCCGGATGATATTCCTTTGCAATATTTGGGCACGCGTGGCATCGCCTATATCGCGCTGCGTGTGCGCACCATGCCGCGGGACGTGCACTCAGGCGTGGGTGGCACCCTTGTGCCCAATGCCGCGTGGCGCCTGGTCTGGGCCTTGGCCAGCATCAAAGGCCCCGATGAGCGCGTGCGCATCCCGGGTTTTTACGATCGCGTGCAGCCGCCCAGCCCGCGCGACCTCGAGCTGCTCGCCCAATTGCCCCCTGTGGTCGAGGCCTATCAACGCCAGTTCCAGCCCTATCTCGGCTTTTTGCGCGGGGTTCAGGACGATTTGGAGCTCAAGCGCATGGCCGTGTTCGAGCCCTCGGCCAACATCGCGGGCCTAACCGCGGGGTATCAGGGCCCGGGGACTAAGACGGTCTTGCCCGCGTTTGCCGAAGCCAAGCTTGACTTTCGCCTGGTGCCCTGGCAGCGACCGGAAGAGATTCCCCCTCTCGTACGCGCTCATCTGGACGCTCAGGGCTTTCATGATGTGGAGGTTGTTGACCTTGGCGGTACGCCACCCATGAAGATGGATCCGGACCATCCTTTTGTGGACTTGGTCGTTGAGGCCGCGCGTGATGTGTATGATAAGCCCATGTACAAGGTGCCCATGCGCGGGGTGACCGGTCCGGGCTATTTGTTCGTCCATCGTTTAGGTTTGCCCGTAGCCACCGCGGGGTTGGGCTATCCGGGTTCTAACATTCACGCGCCCGATGAGAACATCCGTATCGACCTTTATGAGAAGGCCGCGCGGCACGTGGCTCGCATTGCGTGGCGCATGGGGCAAGGGTTTTGACGCGCGGCCCCAAATGGGGTGAGCTATGGACCGCGAGGAACGCGCAGCATGGGTCGCGCTGAGCCGTGTACGGGGTATTGGCCCGGCTCGCTTTCGCAAGATGTTGGACCACTTTGAGCATGCACGGCATGCACTCCTCGCGGGGCCGGATGCATGGCGTAGCCTTGGCTTGCGCGAGGACGTCATCGCGAGCCTGACCCAAGCCGCGCGCGAGCTCCCCCAGCTGATTCAGCAGCTGGATGCGTGGCAACGTGCAGGCATCCGCGTGCTCACGTGGCGCGATACAGATTATCCGAATCGGCTGCGCGACATTCCCCATAGCCCGCCCGTGTTATATATGCGAGGCGAATGGCGTTTGGATGACGACTGGGCTGTCGCCGTCGTGGGCACGCGTAAAATGACGCGTTACGGCCGTCAAGTTGCCCAAGATGTGGTGGACTTTCTGGTTCAGCACGGCATCACGGTGGTCAGCGGCTTAGCCCGAGGTATCGATGGCGTGGCCCATCGCCGGGCCTTAGAGGCGGGCGGCCGCACGTTGGCGGTCTTGGGCAGCGGGGTGGATGTGATCTATCCGCCCGAACATCGGGCTTTGGCTCAGGCCATTTTGGAACGAAATCAGGGCGCATTGCTGAGCGAATATCCGCCTGGCACTCGTCCGGATGCAGCTAACTTTCCCCCGCGCAACCGCATTATTGCGGGCTTGAGCTTGGCCGTGGTTGTGGTCGAGGCTGGCGAAAAGAGTGGCGCGCTTATCACCGCGCGTTTCGCGGCCGAATTGGGGCGCGACGTGTTCGCGGTGCCGGGTTCCATCTACGTGCCGACCAGCCAGGGCACCTTGTGGCTCATCCAGCAGGGCGCCCAGGTGCTCCGGCGCCCTGAAGACTTGGCCTCGGTCCTGGACCTGCGCCTGTTGCCCCAACGTCGTGCCGCCCGGGCCCAGCTGCCCACGGACCCAATCGAGCGCCAGCTATGGGAGGCCTTACGTCCCGAGCCACTACACATCGATGACCTGTGTGCTCGCACGGGCTTGCCCGCGGCACGTGTGAGCGCGATATTGGCCATTATGGAATTGAAAGGCTTGGTCCGCCAGGTAGGCCCGATGACCTATCAAGCCCGTGAAGGTTGACCTGGTCGGACCGCAGGACGTTGATGGGAGGGTAAGGATGTCGATGCAACAGCGTATTGCGTTTTGGTTGGGCATTTGGTTTGCAGGCTTTGGGATCCTCGCGGGTTGTAACCTCCCCCTGCGTGGCCAGACGGACCGCGCGGCTCCGGCCGGGTTGCAAGTGGACGAGTTGGTTTTGCGGGTGTCGGACCAATACCCGGTGCAAGTGCAGGCTCTGGTACGCGGGATGTTGCCGAACCCTTGCACCCAAGTGGACGCACCGAGCATCGCGTTTGACGGGCAAACCTTCACCATTCACCTCGCGCCGCGGCCAGCCGAAACCGCGTGCGAGGGTGACCCTGTTCCTTTTGAGATGCCCATCCCGCTAGATGTGTACGGCTTGCCCGCGGGCACGTATCGGGTGCGCGTGGGCTCGTTGGAGCAAACGTTTACTTTGACCCAAGATAACGGCCTGGTTCCAACGCCATTGTCGACGCAGGCGGGTGGCTCCGCGGTTGGTACGGCCGCACCTTCACCCACGCCCACGAGCACAGCGCAAGGCCGCATCGAGGGCCGGGTGTGGGAAGACCGCTGCACGCCGCCTGACGACCCGGACGCGACGTTGCCGCCGGGGTGTCGGCGCTACGCGCAGGGCCTCGCGGGCGATGGCTTGCCCCAGCCCGATGAGCCCGGCCTCGCGGGCGTGCGTGTGGACCTCGCGGCGGGCCCTTGCCCTGGCACACCGAGCGCACAGGCCCAAACCGGACCCGACGGCAGCTTTGTCTTTGACCAGCTGCCTTGGGGCACGTATTGCGTCCAGGTCCCTACCCCACAGGACCCTTTGGGCCCTGGCTTGTGGACCGCACCGAGCCTGGAGCAGGGACAGGTCGAGGTCACTTTGAGCCCAGACCAACCTGTGGCTCAAGTTAACTTCGCCTGGTTTCGCAGCGAGACCGGCTTTTTGACCCCGCGCGAGCCCTGCACCCACCGGGCTGAGTTTATTGACGAAACCATCCCTGATGGTAGTGAAATCCCCGCAGGCGAGACCTTTCTCAAAACCTGGACTGTGCGTAACACTGGCACGTGCACGTGGACCCCGGATTACGCATTGGTCCACACCGCAGGCGAACGCTTAGCGGCTACGGACCGCGTGCCACTCCCTACCACCGTCGCGCCGGGGCAGGAAGTCGTGCTCGAGGTCGAGATGACCGCGCCGGAGACGCCGGGCACATATCGTAGCGAATGGCGCTTGGAAGCGCCAGATGGCACGCGCTTCGGTCCGGGCGAGCGGGGGGAAGGCAAACTTTGGGCCGAGATTGAAGTTGTGGCCAAGCTGGAAGAGGAGGACCTCGGCCTCGGTTCGCCTACCTGGGTTGACCCCATGGACACCGCAACCAACTGGTATTTGCTCGACACGCCCGACGCCAAGTTTGTGGTAGAAGACGGCCGCTTGGTCATGTATGGCCGCAATCCAGACATGATCGACTCGTGGGGTCTGGCCTCCTACCCCGCGTGGAGCGACGGTTACATTGAAGCCACGTTTATCACCGGGGATGCGTGCGCAGGTTTAGACCGCTATGGCCTGCTCGTGCGCGCACCCGACCCCAGTCGGGGTGTTGTGGTGCAGCTCTCGTGCGATGGCCGCTACCGCATCTACCATTGGGATGGCGAGGCGTATCACAGTATGAAAGAATGGACCCGTCATCCGGCCATCCACCAGGGCCCGAACCAAACGAACCGACTGGGCGTATGGTTGCAAGGCGATACCTTGCGCTTGTACGTTAACCGGGTACGGGTAACTGAGATCAAGGGCCTTCCCTATCCCAGCGGTCGCGTGGGTTTGGTTATCGCGGCCGACCGTACGCCGAACTTTACCGTCGCGGTGGATGAAGTTGCGTTTTGGACCTTGCCCTGATGGGGTGGTATGATTGGGCCGGATAGGCCATGTACGATTTTCGCGTGTTCGTCGTTCAACACCGTCGGCCCGATCGGCCGGGGCCCGCGCTGGTGGTCTGGGGAGGGCGCGCACCACGCAGTGCGACACGCCACCGGCGACGGGAGGCATTGCTGCTCTTGCTGCACTTTGAGGGGGAGGCGATTCCGAGCTTGCAGGCGCAAGAAGCCTGGGCCGACGAGCTGGCCCAGGTATATTTCGCGCGCTCTGGCCCGGTGACGGGCGCGTTGCAGGCCCTGGCCGACCGCTTGGACGCACGGCTGCAGCGAGCAAACCGTCACTTGGCTCGCCGTGGCCAACGGGTGCGCGCGAGCCTTGCCGCGTGGGTGTGGCGTGACCGTTCGGTATACGCGGCCTTTGCTGGACCGTGGCACGTGTATCGTCCGGTGGTAGGGTCGGAGGTTCCCCTCGCACAAGACCCCGGGCCGGGTTTGGGCGAGGGAACCGCGCTGGTCGCCTTGGCTCGCTGGTCTGCCGATGAAGGGCCTTGGGTCGTAAGCCATGGTCCCTTGCCTGCCCAGGTGGATTGGGACGCCATCGCCCGTGACCCGGAGCAAGGTTTAACCCAGATGCTGGACGCGGCGGCCTCGAGTGAGCAACCAATTGTGGCCGCATGGATTGAGGCTACCCCGGGTGTGGGCGAGCTCACCCGTACGCTGATCCAACGGCCCTGGCGCGTGAGCGCTCGCCCGTCCCCCACGAGGCCAGCGGAGGGCGCGCCGCCGACATCGGCCACGGCGCCTTCTGCGTTGCCTAGCTCGCGCACTACAACCCAGCCCGCGGCCTCGACTTCGCTCCGTTCTGCAGCTCCAGAACGGGCTGAGACCGTGCCCTCGCCCGATGTGGCCCCGTCGCCCGGGGCGCGCACACATGCCGAGGCTACGCGCGCGGGGTCACGTACGCGCCCAACCGCCCAACCGTGGCGCCGTTGGGTCGCACGTGCGTTGCTCCTTCCTTGGCCTCGGGTGCCCACGCGTTGGCTGTTTTTCCTCGCGCTCGCGGTGCCCGTGATGGTGGTGGCCGCAGCGTTGGCCGTCTACATCCATCAAGGCCGTTTGGAACGCCGCGCGTATTGGGCCGCCCAGGCCCAGGCCGCATTGGCTCAAGCCCAGCACGCGGGCGACCCCCTGACTCAACGGGACGCGTGGGCACGCGCACTTCACGCGCTCAACCTCGCGCTCAGCTATGGTTACGACCCTGACCTGGCCCGTCAGCGGGACGCGGTTCGCGCGGCATTGGACCGCCTCGATGGCACGGTGCGGCTGCCGTTCCAGCCGGTTTTGGTCGGGTCGTATGGGAATCGGGTACGTTTTGAAAAGTTAGCCCTTGGATTGCAAGATCTGTATGTTTTAGAGGCGAAACGTCAACAAATTTGGCGCTTTCAATGGACAGGCGGCGCGTTGGCCTTTGAGCCCGATAGTGAGTTTCGCTGCCGCAAGGAGCAACTGGGCACCTTGACCTTAGACACGTTTGTGGGCCTGGCTGCGTTCCCTCCCGCGCGGTTCCCGTTCCAAACCTTAGCCATTGACCGCGCAGGCCATGGGCTAATGTGCGCGCCGGGTGAGCTGCCGCAGGCGCACATGTTGCCCGAACCCCGCCAGGGTTGGGGCACGATCCGCTTAGCCAAGGTGGCCGACGACCGGCTCTATGTGCTCACTCGTCGCGTGAATCCCGAGCATCCTGAGCAGCCTGAGGATATTCTATACTTGCTTGACCTCAAACGCCTGACGAATACGGTACCTCAGGTGCTCTTCCGCCAGGCGAACCCTATTGACCTGGCGAATGTGGTGGATTTTGCCGTGTTGCGTGGGGAAATCTACTTCCTGTTTGTGGATACCCAGGTAGCCCGTTGCCAGCTGTTCACCACCGAAGGGCCGAAGTGCGAGGCGCTGACGTACCAGGACCCGCGCCCTGGCCGTCAGGATGGCCCGGTGATGACTGAGGCTCGCTTTCGTTACATCCATGCATCAGCCATCCCTGAGCCGTCCCTTTACCTGTTCGACCCCGAGCAACAGGCCGTCTATCATTTTTCTCTACGCTTGCGGTTCGATCGGCAATATCGGCCCCCCGAGCCTTTGGAGGCGGAGTTTACGCATTTTGCGGTGGGTCTCGATCCTTCGGGGGCAAGTACCCTCTTTTTGCTTAGTACGAACCAGGTCTACGCGGCACCACTTCCGTAGCCGTGCATTTGGATGCTTGAACGAGGAGGTCGCTATGCGTCGCTTGGTGTGGTTCGCGCTGTTGGGATGGCTCGCGGTCGTGGCGTGGGGCTGCCAATCTGACGCGGCACAACCTTCGCGCGGCGAGATTATCTTGGCCACTACGACAAGCACCTATGACTCGGGCCTGCTGGACGAGCTTATTCCCATCTTTGAAAATCGCACGGGCTATCGGGTCAAGATCGTCGCGGTGGGCACGGGCAAGGCCTTGCGCATGGGCCAGGAAGGCAACGCCGATGTGTTGCTCACCCACGCGCCCGAAGCGGAAAAGCCCTTGGTCGAACGGGGTGATGTGGTTGATTACCGCTTGGTGATGTACAACGACTTTGTCGTGGTTGGCCCTGAGGATGACCCCGCGGGGATTCGGGAGGCGGCCAGCGTGGCCGATGCTTTTCGGCGCATTGCGGAGACCGGCGCGCTGTTCGTCTCGCGCGGGGATGATTCGGGCACGCACAAAAAGGAGCGCGCGATCTGGCAAAAGGCCGGCGTTGATCCGCAAGGTCAGCCCTGGTATCTGGAGAGCGGCCAGGGCATGGGCGCGACGTTGCGCATCGCCTCGGAAAAGGGCGCGTATACGCTTACGGACCGGGGAACCTACCTCGCCTTGCGCGATACGCTCAACCTGGCCATTTTGTACGAAGGCGACCCTGATTTGCTCAACATTTACCACATCATGATGGTCAATCCCGAAAAGTGGCCGCAAGTTAATGCGGACGGCGCGAAGGCGTTGATCGAGTTTTTCGTTTCTCCTGAGACGCAAGAGCTGATCGGTCAATTTGGTGTGGAGAAGTATGGTCAACCGCTCTTCTTCCCGGCTGCGCACCTTACGGAAGAAGAGTTGAAAAGCGGCGGCTCGTAGCCACGCGTTACCCCTGGGCACAGGAGGAGGCCTGGATTCTACCATGCGGACCTTGTGGGAAGGCTTTTGGCAGGCCCTGTTGCTGCTCCTCTCGGGTGACCCTGAAGTCTGGGCCATTACGTGGCGTTCGCTGCAAATTTCAGGTCTGGCAACGCTGTTGAGCGTGTTGGTTGGGCTCCCCGTAGGCACGTGGCTCGCGTTGCGGGAGCGGCTGCCCGGACGGCGCTTTTGGCTGAGCGCGGTGCACACAGGCATGGCGCTCCCGCCGGTGGTGGTGGGTTTGGTGGTCGCGCTGTTGTTCTGGCGAACAGGGCCTTTGGGCTTTCTGGGCTGGATGTATACGCCCATGGCTATGGTGCTGGCGCAATGGATCATCGCGACGCCCATGGTGATTGGGATCACGGTGGTGGCCTTGCAGCAATTGGACGCGCGCTTGCGTTGGCAATTGCTTGGCCTGGGCGCGAGCCAACGGCAGCTGGTTTGGCTGCTGTGGCGGGAGGCGCGCCTTCCGTTGTTAAGTGCGGTCATTGCGGGCTTTGGCAGTGTGATTTCTGAGGTCGGTGCTTCCCTCATGGTGGGAGGCAATTTGCGTGGAAGCACGCGCGTGCTTACCACGGCCATTGTGCTTGAAACCCGCCGTGGGGATTTTGCGCGCGCGATTGCCTTGAGCGTGATTTTGTTGGGCCTAGCTTTCGCGGTCAACTATGCGCTAACGTGGCTGCAGCAACGGGACGAAACGCCTTGAAGGTTGGCGCGCGTCACGCCTTAAAGCCCTTGGGCTCATCCTGGCCCTCAAGGCCGAGCAGGTGCGCGAGCGCGTGTAGGCCCAGGATGTAGGAATACCAACCGAAGCCGGCGATGCTGCCCACGGCCGTAGCGGCGGTCAGGGAGTGTTGACGGAAGGGTTCGCGTGCGAAGATGTTGGACAGGTGCACTTCTACGACGGGGATGGGGAGCATAGCGATGGCATCGCGCAAGGCTACGGAGGTATGCGTGTAGCCTCCAGGGTTGAAAATTACGCCCCGGGCCCAGGCGGCTGCGGCTTGCAGCGCGTCGATAAGCTGACCTTCGCCGTTGAACTGCGCCACCCGAACCGCGAACCCAAGGCGCTTACCATGCTCGATAAGACGGCGGTTGAGCTCTTCAAAAGTCAGGGTGCCATAGATGTCGGGTTCACGACGGCCGAGCCAGTTGAGATTAGGACCGTGAAGCACCAAGATGGGAATGGGGGGCATGGGTTCCTCCCCTGAGGTGGGCTTGGGACGCGAAAAACGGGG
>JAADFA010000106.1 GCA_013153135.1 Chloroflexota bacterium
ACGCTTCCTGCTTTCCTGCTCTCAGCTCCCCGCTTTATGCCATCTTCCAACCTCCAACCTCCAACCACTCACCATCCGCGTTCATCCGTGTGCATCCGTGGTTCCCATCTTCCAACCTCCAACTTCAAAACTAACCTCCGTGCTCATCAATGGCCTTTTAATCAACCACTCGCTCAATATGCGCGCCGAGTTGGCGAAGTTTTTCGTCTACACGCTCGTAACCTCGGTCAATTTGGCGGATATTGCGAATCTCGGAGCGACCTTGGGCTGCAAGGGCAGCTAGTACCAGGGCCATACCCGCTCGAATATCTGGGCTTTCTAATCGTTCACCAACGAGTACGCTCGGGCCAATGACAATGGCCCGGTGAGGGTCGCAAAGCACAATTTGCGCGCCCATACTGACAAGTTTGTCAATAAAGAACATACGGCTGGGATACATCCAGTCGTGAAAGAGTATACTCCCTCGGGATTGGGTCGCGACCACAATCGCGATGCTCATAAGGTCCGTAGGGAAACCTGGCCAGGGCATCGTTGTGATTTTGGGAATGGCTTCGCCCAGGTCCGGTTCAATGGTTAATGGTTGATCGCCAGGGACGATAATATCATCGCCTTCGACCTCCCATATCACCCCTAGGCGGCGGAAGACCAGGCGCACCATGTCTAAATAATGCGGCCCCGCGTTGCGGATGCGAATACTTCCTCGCGTGACCACAGCCGCGCCGATGTAGCTCACTACCTCCAGATAATCTGGCCCAATGGTAAACTCCGTGCCGTGCAAACGTTCGACGCCTTCGATACGAAGCGTATTTGTTCCAATACCTTCGATGCGCGCGCCCATTTGGTTGAGCATGCGGGCCAATTCTTGCACGTGGGGCTCGGAGGCCGCGTTACGCAAGATGGTGGTTCCTTTGGCTAGTACCGCGGCCATAAGTGCGTTCTCCGTCGCGGTCACCGAGGCCTCATCCAAAAGAATGTCCGCGCCATGCAGACCTTGAGGCTTGACTTTAAAGTAAAAACGCTTAGCAAAGCGTTGGTAATGCGCTTCGACCCCTAAAGCCTTGAGGGCAAGTAAGTGCGTATCCACACGACGCCGTCCGATAACGTCGCCGCCAGGCGGGGGCAGCACAATATAACCCGTACGCGCGCTCATAGGACCTGCGAGCAATATGGACGCGCGAATACTGCGACTTAAGTCTGGATCCAAATCTGTAGGCGAGATTTGCTTCGCGTGCACGCGCCACGTATGCTCGCTGAGCGGCGTAATCTCAACGCCCAGACTCTCCAACAGGGCGCGCATGGTCATGACGTCTTTGATCAAGGGAACATTATGCAAGATAACGGGCTCATCCGTGAGCAAGGTAGCCGCGAGCAAGGGCAAGGCCGCGTTCTTATTGCCGGAAGGGGTCACCTGCCCCGAAAGGGGATAACCACCTTCAATAATGAAACGACCCATGGACGCACTCCTCCAAGCATAGCGTTGCCGCGTGGTGCGTTGAATTGTAATGCGAATATCGGGGCACGTACTGGCGGTAGCACGCATTTGTTGAATTGTCACAGCTTTAGCAGGCCCGGCGTATTCAGCTTGCATTTTCAATAGCAACGTTGTTCAAGGCAAAAGTCTGTTAGGATAAAGAGCAGAGCTTAGTCTCTTGAAAGGGCTTGCTTAGATTGGCTTGAGGAGGTAACGTATGCGACGTCAATGGCCGTGGTTATTCGTGTTTGGTGGGCTTGCGTTGGTGCTAACATGGTTCACAACAACCCGACGGTCTTTAACAGCTGTGCGGGCTGCAGAGCCTTCACCGACCCCGATGCGCCTAGCCCGGGTGACGGGTGTGGGTCGGGTAACCCTGTCGCCCGATATGGCTGTCGTCCGCTTAGGCGTGCGCACCGAGGACCCGGATGTATCAGTCGCGGTGGCTGAAAATGTTCGTCGAGCGCGAGCCGTTTATGACGCGTTGAAAGCCGCTGGTCTTGACGAGAAGGACTTACATACAGCGAACCTACGCGTATATCGCACGACGCGTGGGTCAAGGGATAACCCAAAGACCATATTCGTCGTCGAGAACGCGGTGGTCGCGCGCGTGCGCGATTTAGATGCCTTAGGCGAGGTGCTCGGCGCAGCGTTGCAGGCCGGCGCGAACATGGTCCAAGATTTGCGCTTTCAATCCTCACGTTACGAAGAAGCCTTGACTGAGGCACGACGCCTTGCGCTTGAGGATGCCAAGGCCCAAGCTGGGTTGATGGCGGAGGTTTTGGGCGTGACCTTAGGCCCGCCGCGCAATGTGAGCTTCGTAGGTGAACCCAAACCGCGCGTGGAGAGCGCGGTGGATATGCCCATGGCTGCAGCGAAGGCCGCGCCAAGTCTAGAAGTACCCGTAGAAGCGGGTGAGCTTCAGGTAACTGTGCGCGTCAATGTGGAATTTGAGCTTTATACGCCCTAAGTTCATAAAGACAACCGGCCCCGTTCCTTGGAGCGGGGCCGGTTGGGAGCCGCGTTGCGGAGGGGACCGCCTTATTTGATCTCGACCTTCGCCCCAACTTTCTCTAAGGCCTCCTTGGCCTTCTCGGCCTCTTCCTTGGAGACACCTTCCAGCACCTTGGCGCCCGGCGTTTCGGCCAGCTGTTTGGCCTCTTTGAGGCCCAGATTGGTCAGCTGACGGATGACCTTAATGACGTGGATCTTCTTGGGGCCCGTCTCGGTCAAGATCACGTCGAATTCGGTCTTTTCTTCCTTCTGCTCTTCAGCAGCAGCACCTGCGGCACCCGGAGCCGCAGCGACCGCGACAGGGGCAGCCGCGGAAACGCCCCATTTCTCCTCCAGCTTCTTGACCAGTTCCGCGGCTTCCATCACGGTCAGTTGGCTCAGCTCTTCAACCAGCTTGTCCAGGTCTACCATGGTACACGTCCTCCTTCCTGAGAATAAGGTCCATTGCGCATCCAGCGAACACCGACATCAGGCCGCGGTGCTTTCGGGGGCTGCACCGCCCTCTTCCAACTTGCGGCGGTAGGCATCGACCACCGCTGCCAATTGGCGCCCAGGCTCGGCCAACACGCGAACTAGCCGCGTGGCTGGCGCCATAATGGTGCCCAACAGTTGAGCCCGCAACACGGGCAACGGCGGCAGCTTGGCCAATTGTTCCATGACCTCTCCCGCGACGGGCTTTCCATCTAAGTAGCCCGCTTTCAGGCGGAGCAGGTCCTCCCGGCCTTTGCGAAAATCCACCACGGCCTTGGCCGTCGCGGCAGGGTCCTGCAGGGCAAAGGCCACCGCGGTGGGGCCTTCGAACACCGTGCCATCCTCAGGTAAGGGGAGCCCCTGCGCGGTCAGCGCGCGTTTGAACAGCGTATTTTTGACAACCATGAAACGGCCGCCGCTCTCCCGCACGCTTTTGCGCAGTTGCTCCATTTCCGGCACGGTGATGCCCTGGAAGCTCACGATAACCAGGGCTTGGGACGCCTGCAGCAACTCCTCGAAGAGCGCGACGAACTCTTGTTTACGAGCACGAGTGATGGCCAAGGCAGTCACCTCCTAGGCGAGATTGGGGCCAACAAAAAAACCTCCCCTGCCATGAGAGGAGGCACGCGCGCGGCTCCATCTCGCGCGCCATCCCCTCCACCTCGGCAGGATTTTAAGCCCTGCGGCCCCTGCTGTCTTCGGCGGAAGGGTTGCGGTCACCCTTCAATTGTCGCCAGCGGGCCTTATTTTACCCTATGAGTTAGAGTTTTGTCCAGGCGCTAAGAGGTGTGGGTGCACGCAAATGTTGTAGAAATGTCACGTAGCGAGAGGGAGGCGTAGAGGGCTGTCACCGTTGAGTAAGGCACAACGCGCCTTGAGCACCGCCTCCCCGCTCCGCATCTTCCATTGCGCCC
>JAADFA010000154.1 GCA_013153135.1 Chloroflexota bacterium
CGGACATGGAAACCGGCTACAAGGTCTTCAAGCGGGAAGTGATCGAGAACATGCCCTTGCACGCCCGGGGCTTTGAATTCGAACCCGAGTTCACCGCGAAGGTGCTCAAGCGGGGCTATCGGGTGTTCGAAGTGCCCATCGCTTTTAACCCCCGTGATTATTCCGAAGGTAAAAAGATCAAGGCCAAAGACGGCTTCATCGCGCTCTGGACCTTGCTCAAATACCGCTTCGTCGACTGAAGCCCGTCGCGGATGGCGCCCATGACGCCCTTCGTGCCCTTGGACGCACTCCCCCTAGCTCCGGCACATCAGCGCTTGCAGGAGCACCTGCGCGCGCTCTACCCCGGCCGCGCGGATGAGGTCTACGCGCGCGTGCGTGACCGCCTCGCCCGTTGGGCTGCGCGCCTGCCCGCGCCCGCGGCCGGTCGACGGATGCTCACCGAACGCGACAGCCTGCTCATCACCTACGGCGACCAATTCCGCAATCCGCCGCGGCCTCCCTTGGCTGTGCTGGCTGAAGCCTTGGCCCGTTGGGCCCGACCCGGGTTCACCTGGGTCCACGTGCTTCCCTTCTTCCCCTATTCCTCCGATGACGGCTTCGCGGTCATGGATTATCACCAGGTCAATCCTGAATGGGGCACATGGTCGCATATCCACCGCCTGCGCGAGGAGGGCTTTGACTTGATGTTCGACTTGGTTTTAAACCATGTTTCCAGCCGTCATCCCTGGTTCCAGGCTTTTTTGCGTGGCGAGCCCGAATATCAATCGTTTTTCATCACCCTGCCCCCCGAGACGGACCTCTCCGCGGTGGTACGTCCCCGACCATGGCCCCTGCTCACCCGTTTTGAGACAGCCGATGGACCCAAATGGGTGTGGACCACCTTCAGCCAGGATCAGATCGACCTGAACTACCGCGAGCCCGCGGTGCTCCTGGCCATACTGGATGTGCTTTTCGACTACGTGGTCCATGGCGCGTCCATGATCCGCCTTGATGCGGTCGCGTTTGTGTGGAAGGAGGTGGGCACGTCGTGCATTCACCTCGAGGGCGCGCATCGTCTGGTCAAGGTTTTGCGCGCCGCGTTGGACGCGGTCGCGCCGCAGGTGTTGCTCTTAACGGAGACCAACGTGCCTCACGTGGAGAATGTGCGTTACTTCGGTGACGGTTACGACGAAGCCCAGTTGGTGTATCAATTCCCCCTGCCGCCCTTGGTGCTGCACACCCTGTTGACGGGCGACAGCCGTGCGCTGACCGCATGGGCTCAGGGGGTTCAGCCGCCCAGCCCCGCGACCACCTTTTTCAACTTCCTTGCCTCCCATGATGGCATTGGCTTGCGACCGGTGGAAGGCTTGCTGGATGCGGACGACGTCGAGCGCCTGGTCGCGCGCACCATGGCCCGTAGGGGGCGCGTATCCTACCGGGCCCTACCCGATGGCTCGCGCGCGGTGTATGAGCTCAACATCACGTATTGGGACGCGCTCAACCCCGCGCATCCCGATGAGCCGTTGGCGCGCCAGGTGGCCCGGTTCCTCGTAGCCCATGCCATTTTATTCGCGCTGCAAGGTATGCCCGCGGTCTACGTGCACAGCCTGTTTGGCTCCCAGGGGGATTGGGCTGCTGTCGAACGCACAGGTCAACCGCGAGCCATCAACCGTGCTCGGTTCGCGCTGCGCGCGTTGGCCCGCGAGCTCGCCCAACCGGGCGGGCGGCGTCGGCGGGTATACGACGGCATGATGGCCCTGCTCCGGGCTCGCGCGCGGACGGACGCGTTCCACCCCCAACAACCGCAATACGTGTTGGACCTCGGCCCCACGGTGTTCGCGCTGTGGCGCGGCGCACCGGCCGCAGCCGGGAGCGTGTTGGCCCTGCACGAAATCGCGGGGCGCGAGGCGCGTTTGCGGGTACCATGGCCGGGTCCGCCCGCACGACTGACGGATGTGCTTACGGGCCGGGATATCGCGCACGCCGAGGCTCCCCACTTCACCGTGGCCCTGCGACCTTATCAGGTCTTGTGGCTGCAGGTGCATCCCGAGGGTTGAGCCAGGAGCCAGTCATGCGTTTGGGTTTTGTCTCCACGCGTTTTGCCGGGTTGGATGGTGTTTCCCTCGAAGCCGCGAAGTGGGCGGCCATTTACCGCCGTTTGGGGCATGAGGTGGTCTATTGCGCGGGCGAGCGGGACGCGGCCGCGGAGCCAGGGTGTACGGTTCCGGAGATGCACTTCGCACATCCCACGGTGCGCGCGTTGCAACGGGCTGCGTTTGGGCCCGAGCCCCCCGAGCCGGGCTGGCGTGATGCCCTGACTCGATTGGCGCAACGGCTCCGCCGGGCTGTTCGCGAATTCCTGGACGCGTTCCAGGTCGATGTGCTTATCATCGAGAACGCGCTGGCCATCCCTATGAACGTGGCTTTGGGGATGGCTTTGCACCAGGTGCTGGCTGAGACAGGCATCCCCGCGGTGGGCCATCACCATGATTTTTATTGGGAACGAGCCCGGTTCCGCGCGAACCGCATCTCTGACATCCTGGAGGCATCCTTCCCGCCTGCGCTGCCCAACCTTCGGCACGTGGTGATCAATACCCTGGCCCAGCGTGCCCTGCACCAGCGCCGGGGCATCACGAGTGTGGTGGTGCCTAACGTGTGGGATTTTCGCCAGGCCGCAGCCGGGCTGGACGAGGTTGGCCGGGGTGTGCGGCCTGCCTTAGGCCTGGGTCCGCGGGACCTCTTGGTGCTTCAGCCCACGCGCGTTATCCCGCGCAAGGGCATTGAGCACGCGGTGGACCTGGTCGCGGCCCTCAATCGCCATCCGCGCGGGTTGCACGGATATCGGGCGGTACTGGTTATCTCCCATCCCGCGGGCGACGAAGGGTTTGACTACCTTCGGACTCTGGAAGCGCGCGCCCGGGATGCCGGGGTGCCGTTGCTTTATGCCGCGGCGCGTTTTGGCCCGCGGCGCGGCCACGGTCCTCATGGCCCCGTCTTCAGCCTGGCCGATGCCTACCTCGCGGCCGATTTCATCACCTACCCCAGTTTGTACGAAGGGTTTGGCAACGCCTTTCTAGAGGCTGTGTATTATCGGCTCCCCTTGCTAGTGAACCGCTACCCGGTTTACGACGCGGACATTCGCCCCAAAGGTTTCGATGTGGTGGAGATGAATGGCGCGATCACCCCCGCGGTCGTGGACGCGGCCCGGGATGTGCTCTTGGACCCGGTTCGCCGCCGCGCGATGACGGAATGGAACTATGCGCGCGGCTGGGTTCATTTTTCGTACGAGGCCATTGAACCTACATTGCGCGCGCTGCTCACTCCTCAGCCGCTTTCGGCGGCTCGTAGCCTGTAAGGTAGCGAATCTCCTCGCGGAAGAGGTCCACCGGCCGCTGAGGCTGCTCGGCCGGTCGCACGCATGAGGCCGGCTCGGCGATCAGCTCCGGCCAGGGCGCGAGGGTGATACGGCCCTGGTCGTCTAGGTCCAACGGATGCAGAATGCAATAGAAAGGCTTCCAGCGCCAGGGGTGTTCGCCCGCGGCTTCGGCCGCGAGCTGGAGCGCGCATTTTGCATCCCGGCGCAGGAAGATGCAACGCGTGCCCTGGTAATGCCAGGGTGCCGCGCGTACTCGCGTGGGCCGGACCCAGCCCGAGAGGCTGTGGGGATCTGGTTCCCGGGTGGGCAAAAACCAGTGTGAAGGGTCGCGGTCGTCGGCTTCTTCGAGGAAGGGCTGAATGTGTGCGGCGTTCTGGAGGATATCCGCGATTTCCGTTTCGTCGACCCACACGCCTTGAAAGCAACACGCGGCACCGCAGCGCGGCCAGTCGCAGCGCTGGATAGGCATAGGCTGGGCCAAGATGAGGTCGAGCCGCGCGGGCCAGCCCTGGGGCACGGACACGTCCATCCCGGTCTCCGCGTGGGTTAGGGCCAGGGGTTGGGCTCGACTTCGGTCGGCGAGGCTGTGAGGGCCTTGTTCCACACCGCAGAAAAGCGCGGGTCGAGGCGCAGGGTCGCGAGCAGACCTTCACGCAAGGTGTAACGGGGCTGGTAACCCAAAAGCCGCCGTGCTTTGGTCAGGTCTGCGCGCATGCGCTCGACGCCGCGGTCACGACGTGGGTTGAAGAGCACGGTTGCGCGGCGACCGGTGAGTTCCAGGATCAAATTGGCCAGCTCGCGGATGGACGTTTCTTCGCCGCTGCCGACGTTGATGACTTGCCCCGCGAGGCCGGGCGCGGTGCCCGCGGCTACCAGCGCGCGCACTACGTCGTCCACGTAGACGAAATCGCGCGTTTGGCGGCCATCCCCGTGGATGACCAAGGTGCCGCCACGTACGGCCTGGTAGAGGAAGTTAGGGATGACCGGCGGATACGCGGGTGGTAGGGGCTGCCCGGGGCCGTACGCGTTGAACACTCGTAGCGCGACGGTTTCGATGCCCCAAAGCCGACCCAGGGTATGGACGTAATACTCGGCCGCGAGCTTGGACACCGCGTAGGGCGAGCCCGGATTGGGACGCAAGTCTTCGTGCAGGGCGGGCGCGTCTTGGCGGCCATAGATCGCGCCCGAGGAAACCAGCACCACCCGGCGCACGCCTGCGTCGCGCGCGGCTTCCATCAGGCTGACCGTGCCCCCAACGTTGACGTGGTTGTACGCGCTCGGATAGAGGACGGACTCAGGTACGGACACGCGCGCGGCCAAATGGTAGACGCAATCCACATCTTGCAGCAAAGTCCACAACTTGGGGCGGTCGTTGACGTCCCCGCGGCTGAAGTGCACGCCCGGAGGCACGCGACGCGGATCGCCGGTGGAGAGGTCATCGATGCCGCGCACCTGGTGCCCTTCACGCACCAACCGCGCGGCCAACGCGGCGCCCAAAAAGCCGGCGACGCCTGTGATCAAAAAATTCATCGTGGCCTCCTCCCGTCGCGCTCATCCCTTTTGGTGACCGTCCCCCTCGGTTTGGGCTCGGGATTTGAGGATGACCACAACCACGGGGCGACGGCGGAGCTCGGTGTAGGCGAGGTTTTGCACAATGGAGGTAAGCACCTTTTCCAGATCGTCCACATCACCTCGGGCGAGCGCGCGTTTGATGCGTCGGCGCAGCAAGGCGAGGAACTCATCTCCCCCTTCCGGCAGGCTGAACCCTCGGGTCGTGATGTCGATGGGCCCGGCCAAGCGGCCTGTTTGCGCGTCTGTGGGCACTTGCACCAGGAGCAAGCCGCGGCGAGCCAGGTCTTGCCGGTCCCAGATATCCCGGATGCTGGTATCGCTGACCACGCCGCCTTCTACAAAGACCCATCCCCCAGGCACGCGTTCGGTTACTTGCATCTGCCCGCGGCGGAACTCAATGACGTGGCCGTTTTCCACCACCGCAATGCGGTCTGCGGGGATGCCAACTTGCTGTGCGAGCCGCGCATGTTGCACCAGATGGCGCAGCTCGCCGTGGATGGGAATGAAGTAGCGGGGCTGTACCAGGTTGAGCATGAGCTTCATTTCTTCTTGGCTCGCGTGGCCCGAGACGTGAACCTGGGCCACGGGATCGTAGAGCACGTTCGCGCCCCGCTGGATGAGGCGGTTGATGGTGCGGTAGACGTTTTCTGCGTTGCCAGGGATGGGATGCGCGGCAATGATTACCGTATCGCCCGGTTCAATGTTAAACGGCCGACGACCGCGACCGCCGAGCCCGGCCAGCCGGCCCAGAATGGATGACGGTTCGCCCTGGGAGCCGGTGACCATGAGCACCACTTCTTGCGGCGGGAGCTTGAGGGCTTCTTCCAGACTCACCCATGATTCGTCCGGGATGCGCAAATAGCCCAGCTGGCGGGCCATGCGCGCGTTTTCGACCATGCTGGTACCGACGAACGCGATTTTTCGTCCAAGCCGCAACGCCACTTCCGCGACCTGCTGCATCCGCGAGATAAGGGAGGCGAAGGTCGCGACCAACACTCGGCCCGGCGCTTCTCGCATCGCGGCCTCGAGCGCGGGCGTGATGACGCGCTCCGAGGGCGTCCAGCCTGGCTTGTCCGCGTTGGTTGAGTCTGCCAAAAGTGCAAGTACCCCCCGACCTCGCCGCGCATAGCTGGCCAGCGCCGCAAAATCGGTGGGTTTGCCATCAATGGGCGTTTGGTCAAACTTGTAGTCCCCCGTATGGATGACCACTCCTTGGGGCGTAGAGATGGCCAGCGCGACGGCATCGGGAATGGAGTGGGTCACGTGGATGAACTCTACGCTAAAGGGCCCAATCCGCACCCGTTCGCCGGCCTTTACCTCGTGGATAGGGATGTTACGCAGGATTTTATCGCCTTTGAGTTTGACTTCGAGCAGGCCTTTGGTCAAGGGCGTCGCGTACATGGGCGCGGGGATGCGCTCAAGCACATGACGAACAGCGCCGGTGTGGTCTTCGTGGCCGTGGGTGTAGACGATACCCTTGACTCGATGGGCCTTGTCGTACAAGTACTGAAAGTCTGGGATGATGTAATCCACGCCCAGAAGGTCGTTCGGGGGGAACATTAGGCCTGTGTCGACGATGAGGATATCCTCACCGTACTCGTAGGCCATCATGTTTTTGCCGATCTCGCCCAAGCCTCCTAATGGAATGATTCGTAATGGGGTGTCACTCATGGCCGTCCTCAACGGGTTTTAGATGGAATGTGCCTCAACCGGCCTTCAGGTCCCCTCTGCGCCCGAGTTGGCGGTAATGCGATTATAACATTCCGGGCCAAAAGGGTGCCCGTGTGGGACCCAGAGCCAGAGCGCGCGTGGTTCAGGCTTCCAGTGGACGCGTGTGGCTATGGGCGCAGGGTCGCCGTCCACGTGCAAAGGGATGGCGCGGTCGAAATGCCACGAACCAGGCTGCGCGGGCATGAAGCCGTGTTCACGCGGGGCGTGATGGCCACGTATCAGGCCGCGCAGGGCATGGAGCAAGCCGAACATCCCGTGGCCTGGGACCCACCAGAGCCACCAGCCCGTGCCCCGGGGCCTTGGCAATCGCACGTATCCGCCTGCATATCGGGGCTGTTGATAGAGCAGCCCCATCCACCACGGACCGGTCTCGTCGTCCCGCCGCCAAAAGCCCGGCCACTTGCGAGCAATGCGCCATCCGGCCGCGAGGTAACGCAGCACAACCCCGCCTCGCGGCCCGCGCCGCGCCCGTTCCAGCGCGTGGACCACCGCGGCATCAAACCCCCATCCGGCCCAGGAGAGGAAGAGGTGGCCATTGACTCGGGCTACTGGATAGGGGCATGCATGGCCCTGGGCCAGCGCGTGCAGCCAGCGAGGCCAACGCCAGCGCCAGCCCGGGCCGGGCATGGGTGCACCCAGGGCTTGCGCGAGCACGTTGCGGCTACCCAGAGGCAAAGGTGCCAGCGCAGCTTCAGTGCCGAGCAAGCCCTCCGCTACTAGGCGGTATGTGCCGTCGCCTCCAGCCGCTAGAACAACGTGCACCCCGCGGCGAGCTGCCGCGCGCACAATCTCCGGTACAACCGCGCGACGCCGTGGAGCCTGAACCTCAACCTGCCACCCCCAACGGCGCCAATGTTGTATCACGTCGCGCGCCCCGCGTTGGGCCCGGTTCCCGCGCCCCGCGCGTGGATTTACCAGAACCAACGCACGGGGCTTATTCGTTGCGGACATCGCCGCTGAGGCCCCCGCGCTTTTCGATGAGCCGGATGTTGGTGATGCGCATGGTCTTCTCCGCGGCTTTGGCCATGTCGTAGATGGTCAAGGCCGCGACACTGACCGCGGTGAGGGCTTCCATTTCTACGCCAGTCCGGGCCTTGGTGCGCACCGTCGCGGTAATTTCCACGCCCGGCCAATCGGGCCGCAGGGTGAGCTCGACGTGGATGTGGGTTAGGGGCAGGGGATGGCACAGGGGGATGAGGTCGGCCGTCTTCTTCGCGGCCATGACCCCCGCAATCTGCGCGACGGTGAGCACGTCGCCCTTTTTGAGCGCGCCGCGGCGGATGAGGTCAAAGGTCTCGGGCCGCATGTGCACTTCGCCCTTCGCAACCGCGACGCGTTCGGTCTCGGGCTTCCAGCCCACGTCCACCATGCGGGCCCGGCCCTGATCGTCCAGGTGGGTCAGACGGGGTTCGTCGGCCATGGGCTACCCCTCGGCCAGCGCGTCCACCAACACCCGGCAGAACGCGGGAATGTCTTGCACCACGCGGCCCCAGACCAAGTTGCCATCTCGAAACGCGGGCTCGTCAACCCATGTGCCGCCCGCGTTGAGGATGTCGTCACGGATGCCGCGCGAGCCTGTGGCTTTGTGCCCCGCGACGATGCCCGCGGAGATGAGCACCCATCCTCCATGGCACAGGCTGGCCACGATTTTGCCCTGGTGATATACCCCGCGCACCAAGTCCAGCACGCCCGGGTCGCGGCGGAGTTTATCTGGCGCCCACCCGCCAGGTACCACGACCGCGTCCACGCTCGCGGGGTCAATGTCGCGCGCCGCGGTGGTCGCTTCGGCCTTCAGGCAATGTTTGCCTGTATAGCGCCCCGGTTCTCGGCTGGCGACGATGACCTCCGCGCCTTCTTCTTCCAGGCGCATCCGCGGGACCCAAAACTCCAGATCTTCAAAGCCTTGGTCGACGAGGATGACCACCCGTTTGCCTTGTAGCCGCATGGTTCACCTCCTTTCGTCGGGCGAAGGCTCGTCGAGTCCGCTTGCGTTCTCAGGCTGTTCGGGCAGGGTTTGGGCTTGAGGCTCGTCCATCCCTGGCGGAAACCACGGTTGGCGGGGGGAGATGACCACGCGGCGGTTTGGTTCTTCGCCTTGGGACCGGGTTTCGACACGCGGGTCTTGGTGCAGGGCCATGTGTACCACACGGCGGTCGGCCGCGTTCATGGGGGGCAGGGCGCGCGGTTCGCCTGTGCGCCAAACCTCATCCGCGGTGGCTTCGGCTTGGGCTTTGATGGCTTCAGCCGCGCGCGTGGCCTCTTCATCCACGTGGAAAACGACGTGGATTTGGCGCCCCCCGAGCTGATGGCTGGCCATGAGCTGGACAAGCAGTTGTAGCGCTTCAAAGCGGTCTTGCACTTCGGGCCGGGTGAACAGTGCAATGTCTGCGCCCCACAGCACCACGTGCACATGGTCGTCCTGGCGTTGGGGCGGTGGTTGGATGCGGAACTGGATGTGCACCTCCAGAATGCGAAAGAGGCGATGCAGGATGCTCGCGACCGCCCGCTCTTCGCGACGCAAGGGCGGGTTATTAGGTGTAGAAACGCGCTTGGAGCGCCGCGTAGGACGACGGTGGCGCGGTGAGGCAGAACGCCGCGCCGGTCGCGCTCGTCGACGCTTGCTGCTCATGATGGCTCTCCTGGTAGGCCAAGTGGCAAAACACCGACGCGCGGCCGATCCGAGCGTCGGTGCTCGGATATTTTCATCTTACCATGGCTCTATGTGGACCCGCGCTGTAACCTGAGGTGCGGCTGGGCGGAGCCTACCCTTTCTTCCCCCCAAAGGGGATGAAGTCTTGCCACGAGAGCTTGCCCATCAAGGCGTATTGGGCGATGGAGACCAGGTTGCTGGTTAAAAAGTACAAAGCCAGGCCCGACGCGAAGGTCATGGAGAAGTAACCCAGCATCAAGGGCATGTAGTACGTCATCATCTTGCCCATGCTTTGGGCTTGCTCCGAGCCGCTTGGGGTAACCCGCGACGCGGCGTTGGCTTGCACAAAGCCTGTATAGGCTACCAGGATGGCGAGCACAGGCAGCCCGAAGCCGAGCCCAGGCAGAGGCAGGCGCTCAGGCCGGCTGAGGCCCATCCACAAGAAGCGGCTATCGATGGGCAACAGTTGGGCCGCGTCCCAGCCTGGGTAGATCAGCGCGGTGAGCTCGAGCAGCTGGGCTGGCGTGTTACCCAAGGCCAGGATAATGGCTTGATAAAGCCCAAAGATTACGGGGATTTGAATAAGCATGGGCAGGCACGACGCGAAGGGGTTGACGCCCATCTCTTGATACAGCTTCATTTGCTCTTGGGCGAGCCGCTCCCGGTCATTTTTGTATTTGCGCTGGATTTCCCTCCAGCGCGGGTCCTGTTGCAGTTTTTGCATCGCTTCCGCGCTCTTGGTTTGCTGGCGCATAAGCGGATACAAGGCCAGCCGGATGAGCACGGTAAAGATGATGATCGCGAGGCCGAAATTGCCGACCAGCGCGTAAATCCATAAGAGCAAATTGAGCATGGGTTGGACGACGAGGGTGGTCCACATAAGCCTTTGTCCTTATTGCTCCGTGGGGAAGCCCCAGCGGAGGGTTCCGTCCAAGGTCCACGCGTAGAAGAAGCGTTTGCTATTCATCGTAGGTGTAAAGAGAAGCTCGTGCTCTGGCGCGACCAGGATGGGTCCGGCAAAGCCATCCTCTTCGATCTCTTGGACGTGACGACGCCACTGTTCTTGGCCCTCGGGCCAGGTCAGGGCAATCAGGTCCCCTTGGCGGGTCGCGATGTAAAGGGTGTCCTCATAGATGGCAGGCCGAGCGACCACGGCCGCGCCGGCTTGGTACGTCCAGCGGGGTTCACCAGTTTGAACGTCAAACGCGTAGACCATACCTTGCATATCTGCGACTACGACCAAACCGTCAGCGACCACGGGTTGGTGCCACACCCAGCCCTGCAGATCTTGTTGCCAGCGGAGGGTGCCGTCCTCGGGTTCCAGCGCGGTGAGGACAGGCGCGAGCGCGGCGACGAATATACCATCCTCAGCCACCGCGGGTTCTGCGGGCAGCGCGCCGGGTAGCGTAGTCTGCCATAGAACCTGGCCGCTCTCAGGGTCGAGGACGTAGAGGGTATGGTCCATGCTGGCCAGGTACAGACGCCCGTCATCTAATATAGGCTGGGCCCACAATGCGGCCGCGCTGACGAAGGTCCATTTTAGTTGACCCTGTTCATCAAGCACGTACAGGGTTCCGTCCGCATTGGGCGCGTAGATACGGCCATTGGCAGCCAAGGGGGACGCGATGTAACGGTCGCGGGCTTGGGTGAAGGTCCAGCGCTCGGCGCCCGTCTGCGCGTCCAAGGCGTACAGCACGTTATCGTACCCGCCGACCAACAGCACATCGCCCGCTAGGGTGGGTGCGGCGAAGAACGTACGCTTACGGTCCGCTTCCTCGGGGAAGGTCCAGCGCACCTGACCCTCGGGCAGGGAAAGGACATAGACATGCTGTTGATTGGCAACGTAGAGGACATCGCCATGCACGCGCAGGCCAGGCCAGCTACTTGGTGCAATGCGCGTACAGGCTGTTGTGAAAGTAGCCAAAACTAAGATGAGAGGCCACCAAAGCCGATGCGTTGTCCGTTCCATGCTTCTACATCCTTCTTCGACATACCGGCGGTGTTAAGGTACGGGGTCGTAACCGCCGGGGTTAAAGGGGTTACAGCGCAACACGCGCCACACCGCCATCAGACCGCCCTTAAGCGCGCCGTACTTATAAATGGCTTCGTAACCGTAATGCGAACACGTGGGATAAAAGCGGCACGTGTTCGCGGGCAGCATCCGGGAGAAAGTCAGCTGATATGCGCGGATGAGCAGCAGGAGAACCCATCGCGGCCAATAGCGTGGCGTGCGCGGCAGATCCCGCAGCGAGGGCAAAGGGGGATTTTCTGGCCGAAATCCCCAAGGGAAGGGCTGCTCAGGCGCGGGCTTCGTGCTGCTCATGGCCATCCTCGTGTGTAAATGTAGGGTACAACAAGCCGGCACGCTGTAAGAGCGATGTCACTGCGTCGTCCAGGGCCCAATACGAAACCGCAGCACTGGGGGGCCGCGCGATGAGCCAGTAATCGTATCCTGGCGCCAGTTGGTTCAGGCGCAGACGCATAATCTCGCGCAACCGGCGTTTAACTTTGTTTCGATGCACAGCCTTGCCCACCGCGCGGCTCACCGTAATTCCAATGCGAGGGTGACCGACATCGTTGGGCGCCACCCGCAACACGACCAGGGGGTGAACATAGGCCTGCCCTTCACGATACAGGCGTTCGAAATCCCGGCGTTTGCGCAGACGGTAGCGCCGCTTCACCCGTGCTCACCTTTGGGGCGAGGGCTACCGGTTCGGCGAGTAGCGCCCGTTCCAATTAATGCGCTTGACGTGCTCATTCATGCGCACGGTCAAGCGATGGCGCCCTTTAAGGCGACGGCGTTTGAGCACCTTGCGCCCGCCCCGTGTGCGCATCCGCGCGCGGAAACCATGTACCCGCAAGCGTCGGCGGATTTTCGGTTGATAGCGTTTCATCGATCGCCCTCCTGCCAAAGACAAACATAACCCATACGCCCCCTTGTGGGGACCCAGGCCAACGGCATAGTATACCCGAGTCCGGGAAGCTCGTCAAATGTATCGGAAGTACAGTTTATATAAGCTGGTCGCGCTTACATAACAGTTTCTTGCCAAGAAGCAAGGCAACCTTTATGGGGGAACTTGTGCATGTGGGCGCCCCGAGTCGACTGCCTAATTTAGGCCCGTTTCCGTTTAGGAACGTCCACACGCAGGGCAAGTTATTGCGTTTCTCGACCGCGTACGTATAATGAAAAAGGAATGCCCCAGCCCGAGTCAGTCTAAGGGTGTGGGGTGTTGATATCCTTCTAATACCCCGATGGTATAATCCTGCCTTCCAAAGGCGCGGTAACGGCACAAATTTTGAAGGAGGGTAAGTGTGGAGCAGAAGGAGCCTCGAACCGCTACAGCGCGACTTCCATGGGGGCCCTTGGTCGTGCTGTTTTTGCTCGGTCTGTTGTGGGCCCTCTTTTCGGGCAGTGGGCGGCCCGGGGAAAAGGATCAAGGATTGGCGCTAAATGAACTGGCGGCTCAAATCAAGGACGGCCAGGTCAAGCAGCTGGTTGTGGATGAACATCGGGTGATCGTCAAGTACCAGGATGATGAGGACGCGGTCCTGCCCATGCCCAACGCCCCTGATACATTCCTTGACGCGTTGTCCAAACTCGGCGTGACGCCTCAGGATCTGGACGCGCAACGGGTTCGCATCGAGTTCGTGCCTCGAAAGATGTGGCCCGAGCTACTTAGCTTTTTCGGCACCATTGTGTTCCCCCTTCTCCTTATCGGCGGGCTCATGTGGTTCTACATTCGCCAAAGCCAGGCTGGGGGCAACGCAGCCATGGCCTTTGGCAAATCGCGCGCGCGGCTCATCCAGGGGAAACGCCCGGATGTCACTTTCAACGACGTCGCAGGCGCGGATGAGGCGAAACAAGAGCTCATGGAAGTGGTCGAATTTTTGAAAGAACCGCAGAAGTTTATCGAGGTTGGCGCGCGCATTCCTAAAGGCGTGTTGCTCATTGGCCCGCCGGGTGTGGGTAAGACCTTGCTGGCGAAGGCCGTCGCAGGTGAAGCGGGTGTGCCTTTCTTCTCGATCTCGGGCTCAGAATTTGTGGAGATGTTTGTCGGTGTAGGCGCGAGCCGCGTGCGGGACCTGTTCCAACAGGCTCGTAAACACGCGCCCAGCATTGTGTTCGTCGACGAGATCGACGCGGTCGGGCGACATCGGGGTGCAGGGTTGGGCGGCAGTCACGATGAACGGGAGCAAACCCTCAACCAGCTGCTCGTGGAGATGGATGGCTTTGATAGTACCACGGGCATCATTGTAATGGCCGCGACCAACCGGCCCGACATCCTTGACCCGGCTTTGTTGCGGCCTGGTCGCTTTGACCGCCGTATCGTCGTCGACCGGCCGGACCTTAAAGGCCGCCTGGAGATTCTCAAGGTGCATACCCGCGGCAAGCCCCTCGCCCCCGACGTCGACCTCGAGGCCATCGCCCGGGCGACGCCCGGCTTCGTGGGCGCGGACTTGGAGAACTTGGTCAATGAAGCCGCGATTTTGGCCGTGCGCCGGGGTAAGAAGGTCATTACCCAACGGGAACTGGAGGACGCGATCGAGCGCGTGGTTCTCGGCCCTGAGCGCAAGAGCCGCGTTATTGACGAAGCTGAACGCCGCATCTTGGCCTATCACGAGGCTGGGCACGCCGTGGTTATGCAAGCCCTGCCCGAGGCCGACCCAGTCCACAAAATCACCATTATCCCGCGCGGTATGGCCGGGGGCTATACTATGAGCTTTCCCGAGCGCGATCGAATGTTGGCTTCGCGTAAAAAGCTCTTCGCAGACATGGTCGGCCTGTTGGGCGGTCGCGCAGCGGAGGAACTGGTCTTCGACGATGTGACCACGGGCGCGGCGAACGATCTGGAGCAGGTGACTCGTCTGGCGCGCACCATGGTCATGCGCTTTGGCATGAGCGAAGAACTAGGGCCAATGACTTTTGGCCGTAGTGAGGAGCTTATTTTCTTGGGGCGCGAGATCGCGGAGCAACGGGATTACTCGGAGGCTGTGGCTGAAAAGATCGACCGCGAGGTGCAGCGCTTAGTCCGTAGCGCCTATGAAAAGGCCAAGAGCATCTTGCAGCAATATCGCGATGTGCTTGACCGAGTCGCGGAAAAGCTCCTTGAGAAAGAAACGCTGACCCGGGAAGAATTTGAGGCGATTTTCCCACCGCCGCACCCCAAGGATGGGTCGACACCGCGACCCGTCGCGGCCTAACACGGCCTGCCGCGTGTTGAAGCACGTGCGCCAGGGCCTTCGTCATGGGCGGAGGCCCTGGTTTTGTCTTTGGTTCAATTCCCCCGCAGGAGGTTTGCCGTGCTCCAAGACCCCCTGCTCATGTTTTTCCTTGCGCTCGCGTTGGTGTTCGATTTTCTTAATGGCTTCCACGATAGCGCGAACATCGTCGCGGTCGTGATCACGTCGCGCGCGATGGGCCCGCGGCAGGCTCTGCTGTGGACTGCACTTGGGGAATTTTTAGGACCGCTTCTGTTCGGCGTCGCGGTGGCACATACCATTGGCGCGGAGTTGTTGGCCCCTGAAGCCATGTCCCTTGAGACCGCGTTAGCTGCACTCCTTGCAGCCATTGCTTGGAATCTCTTTACATGGTGGCTAGGGTTGCCCTCGTCATCATCGCACGCGCTTATTGGGGGGCTTGTGGGGGCGGGCGTGGCCAGCTGGGGCTGGCGTGCAGTGCAGTGGGCAGGTTTGCGCAAAGTCTTGCTTGCACTACTCATTTCGCCGCCCGCGGGGTTCGCCGCGGGATATCTGCTTACGCGGCTGACCCTGTGGCTCGCACAGGCCGCGTCCCCGCGTATTAACACCTTTTTCCGCGTCGGGCAGATTGCCACATCTTTTGCGTTGGCTCTCAGCCATGGTGCGAATGATGCGCAAAAGACCATGGGTTTGATGACGTTGGCCCTGCTCTCACGAGGTTACCTCGAGCATTTTGAAGTGCCCCAGTGGGTTATCCTAACCGCAGCAGGCGCTATCGCGTTAGGCACCTCTGTCGGTGGTTGGTCTATCATTCGAACGTTGGGCGGACGCATTTTCCGCGTCCGGCCCATGCATGGGTTCTTGGCTCAGCTGGGCGGCGGTGTGGTTATCGCCACCGCAGCCTGGCTCGGCGGTCCAGTCAGCACAACCCACGTGATGAGCTCGGCGATCCTGGGAACCGGCGCGGCCGAACGTTGGCGTCAGGTGCGTTGGGGGGTTGTGCGGGATATGTTGTGGGCGTGGTTCCTTACCCTGCCTGCATGTGCAGGGCTCGCGATGGGGCTCTATATGCTGTTGCAGCGTTAAGCTGCGAGGTCGCGCAAGACTTGTTCGACCGTGGCCAGGTCCTCAGGTTCACCAAAAGCAAGCCGACGCACATCGCGGCGGATGCGCTTGATAAGGTTGCTGAGCACATTCCCCGGCCCAACTTCGAGGAAGACTCGCGTCCCGCGTTCAACCAGATACTCGATGCTTTCGCGCCAACGCACGCGGCCGGTCAGTTGCGCGCTCAAATCGGCGAACAAGGCATCGGCTTTGTGTAGGGGGCGAGCGGCCACGTTGCCTACCACGGGCGTCTCGGGGTCACGTAGCCCGATCTGGGCCAATACCGCATTGAAGGCTTCTTGCGCCGGTGCCATCAACAAAGAATGCGCGGCAACGCTCACCTTGAGGACCACGGCTCGCCGAGCACCTTCTTGTTTAGCTTCGTTGACCGCGTGGGTTACCCCTTCGGGTGTGCCCGAAACGACAACTTGGCCCGGACAATTGTCGTTCGCAACTTGAACCAAGCCCACTCGTTGACTCACACGCTGCACGATAGCTTCAACTTTCTCAATGGGCAGCCCCAAAATTGCGGCCATACGCCCCGGGTTTTGGCGTCCAGCCTGGGCCATGAGTCGCGCGCGCTCCTGGACTAAACGAAGGGCTTGGGCGAAATCCAGCGCGCCTGAAACGACCAACGCACTGAGTTCCCCCAAGGAATGCCCAGCGGTCCAACGGGGGCGCCACGTGCCCAGGCGATGTTGGAGCACCGTCCATGCGGCTACCGCGTGGACGAAGACAGCGGGCTGGGTGTGCACGGTTTGATTCAGCTTATCCTCAGGCCCGTGCCACATTAATTGCGAGAGGGCGTAACCCAAAATGCGGTCAGCTTCCTCAAAGATACGTCGCGCTTCAGGGAATGCTTGCGCCAGAGCATGTCCCATGCCGACGTATTGGGAGCCCTGGCCTGGGAGAACGACCGCCAAGGCGAGCTCACGAGCGCTCATCCCTTCACCTCCCACGAGGTCATACGCAAAATGAAACCCCAAGGTTTGATGATCGTCGCGAGGATAAACAAAAAAGCCGACCTTCCCGGTCGGCTTTGCTTTAGGGCCAGACGTTTAACACCCTCGAGGTCTAAGCTCTGGGCTTATTCTTCGCCCTCGATCACCTCACGGCCTTTGTAGTAGCCACAATGCGGGCATACGCGATGCGGCAGTTTGGGTTGCCCACAGTTGGGGCAAGGAACTAGCTGCTTGGCCTGAATGCGCATCCATCGCGAACGGCGATGGCGAGTATACGAGCGGGGGATCTTCTTCTTAGGTACAGGTGGCATTGTTCCATCTCCTTACACCTAGCACTTAAGCCAACTCATCCCCGACCATAGAATTATGGCCGACAGCGGGGCCGATTATAGGCGATGCTGAGCCGCGTGTCAAGGCACTCATGTTCGGGGGGTGCACGCAAATGTTGTAGAACTCACGTAGTGAGAGGAAGGCG